>CABVDJ010000010.1 GCA_902497025.1 uncultured Collinsella sp. | reverse complement strand
TTGCTGCTCTACAGTCCTGCGCAAGACGGAAAGCACATTAAGTGCTTTCCTTTGCATGCGGAACTCGCGACAAACTTAACCCGCGCCCGCCCGGCGAGCAAGCTGCGGAAACTCGGTCGATCCAGAGTAATGTCGGCTGAAAGGAATTCTGGCTGATGGGATCAACCGGTGCGTTCTCTGTTACCGAAAAAGGCGGAGACCCTGGAGAGGGACTCCGCCTTATATACAGGGGGCGATGTTATTCCCGTACCGTGGGATTAGACCAGGCGGGCGTTGATCGTCTTGGCGATCTCGGCGGCGTCGGTGGAACCCTTGACGGTGGCACGGAAGTCCTCGTCCATGAGTGCCTCGGCGACCTTGGACAGGATCTTGAGGTGCGTGGTGCCGGCCTGTGCACCCGGGATGAGCAGGGCGATGGCCACGTTGACAGGAGCGCCGTCCATGGTGTCCCAACCGGTCACGCCGGACTCGTCCTTGACGACGATGACGGCAGCCTCGGTAATGGCGTCGGACTTGGCATGCGGGATGGCGAAGCCCTCCATCATGCCCGTGGTGCCCTCGGCCTCGCGGGCCAGGAAGGCGTTCATCACGGCGTCGGCGTCGCTGGCGATACCGGCCTTGACAGCCTGGTTGGAAACGAAGCTCAGGGCCTCGTCACGAGAAGCGAAGTCCTCGGCGACAAAGACATTCTCGACCTTCACGAAGTCGGCAGCCTCGGCCTTGGGGGCCTCGACGGCAGCGGCCTTGGGGGCTCCAACGGGCTTGGCTGCAGGAGCGGCCTTCTGGTTCTTCTCGAAGTCGTACTTCTTGAAGGCCACAAACAGGATGCCACCGACCACAGCGCCGATGAGGATCGCGAGGACCCAAAGCGGACCGTTCTCGACAACGGGCAGGACCAGGAAGCCACCGTGGGGCGCCGGATCATGAACGTTGAACATAATGGTCAGAATCGAAGCGATAGAGGAACCGAGCATCATGATGGGCATGACAGGCCAGATGTTCTTGGTCATGAACGGAATGGCGCCCTCGGTGATGTGGGTGCAACCAAGGATGAGGTTGACGACACCGGCGTCGTGATCCTCCTGGCTGAAGTACTTCTTGCCGACAACGACGGCGAAGGTGGTGATCAACGGCGGAACGATGCAGGCGGCGGAGACGGCAGCCATGAAGTTGGTGCCGAAGTTGTAGGTATCGGTGCCAACACCGGCGGCCAGAGCCTCGGTGAGCATAGCGGTACCGGTGACATAAGCAGCCTTGTTGACCGGGCCACCCATGTCAAAGGCGCACATGCAGCCGATAGCAAGACCCAGGACAACGGCGCCAGAGGCGGACAGGCCCTTGAGGAAGTCCATCATGGCGGTGTTGATGGCAGCCATGGGGCCGGAAATGCCGAGCATGACCAGGCCGACGATAGCCGTCGAGAACAGCGGGTACAGGAAGATAGCCTTGAGGCCGTCCAGGTTCTTGGGCAGACCGGCAAAGACCTTCTCGAGCAGCAGGATGACATAACCGGCGAGGAAGCCGCCGACGATGCCGCCCAGGAAGCCGAAGCCCACGCCGGCGCCACCGGCGTCGATCATGCCGGTCTCGGCGTTAACAGGCAGGCCCTGGATGGCGATCATACCGGCAACGAAGCCGGGGACGAGCGCCGGGCGCTTGCCGATGGATTCGGCGATGTAGGCGGAAAGCACCGGGACCATAAGGTTCATGGCGATGCCGCCGATGATCTTGAGCATCGCAGCAAAGCTGTTGTAGTCAGACGCCGTCGAATCGAAGGACGTAATGCCCCACAGGAACGAGACAGCGGTCAGAACACCACCAGCAACAACGAAGACCAGCATGTGGCTGACGCCGTTCATGAGGTGCTTGTAGATGATGTGGCCGATGGACTCCTTCTCCTCGACCTCATCCTCGATATCGGCAGCGGCTGCAACCGTGTCGTCACCCTTGGCGGCGAGCGCGCGGTCAATCAGCTTACCGGCGGCCTCAACGGACAGGGCCTTGGAAACACCAACGGAAACCATGGGCTTGCCGGCGAAACGCTCAGCCTGGACATCCTTGTCGGCTGCGACGACGACGGCCTTGGCACCAGCGATCTCACTCTTGGTGAGCTCGTTCTCGACACCGACCTGGCCATGAGTCTCGACCTTAATGGTCAGACCGCGCTCGGCAGCTGCCTTCTCCAGCGCCTCCTTAGCCATGAAGGTGTGCGCAATGCCGGTCGGGCAACCGGTCGCGGCGATGATGTCAAACTTAGCCATGTGTCCCTCCTTCTTGAGTACAGCGCCCGCGGGCGCTCCCCTACACGCGCTTCGATGCGCGTTTTTCCACAACTGAAAGATACCAACCTACCGTCCGCGTGAGAAGAGCTAAGGTGCAAATCTCCGGTGAAAGGTTCTTTCATAACCGTAAACGGTAAGTGAAAGTTTACCATCAACACTTGAAACGGCAAGGTGTATCTTGTAATTGAAAATGCCCGTATACTATGGCATTGCAAATCAAGCTAGATTTTCATGCCAACCAGGAGCCATCCATGACCGATAGTAGCAAGAGCGCACTTTCCCTCATTAGCACCCATCAGGGATACAGCGAGTCCGAGCAGCGCATTGTCGACTATATATTGGAGCACCAGTCCGAGGCGCCACGCCTCACGGCCGCTCAGCTCTCGCGCGCCGCTGCCACGTCCGAGGCGACCGTTTCGCGCTTCTGCCGCAAGCTTGGGTTTGGCAGCTTCCGCAGCTTTCAGTTTTCGTTGGCGAGGGATTTGGAAAGCCAGCGCAACGAGGGCCTGACCGACGAGGTCTCGCTCGACAATATGGAGCAGAGCCTCAAGAACATCCTGGCTGCCAAGGTGAGCGAGCTTAATGCGACCATCGACGGTATCGACCACGATACGCTGGCGGCTGTTGTGCATGCCCTTAAGCATGCAGGGGTTATTGAGTTTGCGGCTGTGGGCAATACGAACGCGGTCGCGCTCGATGCGACGTTTAAGTTTTCGCAGCTGGGCCTGCGCTGCATGGCGAGCACCATTAGCGAGACATCAATCGGCTTTGCGCTCACGTTGCGCCCGGGTGACGTTATCGTGCTCATCTCAAACTCTGGCAAATCGCGCCGACTGAATCGCATGGCAAAAGCGGCTCGCGACTGCGGCGCAACCGTAGTCGTCATCAGCAGCGACAGCAAGTCTCCGCTTGCTCGTTTGGCAGACTACACCTTTAACACCGTGAACCACGAGGCGCTGCTCACCACGGGCGACTTTGCGTTCTCCAAGATCAGCGCCACGATGATCATCGAAGTCATCTACAACTTCCTGCTGCCCGAGATTGAAGACGCGCGTGAGCATATCAGCTACTACGAGGAGCTCATCCAGCCGGACAAGGTCGTTGAGTAAAACGCGTAGTGGGACAAAAAATTCAGTCTATTTTGTCCCACCAACACCGCTGTTACGACCTAACCTCGAGCTTCTTCGAGCATCTGCTTTGCGTGGGCCAAGCTTGCCTCGGACTGATCGCCGCTCAACATGCGGGCGATCTCGGCGGTACGCGCTTCGCCGGTTACCTCGTCCAAATGCGTCTGGGGGACTTCGCCCGGTTCCTTGCTGACAACATAATGCTTGTCGGCCATGACGGCGACCTGCGCCAAGTGGGTTACGACAATCACCTGATGCGTAGCGGCGAGATCTGCCAGCACGCCCGCGAGTGCACGCGCCGTGGAGCCACCGACACCAGCATCGACCTCGTCAAACACCAGTGTATCGACACCGTCCGCGTTACCGAGGACAACCTTGCTCGCCAGCATGACGCGGCTGAGCTCACCGCCCGACGCAATTCGACGCAAGGGGCGCGGCGTCAAACCGGCACCGCTGCGGTATAGCAGCTCGTAGCTCGAAGGACCAACGGGCGTCCACTCAGCACGGGGAAGATCACGCGACTCCCAGACGAGCTCGGCACTACCCATCTCCAGGCGAGCCATCTGGCGGCCCACCTCGTGACAGAAGCGCGGGGCCGCCGTATTGCGAGCGCGCTTAAGCGCCTTGGCGGCAGCAAACAGTTCGCGCTCCGCCGCGCCAAGCGCTTCACGCGCCTTTTTGATCTGTTCGTCGCCATCATCAACCAGGGACAGCAGCTCTTGCGAGCGATCGCGCATGGCAAAAACATCGTCCATAGTGGGACCCCACTGACGCAACAGACCCTTGAGGTCGGAATACCGCTCACGCATGCGAGCGAGCTCGCGCGGGTCGAAGGCGATGCCATCGCGATAGGCACGAAGCTCGTTCGCGCAATCCTCAAGGGAGATACAGGCATCCGAAAGTGCATCGGCGATGTCACCCAGCTTGCGATCGACGGTCGCCATGCGTGAAAGCTCGGCCACGGCGCCATTCACGGCATCGAGCGCTCCCCCTTCGGCGGCAAGCGATGCATGGGCATCGTTAGCCGTGGCAACCAGTACCTCGGCATGTTCGGAGCGCGGCAGCAGTTCCTCGAGTTCCTCATACTCGCCCGGCTTGGGGTCGACCTCGCCGATGCGCTCGAGCGCAAAGCGCGCCTCCTCGACGAGGCTCCCCTGCGCACGCGAGGCCTCTTCGACACGTCGAACCTCCTTAGCGGCAGCCCGCGAAGCCTTAAAGCAGGCGCGGTACGCATCCAGCGCCTCGAGCGCAGAGCGTCCCGCCCACGCATCGACCATCGCAACGTGATGCGCCGGATCGAGTAAGCGCTGGTGCTCGTGCTGGCCGCACAGATCCATCATCACGCCGACGCGCTCCGAAAGCTCGCGCACGCTGGCGATGCGGCCGTCAATCTTGACGCGGCTGCGGCCCTCGGCGGAAAGGCTGCGCTGGACCGTGAAGCCTTCCGTGTCGTGCGGGCCGTCAAACAGGCGCGCCTCGACGCTCGCCAGCGCCTCGCCCTCGCGCACCGTCGACGAATCCGCACGCTCGCCCAAAATAAGCTTGAGGGCCGAGAGCAGCGCTGTCTTGCCGGCGCCGGTCTCGCCGGTCAGGACAGTCAGGCCGGCACTCGGCACCAGCGTCGCCTCGCGAATGAGTGCAATGTTGGAAACCTGCAGCTCATCGATCATGGCGCACTCCATAGAACACGCGGCTCACCGAGTTATAGAAGCTCTCGGGACCGTAATCCAGCAGCAGCACATCTCCGGGCCCGCGGCGCACCGCCACGCTCTCAACGGTGCCATCGCAGGTAATAAACTGTCCATCGATAGCAATCGCCGGAACGCTCGGGCGATCATCGGACATAAAGATTTCGACGACATCACTCGGCGAAGTCAAGAAGGCACGGGCCTGAATGGTGTGCGGCGCAATGGGTACGCAGACCATGCCCGTATAGTCGGGGCTCACGATGGGGCCACCGGCACTGAGTGCGTAACCCGTAGAACCAGTCGCCGTGGACACGACCACGCCGTCGCCACGCAGTCGATCGATATGGTGGCCCGACACCGTGATGTCGAACTCGACCATATCGGACAGCGGACCGCGGGTAAGCGCCATGTCGTTGAGGGCGAAGGTGCGCACGACATCCTTCGTACCGTCTTCGCGCACGGACACGATATCCGCAGCGATGGTGGCGCGACGGCTCACGTGCAGCTCGCCGGAAAGGGCATCGCTCACGACCTTAAGAATGTCGCGCTCCTCGGGGCTCGCAGCAGTTAAAAAGCCCAGGTGACCATAGGAAAGACCGAGGATAGGAATCTCACGATGATTGAGGATGCGGGCAGCGCGCAGCAGCGTACCGTCGCCGCCGAGCGTAATGACCAGATCGGAGCCGTCAATATCAGGCGTGCTTTGAATCTTCGATCGCTGGTCGGCAGCCCATGCGACCTCATAGCCCTGGCGCGTCAGCCAAAGCTCGAGCATCAGGCCGCTCTCGACCGCCTCTTGCTTGTAGTAATTGGGAACCAGAAAGACCTTCATAGCGTTGCAGCTTTCTCGCTCATAACCGATACCTGGGATTGCAGCTCGTCTTGCGAGCGATCGCCGGGGTCAAATCTCGTGCCGTACAGGAAAAACTCAACGTTTCCCTTGGCACCATGAATGGGCGACACGCACACATCGACCGGGAACAGGCCCTTGGCAGCAAAGAGTTCAACCGCCGCCACGAGTGTATCGCGGCGCACGGCGGGATCGGTCACAATGCCGCCCTCGCCCACCAGCGCCGCCGGAGCCTCAAACTGCGGCTTTACGAGCGTGCAGAATGCACCCGTAGGCGCCAGGCACGCCAGTACCGCATCGATAATGTTCGCGATGCTTGTAAACGAGACATCACACACAGCCAGGTCGATAGTGCCGGCATAGCCAAGCTCAGGCAGCTGCGTCACGTTTGTGCGCTCATGCAGCGTCACGCGATCGTCCTGGCGCAACGACCAATCGAACTGGGCGCGACCCACGTCCACCGAGACAACGGTCGCAGCTCCGCGCTTGAGCAGGCAATCGGTAAAGCCGCCGGTAGAGCAGCCCACATCCAGACAGGCAAGGCCCGTCGGATTGATACCAAACGCATCAAGCGCGCCTTCGAGCTTAAGACCGCCGCGGCCAACATAGGGAATGCGTCCCTTCACGTGCAGCGGCAGGCCCGGGGTCACCTTAAGGCCCGGCGAAGTCAAGCGCTCACCGCCACTCGAGACCAAGCCGGCCATAAGAGTGCGAAGGGCATCCGCGCGATCGGCGCAGATGCCCTGTGAAATCAGTTCGTCATCAAGACGCACGCGTTTCATGAATGCCATCAACCATTCGTATCCGGAGATGCGGCCTAGCTATCCTGGGATTCGTTTGCCGCATCCTCATCGTATTCCTGCTCGAGCTTGTCGGCCTCACGCGGCGTCAACTCAAACTTGTCGACCATATCGACCGCGCGGGAGCCCAGCTCAATCGCTTCGTCAAACAAATCGAGCGAACGCTCCAAGGAGGTATCCTTGGAGCGAACGGTAGCGATGATCTGATCCAGACGGTCCGAGATCTCATCAAAGTTACGGACAGAACCCTCTGGCATGACTACTCCTCGACGGAGTCGATGTCAGCCTCGGCGGCGTCCGCATCCTCGGCCAGCACGCCAGCCTCAGCTTGGGCAACCGCAACCTTTGCGGCAGCCTCGGCAGCCTGTGCCTCCTCGCGAGCGCGATCTTCGGCCAGCAGCTCCTGGTATAGGTCCTCGCCCGGCAGCTCCTCGCTGCGAGCGATCTTACCCAGCACGCCGTTGACGAACGACGCGGACTGGTCGGTGCCATAGGCCTTGGCAAGCTCGACGGCCTCGTTGATCACGATGGCGTCAGAGACCTCCTCGTCGGTGAGGAAACGCATCTCGTAAACGGCGATTCGCAGCAGGTTGCGGTCGGCGCCGGGCATGCGCATAAGATCCCAGTTCTTGGCAACAGAGCGCAGAGCACAGTCGATGCGGTCGATATGCTCATAGGCACCGCGGCACAGCTCCAGCGCATAGGGGTCGAGGGGACCCTTCGAGATCAGGAAATCACCCTCGAGGACGCACTCGAGCGGACTGTCCGTGGCCTCGGCCTGGAACAGCAGCTGCAGCGCCTGACTGCGGGCAAGCGTACGCCCGCGATAAACCTTAAGGCTCAAAGGTTACTCCTTGGGGAAAACGAGGCCGTCAATGCAAACGTCAACGCGCTCGACCTCGACGCCCACCTGAGCATCGATGGCAGCGACCACGGCGGCGCGAACGGCCTCGGCGAGTTTCTTGAACGGATAGCCAAAGAACACCACGACACGCACGGTGAGTGCGAGTTTGTCGCCGACGACCTCGGCCTCAACCGCCGGCTCGGAAGCCGGGGCCTTGGACGAGAGCATCATGGAGACAAGGTTGGTGGCAAGGTCCTTGACGCCAACGGAGGCGATGCCCTCGACATCGGACACGGCGCGCGAGACGATGGCGGTCAGAACATCGGGCGAAATGCCGATGCCGTCAATCTTGATTTCCTGGGGCATGAGTCCTCCTAGAAGAGTTGGTTGCTAGACGCGGGAGACGAACTTGCCGTCGCGGGTGTCAACCTTGATGACCTCGCCCTCGTTGAGGTACATGGGGACCTGGATGACAGCGCCGGTGTCGATCGTGGCCGGCTTGGTGGAACCCTGGACGGTGTCGCCCTTAAAGCCCGGGTCGGTCTGGACGATGGTGGTCTCGATGAACATCGGCGGGGTCACGCCCATGAGCTCATCGTCGGCGAAGAGCAGCTGGCAGATGTCGTTCTCGCGCAGCCACTTGGAGTTCTCGCCCACCATGTCCTCGGGAACGGGAACCTGCTCATAGGACTCGTTGTCCATGAAGATGTAGTCGGTGCCATCGTTGTAGAGGTACTGGAACTCGCGGGTGGTGAGCATAACGCTCTCGAACTTGGTACCGGCGTTGCAGGTGTTCTCGACGACGCGGCCGCTCTTGATGTCGCGGGTCTTGTAGCGCACAAACGCGCCGCCCTTGCCCGGCTTAACATGCTGGAACTCGACGATGGTGTAGACCTTGTCCTTAATACGGAGACCGAGGCCGTTCTTGAAGTCGGCGGTAGAAATGGTAGGCATAGTGACCTTTCTTGTTATGGGCAGAACGCACAAGCGTCCAAATTACATACGACCGAAATTATACACTTGCAGACGGCGCCTGCAGCGAGCGCATAAAAAGAGAACGCGAGGCGCCCGAATTGCTCCGGACGCCCCGCCCCAAAAATCTATCGAAATAGGCTAGCAATCGATGACGTGAAGGTCATGCGACGTCTTGGTGAAAGGCTCGTAGCCGTTCTCGGTGACCACGCCGTAGTCCTCCAGGCGCACGCCGCCCACGCCGGGCAAGTAGACGCCGGGCTCCATGGTGATAACCGAGCCGACCTCGATGGTGTTCTTGCTGCGGTTGAAGTTGGGCAGCTCGTGGATGTCGATACCGACACCGTGGCCCAGGCCATGGTTATAGTAATCGCCATAGCCGGCATCGCCGATGATCTTCTTGGAGAGCTTGAAGATGTCGTTGCCCTCGACGCCCGGATGGATGGCGGCGACGCACTCCTCGTGCGTACGGCGCACGAGCGCGTACAGGTCGAGCTGCTCCTGGGTGGGCTCGCCCATCACGACGGTACGAGTCATGTCGGAGCGGTAGTCGCAGTATCCCGCGCCGTAGTCCATCAGGACAAAGTCGCCCTTCTCGATCACGCGGTCGCTCGGGACGGCATGCGGGTTGGCGGTGTTGGGGCCGCTCGCGACGATGGAACCGAAGGCCAGGCTGTCGGCACCGTTGGCGAACATAAAGTTCTCGAGCTCGTTGCGTACCTGCTTCTCGGTCATACCGGGCTTAATAAAGCCGAGCATGTGCTGGAAGGCGGCATCGGTGATCGACTGCGCATGGCGCATGAGTTCAATCTCCTCGGCATCCTTGATGGCGCGCATCTTGCGGATGTCGTCGTGCATCAGCGGCAGCATGCAGGCGACGGAGCGGTCTTCCAGGCCGCGCTGAATGCCCTGGTAGAAGTTAATCTGCATGTCGTCCTCGACAGCGCAGACGCGGCACTTGTTGGCCGCGATCTTGCCGGCGACCCAGCCGGGGATGGTGCCCTCGTCCATGTCGTAAACCCAGGGGCTGCCGGCGGGCGTGTTCTCCTCAAAGCTGTTGAGGTAGCGCGAGTCGGTGTGAAACAGGCACTGATCGGCCGTAATAAACGCCGCATGCGGGAACTCGAAGGTGTAGTCGAAGACGCCCTTCACGCCCGTAAGCCAACGAAGGTTGGCCTCGTCGCGCACCACGATGGCGTCGTAGCCACGCTCAGCCATCAGGGCACGGACGCGCTCGATACGACCGGCAGGACCGGCAGCAAACTCAGACATGCAGATTCCTTTCTTGTTGTCTCTATAAAGACGGGACGGGCCTCAACCGAACGATGGAATCGCATGCGATCCGCAACCGATTGAAAACCCGCCCCTCAACATGATACGAAAGACGATGGATGTCAATAAATCTTAGAGAAGTTCTTTGCGTGAAGCCAAGTAGGCGTGAGCATGGCGCTCAAGAACCTCGTCCTCAACGCTCGTCAGACGAATGGCGCCGAGCGCCGCGGGCAGCGGCAACATACTGCGGTTCGAACGGACAAACTGCTGCCTACGGAACTCCTCGATATATGTGCCAGGCTCCAGATCGAAGGCAAGTTCCTCGATACCAAAGTCCTCCAGGCAGTCATCAACCTCAAAGACATAATCGATATCGAAGTCGCAGGCATCATGTGCTAGGCGCGCCTCAAAGCGCATGCCCTCGGACAACAGCTGGTAGGCAGGGACCTGCGAAGCGGCATCGCCCAAGCAAGCGCGCAGGGTACGCTCCCCCGTCTTGCCAAAATCGAGCGCATGGCGAGCGCTCGGGTTCGTGGCCATCAGTACGTCCTTGCGGGCAGTCTGAGACCACTGAACGGCATTGACGAGCGCGACCTCCTCGCCCGCGAGAATCTCGGGGACGGTCTCAGTAAACTGATTCCAGCGGGACTTGCTGCTCGAAAGCATGGTGCCAACAAGTACCGCATAGCCGAGCTTGAGGTCCTCGGGGTCCGCCTCGCGAACAAGGTCGAGGTCACACACGATCAAGCCAGGTTCAGGACGGAACGCGATGGCGGGAAGCGCATTGGCCGACGAGGCAATGAGCGGCTTCATGGTCGTCGCGACCGTGAGCATGGCGTCGAACGTCGTCGGCAGCAAGGCGCACTCAGTGCGACCGCACCACTGATTGGCGCACCAGCTAACAACCGAGCAGGTTGCGGCATCGCCAACGGCGACAACCAGATCGTCGCAGGTAATGCCGTTGGCAGACAGGGCGCCAAAGATAGCATCAGCATCGGCCAGCGTGGCACCAGCAGGCGAAACCTCGAGGACTAGCGGCGACACGGCAAAACCGGCGTCGACCAGCGCATGCTCGACGACCTCACCAAAACGCTCGGATGTGACGTCGTTCCAAACCACCATCGCGCGCTTAGGCTTACCCACAGCCGAGGCAAACATGCGCGGCAGCTCCTCGAAAGCGCCCAATCCGACGCGGACATCGACGCTGCGGTTTTGGAAATTGATCAGTTGACGGCGAATCATAGCAGTCCACGCTCCAAAAGCATCTCGGCACAAAGGTAGGAAACGTCCTCGAAGGACTTGTTGCGAATATCAAGGGTAAGGTCGGCGGCCTGGCGATACAGCGGGCGACGATGCTCAAACAGGCGCGCAGCATGCTCGGGAGAGCGGAAATCGGGGCGCGTGTCGGACCGACGAATCTGGCGAATCGAATCCTCGAAGTCACCCTCGAGGTACACGCACGTACCCATTTCGTGCATCAGCTCAATATTCACCGGCGTCTCGACGATACCGCCCCCACACGAAACCAACAGGCTGCGCTCGCTTTGGAGCGAACGGAGCGCCGAGGTCTCGAGCTCGCGAAAACGATCCTCACCCTCGCTCTCAAAAATCTCGGTTACCGACTTGCCGCAACGGCGCACGACGAGGCGGTCGGTATCGATAAAACGCCGCTTGAACATAGTGCCGACGTTGCGCGCGAGCGTCGATTTGCCCGCGCCCAAAAAGCCGATAAAGAAGATATGGTCACAGCCGTGTTTAGTGTGCTGGGACATAGCGAGACCTATTCCTCGCAGGGAAGGTCGCGCAGGGCCCGGCGCTCAAAGATACGGAAGATCTGCGTATACCACAGGTCCTGCGTCGCCTGCGGCTTAACCAAGATGGTATCGACGCCGGCGAAGTTGCCGCTCCACACGTCCGTGTAGAGCTGATCACCGATCAGCACCGCCTCGTCGGCCGTGGCGCCGAGGCGCTTAAGGCCCGCCTTGAGGGCAAACGGCGCCGGCTTCATGGCGTGGCTGATGGCCTCGAGTCCCAGCTCGCGTGCCGATGCCATGACCTGGTCGCGGTGCCAATTGTTGGAAACCATACACAGCTTAAATCCTTTGGCGCGGGCGGCGTCGAGCCAAGCGGAAACCGCAGCGGGTACCTGCTCGGTATCACGCGGCACCAAGGTGTTATCGCGGTCGAGTAGAATGGCGCGCTTGCCGTCGGCCCACAGGGTATCGAGGTCGATGCGGTCGACTGAGGCAACATATCGTTTGGGGCTAAAAATCCTCATGATCAATTCCAAGACTGTTGATGCTCTTCGTAGGTTTGCGAGAAGTACTCCTCGTCCTGCGTAATGTAGAAATACAGGTCATCGGAGTCGGTCGGCTCAAGCGTGGCCTTGAGTGCCTCGAGCGACGGAGAGCAGATGGGCGTGGGCGGCAGGCCCTCGTGCTTATAGGTGTTATACGGACTATCGCTCTGCAGGTCGTCGGCGGTAACCTCGCCACCGGTGACATACATCATGGTCGCATCGCTGTTGAGATAGCGCAGACCGTCGAGCTTGCCGGCAAGGCGGTTGTAGAAGACCGAGGCCACGTGCGCGCGCTGGTCGGCGTTGAGGCCCTCGCGCTCAACGATAGAGGCCAAGTTGACGATGTCGTAGTCGGACATATCCACACCGTAGCGTTCCTTGATCTTGGCTTCGCAGCTCGCAAAGTCAAGCGACTTGTACTCGGTCTTAAACTGATCGAGCATAGCGCGAATCACGTCATCGGCCGTCGGCGAATCGCCCAACGAATAGGTCTTGGGGAACAAGAAACCCTCGAGCGAATCGTTGGCGGCGCCCTTAAGGAAGCTATAGTCGTCAGCGTAGTTGGAGGCCTTGGCCTGGTTGAGGAAGTCTTCCTTAGAGATGCTGTCGTAGACCTGGGCCACACGGTCGGCGACTTGATCGACCGTCAGGCCCTCAGGGATAGTCAGAGCATTGGAGCCCGCGTTGGGGCCTTCCATGAGCTGCTGAACAACCTTGGTCGCATCCATGAGTGTGGTGAACGAATAATCACCTGGCTTGAGCGACATATCGGCGTTGAGCTTTTTCACCGCCGCATAGTAATCCTTGGGATTTTCTACGATATGGTTCTCGGAGAGAATCGAGGCGATCGTATCGCCCGAAGCACCATCGGGAATGGTCACCGTAACCTGCTGACCAGCCGTGACCTTCGTGTCCTCACCGGCAAAGAAGCCCTTGACGGCCGGCACGACAAAGAAAGCGATCGCAGCAAGCGCGAGCACCGCCACCACAACGCCGATGATCATGGGAACCGGAGAACTCTTCTTTTGAGCACCACGACGAGCATGCGTGTTGTAGCCCGAGCGGGTCGCCGGAGCAACGCCATGCGAACCGCGAGCGTGATGCGAATGCGATTGAGGGGCCTGAGTTCGCTGGGTAGGTGCCTGCTGCTTAAAGCGGGTACCGCCTGCAGGCTGGGCCGTACGAGCAGTGGGCTGCTGAGCCGCGTGAGAAGCCGAATGCTGAACCGAACGAGCAGAAGGCTGCTGACCCGTCCGTTGAACAGGTTGGGCCGAATGAGAGAAGGACTGCGCCGGGCGCGCGGCAGGCTGAGCTGCACGCTGCGTCGGCTGTGCCGGACGCTGGCCAGGCTGGGCAGGGCGCGACGCCGGCTGCCGTGTACGATTCTGCTGGCGCGGATCGGAAGCGCTAGGCATGCGAAACCACCTCGTTTTTACGATCGAGCCACGTCTGCAAAAACAGGCTGGCGGCAATCATGTCGATCTTGCCCCTCATCTGCTTTTCGTTGAGGCCCTGCTCGCGCAGGATACGCTTGGCCTCTTGCGAAGACAGACGCTCATCCTCAAACTCCAGCGGAAGATCGAGCTCGTCGGCAATCTTTTGCGCCACGGAGGCAACGCGCTCGGCCTGGGGGCCGGGCTCACCGGCCATGGTCAGGGGACGTCCGCTTACCAGGACGTCGGGCTCATAGTCCTCAACCAGGTAGCGGAACGTCTTGGCCATACCGGTGACCTCGGTAGCCGGAAGCACCTTGACAGGCATCGCCATCTTGCCATCACGGCTCGAGACGGCGATGCCGATCCTGGTCTCCCCTATGTCCAGCGCGAGCGCAACCACAGCGACTTCTTAGATTCTTAGGCGCCGAGCGCGGTCTTGGCGGCCGCGAGGGCATCGGCGATGCCGGCAGCATTCTTGCCACCAGCCTGGGCCATGTTGGGACGGCCGCCACCGCGACCGTCGACCAGGCCCGCGATCTGCTTAATCACGTTACCGGCATGGAAACCGGCCTTCACGGCGTCATCGGAGCCGGCGGCGAGCAGGGCCGGGGTGCCCTTCTCGGTCACGCTGGCGACGACGCAGGCAACAGGGCCGGCGACCTTCTGGTGCACGGTATCCCAAACGTTGCGCAGGTCTGCGGCCTCAAGACCCTGCAGCTCAGCAACGACGAGCTTGTAGCCGTCGAGCTCGACAGCGCCGTCGATGGCGCTGGAAATGGCATCGGAGGAGCCACCGGTCAGCGCCTTCTTGAGCTTGTTGGACGTCTCGCGCAGCTCGGTCTGCAGGTTCTCCACGCGGGTGGGAACCTCGTCGACGCGGCACTTGAGCGCAGCGGCGGCGGCGTCGACGAGCGCCAGACGGTCGGCCATATAGTCGAGGGCACCCTTAGAGGTCACGGCCTCGATACGGCGGACATTGGAGCCCGTGGAGGACTCGGAAATGATCTTGAACAGGCCAATCTCGGCGGTATTGGCGGCATGGGTGCCACCACAGAGCTCGCGGGAGAACGGCTGGTCCTCGGCGCCCACGGAGACGACGCGGACGACATCGCCGTACTTCTCTCCAAACAGAGCGACAGCGCCGGCAGCCTTAGCCTCGTCGATGCCCATAACACGGGTCACGACCGGCTTGGAAGCGAAGATCTGCTGGTTGACCAGATCCTCGACAGCCTTGAGCTGCTCGGAGGACAGGGCCTCGAAGTGAGTAAAGTCAAAGCGCAGGTGCTCGGGCGTCACCAGCGAGCCGGCCTGGGAGACGTGCTCGCCCAGGACCTGCTTAAGGGCGGCATCGAGCAGGTGCGTGGCGGTGTGGTTGCGGCGCAAGAAGCCACGGCGCTCGGCGTCGAGCGCGGCGGTAACAGCGGCACCGACAGTCAGCGTGCCATCGGCAACGTGGGCGACGTGAGCATACAGGCCGTTGTGGTTCTTGGTATCGGAAACGGTCAGCGAAACGCCCTCGGCGGAAAGCTCGCCGGCATCGCCCTGCTGGCCACCCATCTCGGCATAGAACGGGGTGCGGTCGAGCACGACCTCAACGTCCTCGCCGGCGACAGCGGACTCAACGGACTCGCCGTTGCGCACGATGGCAACAACCTTCGCGCCCTCGATGACGTCGTTGTCATAGCCGTCGAACTCGGTCGCGGAGACCTTGTCGGAAAGCTCGACCCACACGTCGTTGAAGCTGCCCCAGGCATCGCCCTTGGCGTTGGCGCGAGCGCGGGCCTTCTGGTCCTCCATGCAGGCAGTGAAGCCGTCCATGTCGACGTCGTGGCCAGCGGTGCCGGCGATCTCGACGGTCAGGTCGATGGGGAAACCAAAGGTGTCGTGCAGCTTAAAGGCAACATCGCCCGGAAGCACAGCACCCTCGGCAAGCGCTGCCAGGGCCTCATCCAGGTAGACGCGGCCGTTATCGAGCGTCGTGGAGAAGCGCTCCTCCTCGGAGGCGACGATACCCTTGACGAGCGCGACGTTCTTGAGCAGCTCGGGATAGGCTTCGCCCATCTGAGCGTTGACTTCGTCGATGAACTTGGTCAGGAAGGCGCCCTCGATGCCCAGCAGGCGACCGTGGAACACGGCACGACGGAGCAGGCGGCGAAGGACGTACTCGCGACCCTCGTTACCGGGAAGGATGCCGTCCGAGATCATAAAGTCGACGGCACGGGAGTGGTCGGCGATGATGCGCAGCGAGCGGCTGGCACCGGAGTAATCATCTGCGTCATAGGTCTTGCCGCTGATCTCCTCGCCCAGCTTGATGAGATGCTGCATCAAGTCGCCGTCGTAATTGGCGGTCTTGTGCTGCATGATGGCGGCCATGCGCTCCAGGCCCATGCCCGTATCGAGGTTGCGGTGCGGCAGCTCCGGCATGGAGCCGTCCTCCTGACGGTCATACTGGGTAAAGACGAGGTTCCAGAACTCCAGGAAGCGGTCGCAGTCACAGCCAGGCTTGCAGTCGGGGCTGCCGCAGCCGACCTCCTCGCCCATGTCAAAATAGATCTCGGAGCACGGACCGCAGGGACCGGTGGGGCCAGCGGCCCAGAAGTTGTCGTCCTCACCCAGGCGGGAGATGTGGTCCTCGGCAACGCCCAGAGAACGCCACACGTCGTGGGTCTCGTCGTCCTCGGTAAAGACGGTGAAGTACAGGCGGTCGAGCGGCAGCTTGAACTCCTTGGTGATGAGCTCAAAGGCCCAGGCGCAGGCCTGCTCCTTGGAGACGCCGCCAAAAGAGAAATCGCCGAGCATCTCGAAGAACGACAAGTGACGGCCGTCCTCGCCGATGCAATCGATGTCGTTGGTGCGGACACACTTCTGGCAGGAGATCGCGCCAATCTCCTTCATGGTCTTCTTGCCCTGGTAGTACTCCTTAAACTGATTCATGCCGGCGTTGGCAAGCAGCAGTGAAGGATCGTCGGGGACGAGGGACGAAGAGGGATAGAGCTTAAGACCGCGCTCCTCAAAGAAGTTGAGGAACTTGGAGCGAATCTCGGCCGTAGTCATTGACGGGTAGTCAGCACTCATAGAGGGAATCTCCTCGGTTTCACATCGAAACAGTTCAAACGTAACGATATTACCATCCCGCCGCGCCTGTGCAAAAAAGAGGGCCGCCAAACAGCGACCCTCCAGCGAAAGTGCATGTTATTTAGGACAGTCAAAGTCTTTGAAAAACAAATGACTGATGTAGAATTACATATAAGAGCTACTCGAAAGGAGCGATCGATGAAAAGCAAACGATTTTTCCTCAATGCACTTCTGTTAGCGGCACTTTTAACGCTTTTGGCTTTCTCTTGCTGGTATGCAAACCAACCAGCATTTGGCTACGTATTGTATGCAGTAATGTCCGGCGATAAGGCTTATTACACTCTACGAGCAATTGACGTTCTCTTTTTCTATGTAGCCGGCCCCTTATCAATCGCTTTGCTCGCATTTCTTGTCATTTACAACTTCAAGAAACGTTAATAGGACCTATTTAGAATCCGAATCGTCCATGGAGCCGTCGATGCCGGTTTTGGTATCGTCGTCCGAGTTGGAATCATCGTCTTTGGCGAAGGGGTTTTTGAAGAAACCCGTCGCATCGGGCTGCAGGCCCGAGAGCTTGATCCAGGGATTATCGAGCTCGGGCTTGGGCATAGCCTTGGCCTCGGGCGCAGTCTCATTGCCGATGAGCTCGGACTCGTAGATGAAGGTGTCGTCGCCGAGCGCGTCGTAGGCGGCGACCGGGTTGCCATCGGCATCGCGGTACGGCGTGCCCTTAAACACGGCGCCGTCATAGGCCACAAGCTGGCGGCCGGTCTCATTCTCGAAGTAGTACACGAAGATACCCTTGAGGGCCGCACACAGCGGGATGGCAATAATCATGCCGATGGGGCCCATGAGTGCCGAGCCAATAACGAGCGCCGTGAGGCTCATGATGGGATGCACCTGCACCGAGCTCTGCATGACCTTAGGCGAAATCACGTTATCGGTGACGTTTTGCGCGACCATCGTCACGATGAGCGTCCACAACGCCAACATGGGGCTGAACATGAAACCGAGCACTGTGGCAATTGCTGCGCTCACCCAAGGACCGACGACCGGAACCAAATGCATGATGCCGGTAAAGATAGCCATGAGTGCCGCATACGGATGGCCAATGAGCATAAAACCGATAAAGGCGAGGAAACCACCGCAGATGGACGTCACGACCATGCCGCGCATGTAGCCGCCGACAGAGCGAGAAAGGATGGCTACCATAAAGCGGTACGAGGTCTCCTTCTCCTGACCGATGATGGTACAAATCTCGTGGTGCATGCGAGGGTAGTCGCAGGCCATCCAGTAGGCAAGCACCAGACCAAGGAAGATCACGAACAACTGCGAGGCCGTATTGGTGATGAGCGGGAACACACCGCGGCCAAGCTCAGCAGCGATCTGAGACACATACTTCGATGCCACGGCAACCAGCGACGAAAGATTATCGTCCAAATACTCCTTGAGCGGCGTGTTGTTGAGCGTCTTGGCATGCGAGATCATCTCGTTGAGATCTCCACCCGCAACACGAAGCTGCTCGGGCAGGCGGCTCAGGACTTCCATGATCTGACCAAAGAGAATCGGCGACAAGATGCAAACGACACCGACGAGCACGGCAACAACAACAATAAGCGCGATAAGCGAACCGATGCCGCGATTCACGCCATGGTGTTCGAGCCAGTTGGTGATCGGGGACATCACAAAAGCAATGATGGAGCCGACGGCAAGAAACTCAATAACCGGTGCCAGAATGCCCATAAGGTTAAAGATGACAGCAGCAATAACAATGCAGCCGACAACAACCCAAATGCGCAGCGTCAGAATGCGGGTATCGCGCAGCACGCGATCGGTTTGTTGGGGGTGCTCACTCATGAACGAATCATCACTCCGTCGGGGTCGATCTTGTCCTGAATCTTCTTAAGCGTGCGGCGCAGCAGACGCGAAACCTGCACCTGAGAAATACCCAGCTTCTTGGCGATCTCGATCTGGGTCATGCCCTTCACAAAGCGCAGCTCGATCACCTCGCGCTCGCGCGGCGAGAAATCGCGGATGGCTTCCTCGATCACCAGGCGGTCATCGGTAAAGTCGAGCTCGTTGTTATCGTCGGCGTAACGGTCGAGAATCGACGGCGCATCGTCGGAATCGGACGCACCAGGAGCCTCGATGGGCACCGAGGTATAGGCCGAAGACGATTCCATAGCCTCGAGGACCTCATCGACAGTCACATCTAGATACTCAGCGATCTCCTCAACCTTGGGCGAACGCTGCAGCTCGTTGGTAAGTTTGTCAGTAGCCTGGTTGACCTTGGCCGAGAGCTCCTGCAGACGACGCGGCACGCGCACGCTCCAGCCCTTGTCGCGGAAATGGCGTTTGATCTCGCCCAGGATAGTGGGTGTTGCAAACGTCGTGAACTCGAGCCCGCGCTCAGGGTCAAAGCGGTCGATAGCCTTGAGCAAACCCAAATAGCCGACCTGCATGAGATCGTCGAGCGGCTCGCCGCGATTCTTAAATTTGTTGGCAAGAAACCTTACCAGATTCATATGGGACATGACGAGCTGCTCGCGGGCGTCCGGATCACCGGTCTCCTTGTAACGACGAAACAGCTCGCGGGTTTTCTCCTTGTCCCAAGCGGTCTTACCGCTCCGGGAACGTTCGGTCATATTAGATATCCGCCTTGAGGTCGAGGGAAAGCGTCAGGGGCGCCGCAGTCTTTTCGTAGGAATCGCACACGCTCGCCAAAATAAGCTCGGCATAAACAGCAGCCTGGTCATCCTCGTCGACAGTGGCCTGATCGCCAAAGGTAAAGGTCATGCCAACGTGAGATTCATCGACATCGAATTTGATTGAGATGTCGTCGGAATCAACAGCCGTGCAGCCAAAGATAAAGGCTTCCTCGGCAGCCATGCGGATGTCCTCGATGCGATCGACAGACATGGAACACAGGGCACCAACGTTGGCTGCCGTCATGCGCACAAGGCGAGCGAGACGCGGGTCGCCGGCAACGGTCAGCGTGATGGGGCAGGTTGCTTCGCTACTCATCGCAGGACTCCTCAGAGGTCTCGGAGGGTGTATAGGTGTAATACTGAGCCCGCTTGGATGCAGACTTCTGAGCCACATCTGCGCCATCGGCGGCCTCGTCCTCCGCCTTGCCAATCAAGACGCGCTCGGTTGGCTGCTCGGCTTCTTCGGCGGCAGCGGAAAGCTTGCGCTCGGCTTCAGCTGCAGGAGCCTTCACCTTATTGAAGAGCTTCTGCACAGCACCGGCGGCAGAGTCGGTCACGCTCGACACAGCATTGCTGGCCTCGGCCATGCTGCCCGTAACCTCGGAAATGTCGCGAACCACGGCTTCAACCTCTACGAGATTGGAGGTAAGGGCATCAACTGCCGTCTTGCTCGACTTAAGCAGCGGCTCCATCTGGGCAAGCGCCGGCGTAAGCTCATCGACAGCGCCATCGAGCTTTGCCACCACAGGCTGAGCCTCGGCGATGGTGTTGTTGAGGTCGTTCACGGTCTTATCGAGCGAGTCGACAACATTGCGGGTCTTGCGCAGGGTAAGCGCGAGCTCAGCGATGGCCCACACGCCGGCAACGGCGAGCAGCAGCAGGGCGATTTGAATGGGACTCATACAAGCCTCCCGGAAGAATCGAAATACAGACGCTTTTCATGGTACCCCAAAGGGGACCGAACATGCCAAGAGCAGCAACGTGGGACAAAATTATCAGCAGCTACTTCGGTGCATTCCCGCTGCGGTCGCGTTCGCTTTGCTCTACGCGCCACTCTTCCCAGCCGCGCCCGGCAGGCTGCCAGAACGCACCGCGCTCCAGCCCCTCGGGCAAATAGCGCTGATCGACCCAGCCTTCGGGATAATCGTGCGGGTATTTATACACACCGTAGTCGTCGCTGCCTGGGCGATGGCGATCGCGCAGATAACTCGGCACCTCGCGAAGCCCACTAGAGTGGATATCGGCAAGCGCCGCATCGATCGAAGCCTCACACGCGTTGGATTTTGGCGCCAAGCACACATAGAGTGCAGCCTGAGCCAGGTTAATGCGGCACTCGGGATAGCCAATGACCTCGGCAGACTTAAACGCGGCATGTGCCACCAAAAGCGCCTGTGGGTCGGCGTTGCCAACATCCTCAGAAGCATGAATCATAATGCGACGGGCGATAAACTTAGGATCCTCCCCCGCATCGATCATGCGCGCAAGCCAGTAGACCGTGGCATCGGGATCGCTACCACGCATGGACTTAATGAACGCACTGATGATGTCGTAGTGCATGTCACCGTTTTTGTCATACGTAAAACCGCGACGCGGATTGGCAATCTTTACGTCATCCACGGTGATGGGATAACGCTCCCCCGCCGCCGGCGCTGGCGTTCCCTCGGTATCGGGACGCGTGACGGCAATCTCGCTCGCAAGTTCGAGCGTCGTGAGCGCCGAGCGAGCGTCACCCGCTGCCAGCGTGCAGATGGTCTTAACCGTATCCTCATCGGCCGAGAACTTGCCGTTCAAACCCTGCGGAGCCTCGAGTGCACGCTCGATCAGCGTGGCAATGTCCTCGTCTTTAAGATGCTCAAGCTCCACCACGCGACCGCGCGAGAGCAATGCCGAGTTGACCTCGAAGTACGGATTCTCCGTCGTGGCGCCAATCATAATAACGGTACGGTTCTCAACCGCATGCAGCAATGCATCCTGTTGTGACTTCGAAAAGCGATGAATCTCGTCGATAAACAGGATGGTGCGACGGTCGTACGTATTCAGACGCGTCTTGGCCTCGTCAATCACGCGGCGAAGATCCTTTACGGTGCCCGTCACGGCGCTGACTTCGACAAACTCACTCTTGGTATGGTTGGCGATAATGTGGGCCAGCGTCGTCTTGCCCGTACCGGCCGGCCCGTACAGTATCACGCTCGAAAGCACATCGTGCTCGATCGCGGCACGCAACCATGAGCCCTTACCGACGGCCTTTTGCTGGCCCACATACTCGTCGAGCGAATTGGGGCGCATGCGAACCGCAAGCGGCGCATTCTGAAAGGAACGCTCGCGCGTCGAAGCAGAAAAAAGGTCGTCCATAGCCATCCCGTGCATCAATCAAAAACGTTTTCCACTAACAGTATACCGAATTTATACGAACTACCGTTCGTTAATATAGGTACGGTGCGGAAACTCCAGACCAGGGAACAGCTTGCTCGTGAGCTCACAGAAATAGCCATCCGTCATGCTCGCGATATAATCCACCACGGCTTGATCCTTGTCGTCCTGCCAGGCATAGGTGCGATCGTAGTAGGAAAGTTGCTGCTCAATGCGCGAAATATGGTGCTTAAAGATGTAAGAGGACTCGTCGCCACTGTTTAGATCCCGCAGACAACGGTCGTAGAGCTTTACGAACGCCTCGCGCAGCTCCGCCTCGGAATCGCCCTCGATACCGCCCTTGCTATAGATCCTCTCGTAGTTCTCCCGCTTGGCACGGCGAATTTCCTCAAACAGGTCCTCGCTCATCTCGATGCGCGGCTTACCATAGCTGTGCTCAACGATATCGATGGAGGCATGCGTGAGGATCCAACTGTTGTAGGCACCGCCCCGGCCATCATCAAAAGCGTCGGGCGAAAGCAGGCCCGCCGCAATCGCATCCTGACGGTCACGACCGACGTAGGCAAGGATATCCGAGATGCGAACCACGCAGCCCTCGAGCGTCATGGGACGCAGGTGTCCAATGGCGCCATAGCCCGTGGCAATACAGTCCTCAACCGTCTGATCGAACTGGTCAAAGGAGCCCATGTCCGAGAGCTCAAACACACGCTGCTCGTACTCGCCGTTATGGCATAGCACGCCGTCGAGCGTCTGGAGCGACACGTTGCGGCCATACAACGCGTCGAGCACGCGGACCGACTGCACGTTATGGAAAAAATAACGCCCCGTACGCTCATGAAAGATATCGTTGAGGAAGCGCTCGCCGGCATGGCCGAAAGGCGTGTGTCCCAAGTCGTGACCCAGGCCAATCGCCTCGATCAGATCGCAGTTGAGCCCCAAGGCACGACCGATATCGCGCGCAATACGCGAGACAAGCTGCACGTGCAAACCTCGGCGCGACAGATCATCATTGCTACGGAAGCTAAAGACCTGCGTTTTGCCTGCATAACGCGTGTACGCCGGAAGATGAAGAATCTTTTCGGTATCGCGCATAAACGCCGGACGCATGAGCGTGCCCTTGTCGGCGGCGCGATCAATACGACGAATGGCCTGATCGTCGTTGCAACGATACGGGTTGACATAGCCCGAAGCACGATCGGCGGCAATGCGCTCGACAAGTTCGGGCGACAACGCCGAGGGAATACGGTCCATGCGCGCCTTAATGACGGCCGTTTCTTGATTAGTTGCCATGGCATGCTCCTTAAGAAGGATGCGCAATCGGTTACAAAGTGCAGCCCACGACCTCGATTATGGCAAAAATCGGCACCAAAAACGGGAGCAATGGCAGGGAGCGCGATTTCGTGATGAGGCAGGAGAGGGCAAGGACCAGGAGCGCGGCGGCAAATGACACGATGCCACCCATAGGATCGAGCGTGCAAAGCGCGAAGAGTGCCTTAGCATCTCCCATGCAGATGCCGGGAGCGCAGCGAACACGACGCCAAAACGACTCAGTGAGCACAAGGGCAAGGTAGACGATGACCGCAAGACCGGCGTGGTCAAGCGCCGTGTTAACGCCTTTGTCGAGCCAAACGCCTGCTAATGCCGCCACCGCGCACGCAGCGGCAAGCTCATTGGGAAAACGTCGCTCACGGGCATCAATCGCCGCGCCGGCAAAGATGCAAATCCAAAACGGGATATAGAACATCGGACTCCTCCTCGAACTGCATAGCAAAAGCAAAAACCACCACAAAGGTGCCTCTCCCCTTTGTGGTGGTTTTGGTGGTGATTATTTGGCGCCTTGCATGACCTCGTCAAGGGTGACGTTGACGGCGTGCTGCGTCGGCACCCAGTCGACCTTCAGGAACAGCGCAGCCACCGTGATGGGGATATAGCTGAACATAAAGATCGGGAAGGTAAACAGGTTAGTCACCAGGCGCCACTTTTGCGCGCAGTGAATATGCTTGTACTCAAAGATAGTCGTGAGCAGCGCTAGGATGAAGAAAGTCTGATACATCATCGCGAAGGTCATAATGAGCGAAGCAGCGCACGCCTGCATCTCGACTTCGGTTGCCAAGAAACCATGCGAAAGGCCACCCACAATCAAGAACGTCGCATTAGCGAGCATCGAGATCAAGGACAGCAGCATACCCGGGGCGATGGTCATAAACATGTCGTAGGCGGCAAAGCGATGATAGCGGAAGGTCGATTTGACCAGGTGCTTACCGTAGGTAAAGAACACCTGGTAGAAGCCCTTGGTCCAGCGCATGCGCTGTTTCCAGGACGCCTTAAACGTCACGGGCTGCTCGTCAAAGAACTCCGCAGGCGCATAACCGATGCGAATGCCGTGAATGGCGCAGAACGTGGTGAACTGAATATCCTCGGTCAGCGTATGGAACTGCCAACCGTGCATGCCCTCGATAACGCTGGCGGAGATGAGGTAGCCCGAACCAGAGACAGCGCAAGAAGTCTTGCAAATGTTGCGCGCGTTGTTGAGAAAGCGCGCCTCGCGCAGATACCACGTAGCATTAGCCGCCGAAATCCACGAGCTGCCGAAGTTTTTGGAATTGCGATAGCTCGTGACCACATGGAAGCCCTGGTCAAAGGCATCGTTCATCTTGGAGACGTAATCGCGGGAGATGACGTTATCGGCATCGAAGATAAAGTAACCTTCAAACGTATCCGGATACTCGTTAAGGATACGGTCGAAACCAAAGTCCATGACCCAGCTCTTACCCTTGCGGGCAAGGTCGTTGCGCTCATAGACAATGGCGCCCGCCTCGCGCGCAAGCTGTGCCGTGTTGTCGGTGCAGGCATCGGCGACCACAAAGACCTCGATAAGCTCGGACGGATAATCCTGGTCCTTGATGGAGCGAACGAGGTTGGCGATCACGGCCTCCTCGTTATGCGCCGCGATAAAGAAGGCATAGCGGTGGAGTTTTTTGGCCTTGGGAGGCGCGACCTCGCCACGAAGAGCACCGATGACAAAGAAGACCACCTGGTACAGAAAGCAGACCGTGAGCAGCGTGACGACAATCTGGTTGAAGATCACGATGGGCGTGTTGGTTTGTAAAAAGGCGAGCATGCAGGCTCCCAGGAACGCGTTACGTAAACAATCGTATATCTTACCGCAGGCTAGGGGCGTTCAAGAAACCACCTAATACTGACTAGGCTTCGAGAAGACCGAGCTGAGGAACGATCTCGTCGCCGGCAGCGGTGCGACCAAGCGAGCGCGGGGCCAGGTCGTCAAGAACCGCAGCGAGATCCCACGGCAGCTCGTCGCGGCACTCAATGCGCTCCCCCGTCACGGGATGGTCGAATGCAACACGCCAGGAATGAAGGAATTGCCTGGTCAGACCCTGATCGGCGCGTGCATCGCACTTGCCGTAGAGCGGATCGCCCACGCAGGCGTGGTTGATATGGCGCATATGCACGCGAATCTGATGTGTGCGGCCCGTAAACAGGTGGCACTCGACGAGCGTATAGCCGTCGTCAAAACGCGTGGAATCGAAGCGCTCGAGGACCTTAAAGGTCGTAATGGCCTGGCGCGCGAAAGGATCGTCCGAAACCGCCATCTTGACACGGTCACGCGTAGAACGGGCAATGCCGGTGTTAATGGTACCCTCATCCATAGCGATATGTCCGTGAACGAGCGTGATATAGCGACGATCGAGCGTGCGCGTGCGAATGAGATTTTGGAGTGCGCGCTGCGTGTCGTCGTCTTTTGCCGCAAGCATGAGGCCCGAGGTATCGCGATCTAAACGATGCACGATGCCGGGGCGGTCCTCACCCTGCACGGTACCCAGATGGTCAATGCCGCAGTGGTAGACCAGAGCGTTCGCAAGCGTGCCGCTCTCGTGGCCATGGGCGGGATGGCACACCAGGCCGCGCTGCTTGGAGAGCACGATGAGGTAGTCGTCCTCGTAACGGATATCGAGGGGGATGGCCTCGGGAATCACATCAGTGGGATCATGCGGCTCGGGCAGGTCGACCGAGATACGGTCACCGGAGCGCACAGCATATTTTTTTGATAGGCAGGTCTCGCCGTTCACGATTACGGCGCCGCCCTCGATCAGATGCGCGCAGGCAGAGCGCGTGGGGCAGCCGTCGTTGGCACCCAGAAAGGCGTCGAGACGCTGGCCAGAGCAATCGTCGACAACAAGAATATGGATGTCGGCCATTAACGCTCATTCCTTTCGCGAATCTTGCGGGCACGCTCCCCACGCTGCTTGGCTTTGCGCTTGGCGCGGGCCTCATCACGGGCATTGAGCTCGGCAGTCGCATCGACTTCGCGGGCCGCAGGGCTCAAGAACATGTAGCCGATGAGGGCAAGCACAACGCCTACGGTGATGCCGATATCGGCCACGTTAAAGACGGGAAAGTCGATGAAGGTGGTGGCAATAAAATCGGTCACAAAGCCAAAAGTCAGACGGTCGATCGCGTTGCCAATGGCGCCGCCCGCGACCATAGCCATGCCCACAACCTCCAAGCGAGCAAGCTGGGGCGCGCGAAGCAAGTACACGGCAATAGCGATAATGACCGCCAACGCCAGCACGGCAAACGCGATGCCATGCCCCTCGCCCATGCTAAAGGCAGCACCGATATTGCGGACAAATAGAAAGTCGATCACACCGGGGATAACAGTCACATGCAAAGCGTCGCCCGCGGCACGAACCGCAAGCTTGGTCAGCTGGTCAACAAGCAGCACAACCAGCGCCACCCCACCAGCAACACCCAACCGCCAACGCAAAGGCGGCGTCATATCCCCAGCACGACCCAAATCAATCCCCTACCCTCAAGAACATCGAATTCCGTTTAACGCAATTAACCATCTTATATTGCCACACGCAGAGCGCACGACATATTCGCTAACGCCAGATAAATAACCAGCATAAAAAGAAAGCGGCATTCCGAAAAACAGAATGCCGCTTTTATTCAGCGGAGCAAATGGGCCGAAGGCGTCCAAATTCTCCCAATAACTAAAATGCCGAGTTACCGTGCCTTAAAGGGCATTCGCGCAGCGCTTGCAGATATGCGCGTGGCCGTTGTACTCGCCGACGGTGGTGCGGTAGTTCCAGCAACGGTCACAGCACTCGCCCTCGGCTGCCTCGATGGCAACGGAGAGTTCCTCGCCCTGGGTCAGCTCAACATCGGAAACGATGTAGAACTCGGCCAGGTCGACGGCCTTATCACCGGTCAGCAGCGCGTACATCTCGGCGGGAACGACCGCCTTGACGCGGACCTGCTGGCTCTTGGTGAAGGTACCGGCGGAGCGGGCATCCTCAAGGGCCTTGGTCACGGCGCTACGGAGCTCGAGTGAAGCCTCGAGCACGCCCTCAAACTCATTGGCCTCGTCGAACGTGATGGGCGACTTGTACCAATCGAGCAGCGCGGCGTACTTCTGGTGATCGACGCAGCCGGCGGGCGCATAGGCCATGGCCTCGTCGACCGTGTAGGACAGGATCGGCTGAAGGTCGCGCATGAGCATCGAGAAGAGCTCGGCCAGCACGGTCTGGGCGCTGCGGCGCTCGAGCGAGCCGGGCTTCTCACAGTACAGACGGTCCTTCAGGGCGTCGAGATACACGTTGGAGAGCTCGGTAACCACGAAGTCGTAGAGCGCACGGTAGGCGCGCGGGAACTCGTAGCTGGCGTAGGCATCGTCGACCTCGGCCTGAACCTGGGTCAGACGGGCAACCATGAGCTTGTCGAGCGGCAGCAGGTCGGCAAAGGCGACGCCGTCGGTCTCGGGCTCAAACTGACCCTCGAGCTCGGAGAGCAGGAAGCGCAGCGTGTTGCGGAAACGACGGTAGGCATCGGACGTACGAGCAAGAATCTCGTGGTCGATGGACACGTCGGAGCTGGTATCGACAGATGCAACCCACAGACGGATGATGTCGGCGCCCATCTCGTCGCAGACCTTATTGGGGTCGATGACGTTGCCGAGCGACTTGGACATCTTTCGACCCTGGCCGTCGAGGGTGAAGCCCTGCGAGACGACCGCCTTGTACGGAGCGTGGCCATTGGCACCCACCGAGGTGAGCAACGAGCTCTGGAACCAACCGCGGTGCTGGTCGGAGCCCTCGAGATACACGTCCGCCGGATACTCCAGCTCGGGACGGTACTCGCAGACGGCCTTCCAGGAGACGCCGGAATCCCACCACACGTCGAGGATGTCCTTATCGGCCTTGAGGTGATGGCCGCCGCACTTGGGGCAGACGCAGGCCTCGCCCAGGTAGCTCTCGGGAGCGTCGGTGAACCAGGCGTCGGAGCCCTTCTCGTGGAAGAGCTTGATGACGGCGTCGAGCGTGGCGTCGTTCATAACCTTCTCGCCGCAGTCGGCGCAAGTGTAGCTCGGGATAGGCACGCCCCAGTTGCGCTGACGGCTGATGCACCAGTCGGGACGCTGCTCGACCATGGCGCCGATGCGGTTGGCGGCGTGAGCCGGATACCACTTGACGTTCTCGCGAACCTCCTTGCCAGCCTGCTCACGCAAGCCGGTCTTGTCCATCGAGACAAACCACTGGTCGGTAGCACGGAAGAGCACCGGGTGCTTGCAGCGCCAGCAGTGCGGATAGCTGTGCGTAATCTTCTTCTCGAGGACCAGGGTACCGCGCTCGCGCAGGAACTCGATGATGTGCGGGTTGGCCTCATCGGTATCCATACCGCTGAAGGGGCCACCGGTGCCAAACTCCTCGCCGGTGTAGAACTTGCCGTCGTCATCGACCGGCATGCAGATGTCGGTGATGCCCTCCTTGAGGCACGCGAAGTAGTCATCGACGCCGTGACCGGGCGAGTTGTGGACGATACCGGTACCGTCATCGACACCGACGTAATCGGCCAGCAGCGCCACGCCCTCAACGCCGTCAAAGATCGGCTGCTTGTAGTGGATGTGGTGGAAGGTCTCGGCGGGAACCACGTAGGGCTTTCCGTCGACCATAACCGGGGTGTACTCCCAGCCAAACTCCTCGCAGCACTTGGGAGCCAGGTCCTCAAGCATGACCTCGGCACGGCCATCGTGCTCAACGGCGACATAGGCGGCGCCGGGCTTAAGGGAAACGGCCTGGTCGGAGGGGATGGTCCACGGCGTGGTCGTCCAGATGATAAAGTCGACCGGGCCATCGAAGTTCTCGAGGCCGGCGGGCTTGGAGGTCATCTCAAAGCGCACGAAGATGGACGGGCTCGTCTCGTCGGAGTACTCGATCTCGGCCTCGGCCAGCGCGGTGTGGCAGTGCTTGCACCAGTGAACCGGCTTGTGGCCGCGATAGATCATGCCCTTATCGAACATGGCCTTAAAGACCTCGATATCGGCAGCATCATGCTGGTGATAGAGCGTCAGATAGGGGTTGTCCCAGTCGCCGAGCACGCCCAGACGACGGAAGCCGGCCTTCTGGAGCTCGATGTTCTCGACAGCGAACTCGTTGCAGAGCTCACGAATCTTGGCCGTGGGGGTCTGGTTGAACTTCTCGGTGCCGAGCTTCTCCTCGACCTTGTGCTCGATCGGCTGGCCGTGGCAGTCCCAACCGGGGACATAAGGAACCTCATAACCCTGCATCATCCAGTAGCGGTTGATCATGTCCTTGGAGATCTTGTTCATGGCGTGGCCGATGTGGATCGGGCCGTTGGCGTACGGAGGACCGTCGTGCAACACGAACTTCTTATGACCCTCGTTCTTCTTCAGAACCTGCTCGTAGACCTTGTTGTCCTGCCAGTCCTTGAGTCGCTTGGGCTCGGACTTGGAAAGACCGGCACGCATGGGAAAACCGGTTTTGGGCAGATTCATCGTCTGCTTGTACTCGTTTGCCACGGTACCCCTTTCATATCGTGGGCGCGCACGCCCGTTGGGCACCAAAAAAGCGCCCGTCCCTACAAGCTGGGACGAAGCGCCACGAAACGGACTGTACGCCCGCAAAAGCTCTTCGCTTAACCACCCAGCTTAGATGCCCTCGCCCGCGTATTCGCGCGCTCGCATCCGTTACTCGGCTGGCCTATATCGACGACCATCTCGGCGATATCTACTAAGACGTGCCTGTACGGCGCGCCCGTTGGGACCGCAGCTCCGGGGTGATTTTCATCGGTCGCATGCACGGGTTCTCAGCGCTCCCCGCTCTCTGTAGCATGCGGACGGCCGACTACTCGTCCCCATCAACGCTTATGCGGAGTATGCTAGCACGTTCCGCGCCGGCGAAAAACCCTCAACACTGGTTTTATACGTTCGAAATTTCTCGCGGCTGTGGACCTTCTCTAGGAGCAAAATACCTGAAAGCACTTTATCGAAAGAAAGAAGGTTGCCATGCGCACGATTGGAATGAGTGATTATACCGTTGGCGAGGATTGCTTTACCGAGCTGCCCGCCGCACTGGCCGAGTACGGAGCGACCAAGGTCGCTATCATTGGCGGCAAGCGAGCCCTGGCTGCGGCGCTGCCGGGAATCGAGGCGGCACTTGAAGGTACCGATGTCGAGGTCCTGGAGACGCGCGTCTATGGCACCAACAGTACGCGTGCCAATATCGCCAAGGTCGTGAACTCCCCTGCCTGCCAGGAAGCCGACGTGCTCATCGCATGCGGCGGCGGCAAGGCGCTCGACACCGTGAAGACCGCAGCCATCGAGCTCAAGAAGATCGTCTTCACCGTCCCGACGATCTGTTCTAACTGCTCCGCCGCGACCGCCATTGCCGTCGTGTACAACGTCGACGGCTCGCTCGAGGGCTATTCGTACCCCAACCGACCGGCGCACATCTTCATCAACCCCAAGATCATCGCCGAAGCACCGGCAGAGTACTTCTGGGCCGGCGTAGGCGATGCCCTGTCTAAGCAGCCCGAGGTCGAGTACGCCACGAGCGCCGGCAACCTGGAGCACACGGCAGGCCTTGGCCTGGCACTCGCCCACACCTGCTCCGAGCCGCTGTTTACCTATGGCGTCCAGGGTCTTGAGGACGTACGCAAGAACCTATCGAGCGAAGCCGTCAAGCAGATTGCGCTCGACATCGTGGTCAACACGGGCTATGTCTCGAACCTGACCAACCAAAACGATTACTACTACAACTCGAGCGTGGCGCACGCGTTCTACAATGCGACGTGCAGCATTCCGCGCGAGGAAACCTATCTGCACGGTGAGGTCGTGAGCCTGGGCGTGCTCGTGCTGTTTGCCTATACGGGCGATACCAAGAACCTTGAGCGCTACGCCGCCTTTAACAAACAGATGGGCCTGCCCATAACGCTTGAGCAGGTCGGACTTTCCGAGGCCGACATCCCAGCGCTGTGTGAATATGCGCACACCACCAACGAGTGGAAGCAGGGCAACCCGGAGCCCTTCACCGACGAGAAGTTCGCCGCCGCCATCAAGGCCGCCAACGCCTACGGCCACTCTATCCTGGCCTAACCGACCAAAACCGCCACAAAGGGAGCAGTACCTTTGTGGCGGTTTTTTATTGCTGTAACATGCTCGAGTCGAATTCGCTTGCCGGGATCACGCGGTAGCCGTGGCGCAGGAGCAGGTCAACGAAGACACCGTTACCCGTTGTGAGCGTGCCGCTGAAGGATCCGTCGTAGATATGGCCCACGCCGCACGACGGACTGCGATCCTGCAAGACGCACGCAGCAATCTCGGACGGGCCGCCCGCTTGCTCGCACATATCGAGCGCACGTTGAGCGCCCAGACGAAATTCGCGATCGACCGAGATGCCCTCGCAGGTACGAACTTCTCCGTTCACAATCTCGGACGGCTTGCGCGGCGTGGGCAGGCCCCCAAAGACCTCAGGGCACACCAAGAGGACCTCAGTCCCTGTACGCTCGCAGGCCTCGACCAACTCACGATGATAGTTGTCAAGCCCGTTATACTTGCAGCTCTCGCCCATCAAGCAGGCGCTCACCACGATCTTCATTTCCATCCCTCTCAAGCAAAACACCCCATTTGAGATAGCTGCTCAAATGGGGCGTCGGCGTTTACTGGCTCGACCGCGGCTTTACTGTTGCTTGGGCATCAGCGGGTTCTCGCGCGTGAGGAGATTCATGAACTCCTCGCCCGTGATCGTCTCCTTCTTGTACAGATAACGAGCCAGCTCGTGGAGCTTGAACTTGTTTTCCTTGAGGATCTGCAGGGCGCGGTCGTGAGCATCCTCGATCAACTTGGCGACAATTGCGTCCACGCGCTCGGCCGTACCGGGAGCGCAGGTGAGCGACGTGTCCTGGTTGAGGTACGCATTCTGAACGGTGCCGAGCGCCATCATGCCAAACTCATCGGACATACCAAAGCGCGTCACCATGTTGCGGGCGAGCTTGGTGGCCTGCTCGATATCGTTGGCGGCACCGGTCGTCATCTCGCCAAAGATGAGTTCCTCAGCCGCACGGCCGCCGCAGTAGACGGCGAGCTTGTCCAAGACTTCCTGGCGCGTCGTCAGGAAGCGCTCGTCCTCCTCGACCTGCATGGTATAGCCCAGAGCGCCGCTCGTGCGCGGCACGATGGTGATCTTGGTAACCGGCGCGGAACCCTTTTGGCGGGCAGCGACGATGGCATGGCCGATCTCATGGTAGGAAACGACCTGCTTCTCGTGGTCGGAAAGCACCGTGGACTTACGCTGCTGGCCGGCAATGACGACCTCCACCGACTCCTCGAAGTCGTCCTGGGTTGCACGCTTGCGACCCTCGCGAACGGCGCGCAGGGCGCCCTCGTTGATGATATTGGCCAGGTCGGCGCCCGAGGCACCGGGCGTGGCGCGGGCAATCGCGGTCAGATCGATCGGCGGCTCGGTCTTCACACTCTTGGCGTGGAGCTCGAGGATGTTCTTACGGCCGGTCAGATCGGGCAACTCGACGGGGATGCGGCGGTCAAAACGACCGGGGCGCAGCAGGGCCGGATCGAGGCTGTCGGGACGGTTGGTGGCAGCGAGGACAACGATACCCTTGTGGTTATCGAAGCCATCCATCTCAGTCAGCAACTGATTGAGCGTCTGCTCGCGCTCGTCGTTGCCGCTAAAGCCGCCGCCATCGCGCTTCTTACCGATGGTATCGATCTCATCGATAAAGACGATACACGGGGCCTTTTCCTTGGCCTGCTTAAACAGGTCACGAACCTTTGCAGCGCCGCGACCAACAAACATCTCAACGAACTCAGAGCCCGAAATGCTGAAGAACGGAACACCGGCCTCGCCGGCAACAGCCTTGGCAAGCAGGGTCTTACCGGTACCCGGAGGGCCAACAAGGAGAGCACCGCGCGGCAGCTTGGCGCCGATCTCCTCGTAGCGCTGCGGCTTCTCCAGAAAGTCGACGACCTCCTTGAGAGACTCCTTGGCCTCTTCCTGGCCGGCGACGTCCTTAAAGGTCACGCCCACGTCCTTGGAGGCAATCACGCGCGCGCCGGACTTACCCAGTCCGCCGCCGCCAAAACCGCCGCCGCCAAAGTTCATCGACGGGCCGTCATCACCCATGGCCTTCTTCATGCGGCGGTTGAGCCACCAACCGATGAGGAAGAAAATCGCCATGGGAAGAATGAGTGTGAGCAGGTAGTAGGTCATCAAACCCGAGTTTTTATCGGGAACGACCGACTCCAGCGAAGCGCCAGACTCAAGCACGCGATCGGTAAAGCCTGCATCATTCGGCACACCGGTCGTCTTATAGGCGATGTTCTCGTCCTCGCCCTTCTTGGTGTAATAAATCGTATAGTCGTCGGTGTTGTACTCGACCTTTTCGACGCTCTTCTTGTCGAGCGCTTTCACAAACGTCGAGTAATCGGTCTCCGTAATCTGCTGCGTGTGACCGATGTTGGGGAACAGAACGGTCGAGAGCACGAGGTAGACGACGAAGGCGATGAGCACGTAGAGGATCATATTCCGTCTACGCTTGTTGTCATCCATCTCCATCTGCTTGAACTCCATCTACTGGGGTTGATAATGCTAACTAGAATACCCAACCCGGCCGGCGATAAACCGACGCCGGGCACGAAAGGATAGAGATGGCATCACTCGAAGTCGGCAAGGTTCAGATCTATACGGGCGATGGCAAGGGCAAAACCACGGCTGCGCTGGGATTGGCGATGCGCGCCACAGGTTATAGGCTCGACGTACTCATGCTGCAGATTGCCAAGAAGCTGCACTGCGCCGAGCATGACGCAGCGCCTCGATTGGGGTTACGCATCGTACAAGCCGACCGCGACACGCCCGAAGCCTGTGCCGCACAGATCATGGAGCTCGCACGCGAACAGATTAGCAAGGTCGACTTGCTGATCTTGGATGAGCTGGGGGAAGCCATGCAACGGGGCTTTGTGACGCGCGAAGATGTCGAAGCGTTGATCGCGATGAAACCGACCGCCACGGAGCTCGTACTCACCAGCCGCGGCTTGCTGCCCCTCGCCGACCTTGCCGACCTAGTAACCGAAATGCGCCCCGTCAAACACTACTTCGACGAAGGCCTCCTAGCCCGCCAAGGCATCGAATACTAATTGATGCAAAGGGGACGGAGGAAAACGGATCACTTCGCCTTATCGCCAGCCAATGATCCGTTCTCCTCCGTCCCCTACGGATCAATTAGGCGGTGGCGCGGCCGAGCCAGTTGCCGCTGTGGTGGTAGATGGTGAACATCGTGGCCGTAATGAGCCACGTTACGGGGTAGACCAGCAGTAGATGCTCGAGCGACGGATCGAAAGGCATGATCGCAAACACCCAGATCACCCTCAAGACAACGGTGCCAAAGATGGTGAGCATCATAGGCTGCAGACTCACGCCGGCACCGCGAATGGAGCCCGACGCGTTTTCGATAATCGAGAAGATCGCGTAGAACGGCGCGATGAAATGAAGAATCGTCGTGGTGTACGCCGAAATCGAAGCATCGTCGACAAACAGACGCGACAACGGACCCGAGAACACCAGCAGCACGGCAGACAGGCCACCAATGAGCATAAACGACAGCACGAGCGACGTATGGTAGCCCTTGCGCATGCGCTCGTAGTTGCGCGCGCCAAAGTTCTGTGCCGAGAACGTGGTGATCGACACGCCGAGCGCCTCGGTAACCATCCAGACAATGCCATCTAAGCGGCCCGAAAGACCCCACGCCGTGGTGACATCGGCACCAAACGAGTTGACCGACACCTGAATCAAAACATTGGAAATCGAATAGGCAGCAGACTGAAAGCCAAGCGGCAGACCACACGAGATCATGCTCTTGCAAATACCGCGATCGATGCCGAGCTTAGACAGCGAAAGACGCCATGCGCCCGGAGCGCGCATCATGCGAAACACGATCATCGTTGCATTGGAGCAAATGGTCAGCGCCACTGCGATGCCGCAGCCCAGCGCCTCCATATGCAACACAGCGACAAAGATGATATCCAGCACCACGTTAACCAGGCAGCCAGAGGCAATGATCACGGCGGGCCCGCGTGTGTCGCCCACGGCACGCAGCAGTGCGGTTCCCATATTAAGCAGCAGTGCCGCAACCATCGCGGCAAAATAACAGCGAGCATAGGCCACGCCCTCGGCCAATAGTTCATGCGGCGTGTTCATAAGCACCAGCATGGGCTCAACGAACACTATGCCAAGAATCGAGAAAACGATACCGCCCACCAGCGCAAGCGTCATGGCCGTATGGACCGAACGACTCAGTCGCTCATCATCGTGCTGGCCAAAATACTGACCGGTAATAACGGCACAGCCAGCACCCACACCGACGCAAAAACCAATGCAGAGCTCCGTAAGCACCATCGTGGCCTGAATGCCACCCAGTGCGAGCTTGCCGCCAAACTGACCGACGATATACGTACCGATAAGCGTGTAGGCCTGCTGAAAAAACGAACTAAAGAAGATGGGAACGCACAGCGAAAGCAGCTGCTGCCAAATGACACCCTGCGTTACATCGATAGCCGTAGATTTCTTAGCCACACGCCCTCCCCACACGCATACGTCAAACAACAAAACAGCAATTTAAAACCAAAGCCAAAACCAGCTTAGCACCGACTGGCGGCGACCGAAACACCCCGAACTAGAGCGCGGTGCGGAATAACTGCCTAGTGATACAAACCCGGCTGGTAGTGATACTCATTGCTCACGTGCGGGCACAACTGCCAAAAGGCGACGGCGCTCGCCGCGGCCACGTTGAGCGAATCGACCCCGTGCGCCATCGGAATGCGCACGGCGCGATCACAGCCCTCAATGGTCTTGGCTCCCAGGCCGGCACCCTCGGTACCCATAAAGATCGCCAGGCGGTCAATCTCCTGCAGCACTGGATCGTCCAGCGACACCGAATCATCCGTCAACGCCATGGCGGCACACGAAAAGCCGGCATCGTGCAGCGCCGCCAGCCCATCATGCGGCCATACGCGCGCCTCACTGCCAATACGCGTCCACGGAACCTGAAACACGGTGCCCATGCTCACGCGGGCCGAGCGACGGTACAACGGGTCGCAGCACGTCGGGCTGACCAAAATACCGTCAACGTTCAATGCGGCAGCCGAGCGAAATATCGCGCCAACATTGGTGTGATCGACAATACCCTCAAGCACGCACACACGCACCGGACGATCCCCCGCCGCCTCGACGACGCCGCCCAAGAACTCATCAACCGGAATCTGTCGGGGGCGACGGAACGCCGCGAGCGCACCGCGCGTCACATTGAAGCCCGTCAACTGCTCCATGAGCTCCATGGAGGCCACGAACACAGGAACCGGGCCGGCGCCCTCGCGCACAACCAGGCGCTCAAACAGCGGCATCATCTGATCGAGCCAGCGCTCACCCAAAAGAAAGCTCACCGGCTGGTAACCGGCACGCACCGCGCGCTCGATAACCTTGGCACTCTCGGCGATAAAGATGCCCTTTTGCGGCTCCAGCACGCAGCGCAGCTCGCGCTCGGTCAGTCGCACGTAGGCATCGAGCCGCTCGTCCTCGAGCGAATCAATTCGCAGAACCTCAACGGCATCAGTCATGGCAGCCAGCCCGCACCCTTCTTTACAGCACATCTATACCAAACGAGGCGACGCCAAGCGCCGCCCCATGCATTCAATCAACCCGATGATACCGTTCACGCCAGGCGATTTACGCCTCAACGCGACGATACGTCACGAACTCATAATCGACACCCTCATCGCCCTCGCCCGAGGCAATCGTGGCAACCCCTTCGCGCCGCGCAACTTCCCACGCAGGATCAGCGTCCAAGTCAGGAAAGTACGTGTCCACGGCATGGGTGCAATGGTTATGCGTGACCTCGGCCTCGACGCAGTACGGCAAAAATTGCCGATAGACATCGCCACCGCCAATCACCCAGGCAACGGGCTCTTCGGCAACCGCGGCGAGAGCCTCGTCGATGCTATGTACCACGTCGACGCCCTCGACCACAAAATCCTCGTCGCGGGTGAGCACGATATTGCGGCGGTTCTTGAGCGGACGCCCGCCGGGAAAACTCAGCAGCGTCTTGCGCCCCATAATGACCGGGCAACCCTTGGTGCACGCCACAAAATGGCGCATATCGGCACGATTGGACACCACCATGTCGCCCTCGCACCCAATGCCCCAATCGTCACACACGGCGACGATGGCAGATAGCTTACACGTCATAAGCACCACCTACACCGCAATGGGAATATTCTTGACCTGCGGACCATGTTCGTAGCCCTCCACAATCAGGTCGTCGGTCGTAAACGCATAGAAATCGTGCACGTCGGGGTTAAGCGTTACCTTGGGCGCCGCAAACTGCGGACGCTCGATAAGCTCGCGGACGATATCGACATGACGGTCGTAAATGTGGGCATCGGCAATCACATGCAGCAGCTCACCGGGAATCATATCGACCGACTGCGCGACCATCATCAGCAAGATGGCGTACTGGCACACGTTCCAGTTGTTCGCTGCCAAAATGTCCTGGCTGCGCTGGTTGAGAATCATGTTGAGCGTGGGCTTGTCGTCCTGCGGGCGCTGCGTGACGTTATAGGTCACGCTGTAGGCGCACGGATACAGGTGCATCTCGGACAGGTCGCTAAACACGTACGTGTTGGTCATGATACGGCGGCTGTACGGCGTATGCTTAAGGTCGTACAGCACACGGTCCATCTGATCGAAATCGCCCTCGGCGTAATGGCTCTTCTGGCCAATCTGATAGCCGTAGGCCTTGCCGATAGAGCCGGTCTCGTCGGCCCACTCATCCCAGATATGGCTGTTGAGGTCATGCACGTTATTGGACTTCTTTTGATAGATCCACAAGATCTCATCCATGGCAGACTTAAGCGCCGTACGACGCAGCGTAAGCGCGGGGAACTCCTCGCGCAGGTCGTAGCGTGCCGTAACGCCAAAGTTTTTAATGGTATAGGCAGGGGTGCCATCCTCCCACACCGGACGGACCTTTTGACCCTCGGTGGTGGTGCCATGGTCCAGAATATCGCGGCACATGGATACAAACTGCTGATCAGCCTTGCTCATTGACCCTCCTGTCAGTCGCCTATAAGCGATTTTATTGTAGCCCAGGCGCACAGCGTCGGATTGAACAGTTGGGTCGGCACACGCAATGCACGGCAGCACGGCTCCGCATTCGCAAGCGGAAAACCTTAGCCTTTTTCTGACATATGCCAAAAATAGCTTGTGCGCTTCCGCATGCGCGCTATCCTATTACTGACATATGTCAGATTTGGAGAGTGTATGGCGGGAAGACGCGAAAAACTGCGCCGCGTCGGGATCATCCCCGAATACCGCGGCTTTACCCCTGACGGCCTAGCCAGCGGAGAGGCCATCGACATGACGGTCGACGAACTCGAGGTACTGCGCCTGTGCGACCTGGAAGGCCTCAATCAGGAGGCCGTCGCCCAGCACATGGGCATTGCCCGTGCCACGGTGGCGGCAATCTGCAGCCGAGCGCATCGCAAGGTGGCAAACGCGCTGGTCAATGGACGGGCGATTGTCATCGAAGGCGGCAACATCACGTACTCCCCCATTACCACGACAACGGCCGCATGGCCAGCAAAGGAGGTCGACACCATGAGGGTGGCAACCACGTACGACAACGGCAACATCTTTATGCACTTTGGCCGCAGCGAGCAGTTCAAGATTTACGACATTCAGGATGGCAAGGTGCTCAACGAGCAGGTCGTGGACACCGGCGGCACCGGCCACGGCGCCCTGGCGGGCCTGCTCGCCAACGGCGGCGTGGACACGCTCATCTGCGGCGGCATCGGCGGTGGCGCTATCAACGCGCTTGCCCAAGCCGGCATCACGGTATACGCAGGTGCCCAGGGCAGCTGCGACGCTTGCGTCGAGGCCCTTATCGCCGGCACGCTCGCACAGAACGGCGAGGCCACGTGCGGCTGCCACGGCCATGACCACGACCACGCCCACGAACATGGCGAGTCCTGCAGCTGCCACGGCCATCACGAGCACAAGGGTCACGAGGGCTGCGGCTGCCGCTAACGGCACGGCACCGCGAGTTCGGGGCGCGACGCCAAACGCAACCCAACAAACAAAGCCAACAACAAAGGCCACCCGGTAACTTCCGAGCGGCCTTTGCCATATCAAGCTGGAATTACAGCCCTATTTCTTATTGCGCATCTGCGCTTCCATCTGGCGCAGCAGCTCCATATCGGACTTGGGACCGCCCGTACCCAGGCCGCCCATGCCGCCCAGACCCATAGCGTCCAGCCCAGGGATATTGGGCATGCGCATCTTCTTGCCCTTCTTCCCCTTTTTGCCCTTTTTGCCGCCGGCCTGTGCCTGATTGGCCATCGTGCGCATGCGGCCCATCATCTTATTCATCTCGCCCCACTGCTTCATAAGGCTATTGACCTCGGTGGGGGTTACGCCGGCGCCCTTAGCGATACGCGCGCGGCGCTGGCCGTTGATGATGGAGGGACGCAGGCGCTCCTCCTTGGTCATCGACATGATGATGGCCTCGTTCTTATCGAAGATGCCCTCATCCAGGTTGCCGCCCATCTGGTTGAGTGCACGCTGGCCGCCGGGGAGCATGCCCAGGATACCCTTCATGCCGCCCATCTTCTTGACGGCCTTCATCTGGTCGAGCATGTCGTTCATGGTAAAGCCCTCGCGCAGCATACGCTCGGCAGCCTCAAGCTGCTCTGCATCGGCTGCCTCCTGGGCCTTCTCGATAATACCTACGACATCGCCCATGCCCAGAATGCGCTTGGCCATGCGATCGGGATAGAACGGCTCCAGCGAATCAGGCTTCTCGCCCATGCTCACGAACTTGATGGGTTTGCCGGTCACCTGACGCACCGAAAGTGCGCCACCGCCACGGGCGTCGCCGTCGAGCTTGGAGATGATCACGCCGTCAAAGTCAGTGCGCTCGGCGAAGGTCGAAACGACGTTGACGATGTCCTGGCCGGTCATGGCATCGACGACCATCAGCACCTGGTCGGGCTTGACGGCCTTCTTGATGTCGACGGCCTCCTGCATCATCTGCTCGTCGATCTGAAGACGACCGGCGGTATCGACAATGACCACGTCGCGCAGGTGGTCGACGGCCTCCTGGATGGCACCCTTGGCAATGTCGACCGGGTGCGCGCCGTCACCGCGGAAGACCGGCACGCCGATCTCGCCACCGAGCGTGGCCAGCTGGTCGGCAGCGGCGGGACGATAGACGTCGCACGCGGCGAGCAGCGGCGAGCGGCCCTGCTTCTTGAGCAGGTAGGCCAGCTTTACGGCCGCCGTGGTCTTACCGGAGCCCTGCAGGCCCACGAGCATGATGACATTGGGAATGCGGTTGCTAAAGACGAGCTTGCTCTCGGTGGAGCCGAGCATCTCGGTGAGCTCGTCGAGCACGATCTTGACGACGTTTTGCGCCGGAGACAGCGACTCCATGACCTCGGCGGTCATGCAGCGCTCCTTGGTCTTGGCGACAAACTCCTTGACGACCTTGAAGTTGACGTCGGCCTCGAGCAGCGCCATGCGAATGTCGCGCATGGCCGAGGTGATATCGGCCTCGGTCAGCTTACCCTTGCCGCGCAGGCGGTCAAATGTGTCGTTGAGGCGATCGCTCAGAGAATCAAACACTAGTCACTCCTTAATTGGACTCGCCCACTAGGGCGCGGCAGAAATCTTTGGCATTGAACTCCTGCAGGTCATCGACCTGCTCGCCCACGCCCACGCGCAGGATCGGAAGCTTGAGTTTCTCGGCCACGGCCATGGCGATACCGCCCTTAGCCGTGCCGTCGAGCTTAGTCATGATAATACCGTCCAGGCCTAGCGCCTCGTTAAACTCGAGCGCCTGGTTCAGACCGTTCTGACCAGTGGCGGCATCGATCACAAGTACGACCGAGACCGGCATGGGGCCGGCGGCCATATTGGCGGCGCGCTTACGCGTCACATTGACCACCTTGGCAAGCTCGCGCATAAGCTCGGGACTCGTGTGCAGACGACCGGCGGTATCGATGAGCACCAGGTCGCTGCCGCGCTTATCGGCCTCGTCGAGCACGTCATAGCACACGCTTGCCGGATCGGAGCCGCGGTCGCGCTTGATGACGGGGACGCCGGCGCGTTGGCCCCACACATCGAGCTGCTCGATGGCGGCGGCGCGGAAGGTATCGGCCGAACCGATCACGACGTTCTTGCCGCGGGCGGCCATGGCGCTCGCAATCTTACCGACCGTCGTGGTCTTGCCGGCACCGTTAATGCCCACAAACAGTACGCAGCTCGGCGTGTCGGCGAACGGATCGCGCTCGACGGGCACAAAATGCTGCTCGAGTTGCTCGGCCAGGGCACGACGGAGTTGCGGGGCGGTCTTGAGGTTCTTCTTGGCCGCGGCATCGCGCAGGTCATCGGACACTCTGATCGCGACCTCGGCACCCATGTCACCCATGACGAGGGTGTCCTCTAGGTCCTCCCAAAAATCCTCGTCGACCTCGCCGCCAAAGTAAAAGACCTCGTTGAGGGCCTCGCGACTGCGCTCAAGTCCGCGCGAGAGAGCGTCAAAGAATCCCATTATGCATTCACGACCTTTCCGGTTTCGCGATCGAGTTTTTGCGAGACGACGCGACTGACGCCGTCGGCTTGCATCGAGACGCCATAGAGGACGTCAGCGTCCTCCATAGTACGGCGCTGATGCGAAATGACCAAGAGCTGCGTATCGGAACGCAACACATCGAGCGCGCCAATGAGCTTGGACAGGTTGGCGTCATCGAGTGCCGCCTCGACCTCGTCCAGCACATAGAACGGCACAGTGCGCGTGCGGTACACGGCAAAGAGCAGGGCGAGCGCCGTCAGGCTCTTCTCGCCGCCCGACATGAGCATCATCTTGGTGATGCGCTTGCCGCGCGGCTGCGCCACGACCTCGATACCCGTCTCGGCAGGATGCTCGGGATCGGTCATCTCCAGATGAGCCTGACCGCCCGGGAAGAGCATAGCGAAGATCTCGCGGAAGTTCGCGTCGACCTTCTCAAACGTCACCAGGAAGGCCTTCCGCATCTTGCGATCAATGGCCACCGTGATCTTGGTGAGCGCCTTGCGCGCACTCTCCAGGTCTTCCAGCTGCTCCTCGATATAATCGGCGCGGCGCTTGAGCTGCTCGTACTCCTCCATGGCAACCTGGTTCACAGGGCCCAGGTTGTTGATCTGACGCACGAGCTGGTTGAGCTCGCGCTCGGCGGCATCGCGGTCCGTGGGCGCCGGAAGCATGAGCGCTTCCTCGAGTACCGTGGTGCCATCGGCGGTAATGGCCTTAATGGCGGCCTCTACCTGCACCTCGAGCTTGCCACGCGCGACCTTGAACTCGTTTTGCGTGGCGGAGGCGGTATCGACCCGCTCCTTAGCGTGGGCAACCTCCGCCTTGGCATCCTCGATGGTCTTCTTGAGCGATGCGGAGTCCGCCTCCTCCAGAGAGGCCTGGTCACGCAGGCGCGCTGCCCAATCCGACGCGCGTTCCAACAGGGCAGAATAGCGTTCGTGCATGGGATCGACGCGCAGGCGCAGCAGCTCGAGCGAGCGCGAAGCCTGGCGTGTTCCGCGGATACGACGGTCGATGCCCTCAAGACGATGCTCCAAGTCGGGCACACGGCCCTTCAGCGAACGCAGGCGTTCGCTCGTCTGGGCTAGGCGAACCTTGGCGTCGGCGAGCTTGCCGGCAGCCTCGGAATCGTCACGGCGAACGCGGTCGAGTTCGTCGTTAGCCTCGGCAATCTGCAAGCCCAGATCGCTTGCCTGCGCACGGGCCTCGTCACGCGAACGGGTGAGCTCGTCCACGCGCGGGCGCGCAGAGCGAACGGCCTCGGAGGCCTGCTCGCGGCGCTTGGAGATGCGCACGCGCTCGACCTCGGCATTGTTGGCGCTTTGCTCCAAGCGGCCGATCTCGGAGAGCAGCGAGCGGCGCTCGCCCTCAAGACGGGCGATCTCGCCGGCGGCATCGCCCTCGGCGGCACGCGCTTCCTCAACGGCCGCATTGGCCTCGACGACCTGATCCGACACATGCTCAAACACGGCAGCCAGATCGGGCTCCAGGCCCTCCAGCTCGCGAATGCGACGCTTGCGCTCCAGAGCGCCCGACGCCTCGCCGGCATCGAGGCCCACGCGCACCAGGCCGCCACAGCTTACGCGAGCGCCATCGGGAGTCACGTAGGTCACACCGTCAACGACAGGCGCGGCCAGCGCGGCAGCCAAGTCATCGACCATGTAATAGCCGCCGAGCAACGCCTCGACGACGGGACCGTAGCCTGCGCGCACGGACAGACGATCAACCAGACGGGTACCGGCAGCGCCCTCAGCGGCGGTAGAGCCGCTCACGCCGCGCGCCACCAGCAGCGCCTCGCCCGAGGCCTTCTTCTGGTCCAGAGCGGCACGACCGGCACGCTCAAGCGCGGACGTATCGTCGAACAGCAGTGCATCGATATCGCCGGCGAGCAATTGCTCAACCAAGCCCTCAAGCTCGCGCGGGGCCTCGAGCACGTCGCCCAGACGACCCGAGACATCATCACCCAGCGCACCCACCAGACGGCTCACCAGCGGCGAGCTGTCGGCCATGCGGGCATCGAGTTTCTTTTGGCTGCCAAGCTCCGAGCGCACCTCGGATAACTTGTTGCGCGCCTCACTCTCGCGGGCACGCAGGTCCTTCAGGGCCGCGCGTGCCGCCTCGGTGGCCTCACGCGCATCGACCTGAGCCTGGCGCGCTTCCTCAAGAGCGCCCTCAAGCTCCTCGGCGCGGTCGCGACGGCTCTCGAGCGAGGCCGTGACCTCCTCGAGCTGCTCGTCAATCTGCTCCAGGCGCGAGGCATACATGTTGTCCTCGACCTCGGCATTGCTCAAGGAATCCTTCACCTTGGCGAGCTCGAGCGCGGCATTATCGGCCACGCGCTGCACATCGCGTTGCTCGCGCGTGAGCTGCGAAATCTGATTGTCGAGCGCCACGCGACGCTCGTGGAGCTCAGCAGCGGCAGGACCGGCGGCGTCAACGTCGTCCTGGGCCTGCATGTGCGCGCCGGTCACTTCCTCAAGCTGGGCGCGCGCGTCCTCGAGCTCCTCGACCACGCGACGACGCTGATGCTCGGAGCTCGAGATCTGGCCGCGCATGTCGGACAGGCGCGACACCATGTTGTGGCCCTTTTCCTCGAGCAGGCGCATGTCGGAGTTAATGCGGCCGACCACATCTTGCATATGACGGCGCTGCTCGCCCAGGTCGCCCACAAACAGGCCCTTTTCCTCGAGCATGACCTGGAGCTTCTCGAGCTCGCGCTCCTTTTCGCCCAAGCGGTACTGCGCAAGCTCAAGCTCGGCGGCACCTTCCTTGGAGCGGCTCTCCAGGTCGTTCCACTGCGACTGCAGCGAACGCAGCTCGTCGACGGCCAGCATCTGCGTAAGCTCGTTCGCGCGCGAGGACAGCTCTTTGTACTTGCGCGCGCGATCGACCTGACGCTCCAGCGGTCGCAGCTGACGGGCGATTTCCTTATTGATGTCGCGAGCACGCGTCAGATGCTCGTCCATCGACTTAATCTTTTTGAACGCACGCTCCTTGCGGCGCTTGTGCTTGGAGATGCCGGCGGCCTCCTCGATAAGGGCGCGGCGCTCCTCCGGGCGGCTCTGCAAAATGGCGTCGAGCTTGCCCTGGCTGATGATGGAATGCGTATCCTTGCCCAGGCCCGAATCGTGCAGGATGTCCTGAATGTCCATCAGGCGGCACGGACTCGAGTTGATGAGGTACTCGCTTTCGCCCGAGCGGTACATGCGACGGGTGATGGCGACTTCGTCAAAATCGACAGGCAGCATATGGTCCGAGTTATCGAGCACCAGCGTGACCTCGGCAACACCCACCGGCTTGCGCGCCGACGAGCCCGAGAAGATAACATCCTCCATGGCCTGGCCGCGCAGCTGCTTGGCGCTCTGCTCGCCCAGGACCCACAGAATCGAGTCAGAGATGTTCGATTTTCCCGAGCCGTTGGGACCGACGATGACGGTCAGGCCCGGCTCAAACGTCATATGGGCGCGGTCGGCAAACGACTTGAACCCTTTGAGCGTGAGGGACTTGAGATACACGGTTCCTCGCTTACACGTGCTTCTTGTTCAGAATCACGCCGTTGGTGGTGTAACCCATGCGGTCGAGCGCTTCGAGCGCGGCGGCTCCCTCGGCTTCCTTCTTTGAAGAGCCGGAGCCGCGACCCTGGCGAATACCATCGATCAAAACCACGGCAGTAAAGGTGGGCGCATGCGCCGGGCCCTCGGAGCCAACAAGCTTGTAAGCCGGGGGTTCGTGACCGTCGGCTTGCACGCACTCCTGCAAAAACGACTTGGGGTTCGCAGGATGCTCGGCACGCTCGGAAGCCAAATGCGGCTTAAGCGTACGATGGATAAACTCCGCTGCGGCATCCCAGCCGGCATCCAGGTACAGTGCGCCCACGAGCGACTCGTAGACGTTCTCGAGCGCCGAATGCAGGCCGCGCGCACCGGTACCGGTCTCGGAGGCACCAAAGATGATGATGTCGTCGATGCCCAGCTCGTGAGAAACCTCGGACAGCGTAGCGCCCGAGACAAGCGACACCTTCAGGCGCGTGAGCTTGCCCTCGTCAAACTCCGGATAGGACTCAAACAGGGAGCGTGCGACCACAGCGCCCAAAATGGAATCGCCCAAGAACTCAAGGCGCTCATAGCTGGCAGAAACCGGCTGGCCCTCGACTGCCGAGGGATGCGTAAGGGCCGCGCGCAGCAGCACCTTATTATTGAACTCGTGGCCCAGAATTTCCTGGGCGCGCGTAAGTCGTTCAGACAAAGCCAAGACCTAGGCCTCCCTGGCGTTTTCGATAGCGTCGACGGCGTCGGCGACAGAGTTGAGCGAGAGCAGGGTCTCGTCATCGATCTCGAGGTTGAACTCGTCCTCGATAGCCGTAACCAGCTGCAGGCGCTCGAGCGAGTTGGCATCGAGGTCGTCAAAGGTGGTCTCATCGCTAATTTCGGCAACATCGACGCCCAGAACGTCAGCAGCGACCTCGGCGATCTTGTCGAAGATTTCGGAGCGATCCATAGCGCTTCCTCTCATAGTGCATGAATACCAAAAGAATGGTACCGCCCGGGCGGTACCAAGACACGGTTCTGATTCTACCCCACGACGCACGCCCCGAGACGCATAACGCCGCTGTTATAAAACGATGCCGTCCATGGAGTTGGCGACGTTCTCGACCAGCCCGGCGCGCACGGCTTCGGCCGCCGCGAGCGTACCGTTTTTAACAGCCTCGACCGAGGTGGCGCCATGGCCGATCAGGACCACGCCGCGCAGGCCCAAAAGAATCGCGCCGCCCTTGGCGTCGCCCGAAAGCTTGGCCTTTATCTCGCGCATCTGCTTTTTAATGAGCAGCGCGGCGATCTTGGTGCCAAGCGAAGACATAAAGACGCCCTTGAGCTCCTGCAGCAAAAACTTGGCAGCGCCCTCAGTGGCCTTGAGCGCAATATTGCCCGACATGCCATCGGCAACGACGACATCGAAGTTACCGGAGGTGATGTCCGTTCCCTCGCAGTTACCAACAAAGCCGGGAACGGCGGCTTTCATGGCTGGGAAGCAGGCCTTGGTAAAGTTGGAGCCCTTCTCGTCCTCGGTGCCGTTAGCAAGCAGGCCCACGCGGGGATGCTCGATGCCCAGGACGACGCGAGCATAGGCGCTACCCATCTGAGCAAAACGCACCATGTCATCGACCTCGACATCGGGGTTGGCGCCCATATCGCACAGCACCGTCAGACCGCCGGCGCGATTGGGCAGCGCATTGGTCAGACAGGGACGCACCGGCTGCTTCTTACCTTCGGCCATATATCTAAACGGCGTGACGTAGGCGGTCGCAGCGGCGGTCATGGCGCCGGTGGAGCCGGCGGAGAAAAACGCGTCCGCATTTCCCTTCTTGATGGCGCGGCACGACAGCACGATCGAAGACTTGCGTTTGGTCATCACGGCGCGAATGGGATCGTCATCCATGGCGATAACGTCGGGTGCCTCAAGGGCCTCAACACGTGCGTGGGAAGCAGCAAAGGGATTGACGATTTCGGCGGGGCCAGCTGCCAAGACCTCGATATCGGGATCGGCAGCAAGTGCAGCCTCGATACCATCGAGAACAACCTGAGGTTTCTCGTCTCCACCCACAACGTCTACACAAACGCGAACGTTACTCATATACATGCTCCTTATACAAAAATGGCCGACTCATTGAGCCGGCCATTGTGGTTCCATTTGGAACGGCATCGCATCCAGAGTATACCGTTACTCGGTAACGATAACCTCGCGGTCCTTGTAGAAACCGCAGCTGGGGCACACGTGGTGCGGAAGCTTGACAGCGCCGCAACGGGGGCACGTGGACTGAGCCGCAGCCGAGATCTTCATGTTGGCGGAACGACGGGTGTGAGTGCGGATACGACCCTGCTTTTGTTTAGGTACGGGCATAGTGACCTTCCTTATGAACTATCCAGTGTGGCGATTACGCGCAAGTAGCGATACTACCACAGTTTTACTCATCGAGCTTGAGATTCTTCAATGCTGCAAATGGATTTTCCGTGGCTTCGGCCCATTCGGCCTCGGCTTGGGCAGCACAATCACATTGCTCCACGTTGAGATTGCAACCGCAAGTGGGGCACAGACCGCGACAATCGGGCTTGCAGAGCACCACAAACGGCGTGTCCATAACGACCGCGTCATTGATGGGCTCACCCAGATCGACGATGCGGTCCTCACCCAGGAGCTCGTAGCCGTCCTCGTAGGCCTCGGGATCCTCGGGCTCCTCAAAGAGGTAGAACTCCTCGATCTCGCCGGCGATATCAAACGAGGCGGGCTCCAGGCAACGGTCGCACTCGCCGGTGGCGTGCGCGCGGACCATGCCCGTGAGCAAGACACCGGTACCGGCATTGGTAAAGACAACGTCGTAGTCGATGCCGTCCTGAAGCTGGTACTCCTTCTCGCCCACCGTGTAGGTGGCGACATCGACCTTACCGGTCAGCGGATACGAATCTCCAGGAAACTCGAGCTGCTCGGAAAGATCGACGGTAACGCTCGGGAACTCAGCCATTACCACTGACCATTCTGTTGGGCAGCACCCTCATTGAGCTGCTGACGGCAACGGGTAACGGTGCCGGTCAGACTCTTGAGGTTTTCCTCCAGGTGCGTAAAGACCTGCTCTGCGTAGTCCTCGGCAGCATAACGCGTCTCGCGCTCGTACTGCTGGGCACGATCGCGGATGTCATCGGCCTGCTGCTGCGCAAGGCGTACGATCTCCTGCTCACCGGCAATGGTGAGGGCCTGCTGCTGAGCGTCGGCGATGATGGAATCGGCCTGAGCGGCGGCGGAAGCCATAAGCTCCTCGCGCTCCTTAAGGATACGGCGGGACTTCTGCCACTCCTCGGGATAGCTCATGCGGATCTCGTCGAGGATGTTGAAGAACACGTCGGCGTCGATGACCTTGAACTGAGCGTTCTTGCCGAAAGGCGGCTTGGCTTCCTCGATCAGCCCTTCGAGCTCATCGACCAAGCTGACGATCCTATCGCCAGGAAAATTCTCGCCCGGCATCCGGTCTCCTTTCATAGGTAACATATCATCGTGCTAGTTTACCACATGCCACCAGGCAATAAGAAACGTCACGAAAAGCGATGTTTGAGCGCTTCGACCACGTTGGACGGGACAAACGTCGATACATCGCTGCCGAGCGAGGCGATCTGGCGAACAACCGAGCTCGAGATATAGCCGTACTGCGGCGCACTCATGACAAAGATGGACTCCAGCTCGCTATCCAGGCGATAGTTAAGGTCGGCCTGCTGCAGCTCATACTCAAAGTCGGTCATGGCGCGCAGGCCCTTGACCACGGCACCCGCCCCCTGCTCACGTGCGAAGTCGACCAGCAGGCCAGTGAAGGGCAGGACCTCGACGCCGTCGATATCGCCGAGCGCCTCGCGGGCCAGCGCCACGCGCTCATCGAGCATAAACGTGGTGCCTACACCGTTTTTACCTTGCGACTCGGCAACAGCGACGATCACGCTGGGAAAGATGCGGCGGGCACGGCGGATCACATCGATATGGCCAAACGTGATGGGATCGAAGGTGCCCGGGACGATCACGCGGTTGATGGTGTCATTCATGGGCGTCCTCCTGAAACGTCGCGGCATCGTTGTTGTCAGCATCCGTGCCGGCGCTATCGCCCTCACCATCGTCATCGCCGACCCAACGAAGCAGGTCGACCGAGGTAATGCTGTAGCGCTTCTCACGTACAGTCTCAAAGCCTGCCGGATGCGCGCCCGCATCGGCAGCGGCATGCTCAAACAAGGCGTAAGCGCCAGGTGCAAGTAAACCCTGCTGAGCCAGGTTCTGCAGCAGTTCCTCGACCGGCTCGGCACCAAAAGCATAGGGCGGGTCGAGCAGGACCAGATCAAAGGGGCCGCCCGGTACACGACCGCGCGAGGCACTCGCCAGCATGTCGCCCGTGACCACGCGCCAACGCGCACGGTCGCGGCAGAGCGACTCGATATTCTTGGTAATGAGCCGCGCGGCGTTGCGATCGATCTCAAACGTCGTGAGCGAGCGGGCCCCACGAGAGAGCATCTCTAACCCTAAGGCACCGGAGCCGCCAAAGGCGTCCAGCACACGAACCTCGTCCAAATCGAAATCGAATGCCGACATGACCATAGATGCGCACGCCTCGCGCACGCGATCAGTCGTGGGGCGGGTGACATCGCGACCACGGGGCTCCTCGATCTTACGACCGCGCCATTCGCCGCCGATGATTCTCATCCTCCGCTGACCTCCTTAAAGATATGTCGATAACGCATGGCGACCGCGTCGCGCAAGGGACGCGTCGCCACAGAATCAAGGTTGCAAGCATACCGCAAGAGCTCGACCGCGTCCAAATGGGCCCATTCGATAAGGTCCTCATCGGCATCCAGGTCCACAAAGCGCAAGGTCACGCCGCCGTGCTGACGGTAGCCCAGGATCTCGCCCTCGTGGCGCAGACGCAGGTCCATCTGGGCGAGCGTAAAACCATCCGAGGTTTTTTCGAGCGATTGCAGGCGATCTTGCGCCGCCGACGCGCCGCCGTTGCCCTTGGAGTGCGTCATGACCAGGCAGGTACCCGACTCGCTACCGCGGCCCACGCGACCGCGTAGCTGATGCAGCGCCGCCAAGCCAAAGCGCTCACCGTTCTCGATGACCATGACGGTGGCGTTGGGCACGTCGACGCCCACCTCGACCACCGTAGTCGAGACGAGCACGTCAATCTCGCCACGCTTAAAGGCATCGATAACCTGGTCCTTCTCCCCCGCTGGCATACGGCCGTGAAGGCGCTCGATGGCAAGACCCGGCAACGCCAGACGCAGGCGATCGAGCTCGGTCGTCGTATCGTTCAGCGGCACGGGAACGGTTACGCGGCCCTCATCGTCGCGGGCAATACCGGGCACGTCTTCCAGCTCATCGGCCGAGTCACTCGGCTCCACGAGCGGGCAAATCACGTAGGCCTGCTGACCCTTTTCATGCGCCTCGCGGATGGCTCCATAGGCGAGGTCACGGCTCGACTCGGTGAGTACGCGTGTCGTCACGCCAGCGCCAGGGACGGGCCGATGGCGGATGATGCTCGTGTCCAGATCGCCGTAGACCGAAAGCGCCAGCGTACGCGGGATGGGCGTTGCCGTCATAACGAGCAGATCGGCACCGGGGCCCTTCGCGCGTAGGGCGTTGCGTTGGCCGACGCCAAACCGGTGCTGCTCGTCGATGACAACAAGCGACAGATGCTTGAACGCAACGTCATCCGAAAGCACCGCATGGGTGCCAAAGAGCACGTCAAGCTCGCCCGATTCCAGCTGTGCATGGATGCGCTCGCGCTCTGCGGCCGGCGTGGCACCCGTCAGAAGCGCCCAGGACATGCCGGCCTGAGAGAGCAGAGGGCCGGTCTTATCGGCATATTGGCGCGCCAGCACGCCCGTGGGCGCCATAACACAGGCCTGCGTGCCGCTATCGGCAGCCACAGCCAGCGCGCAGGCGGCAACGGCGGTCTTACCGGTACCGACATCGCCCAGCAGCAGGCGGTTCATCACGCGCCCGCCATCGCACATATCGCGCAGGATATCTTGGAATGCGGCCTCCTGCTCGTCGCTCAGCGAAAACGGCAGGGCTTGCTTGAGTGCGGCCAGGTGCTCGCCCGCGGTGTGGGCATAGGGCACCACATCGACTAGGCCGCCATCGTTGCGCAGGCGCAGCGCCAGCTGAAGGTAAAGGCACTCCTCATAAGCAAGGCGACGTCGCGCGATATCCCGCTCAGCCATACTCGAGGGAAAGTGGATCGATCGAAGCGCGCGGGCATTGCTCATCAGGCGGCGCTTGACGCGCAAGCGTGCGGGAATCGGGTCGAAGGGATTGCCGACGACCTCGAGCGCGCCGCTTACGATGCGGCGCATCCACGCCTGGCTCACGCCGTCACTCACATAATGGACCGGCAGGATGGTACCTGCGGCACGCCCATCCTCGAGCTTTTCAAAGTGCGGCGAGGCCATCTGCTTAAAACCGTAGGCAAATTCAACCTTGCCCATCACGGCCAGGCGGTCGCCCTGCTTAAGCTGCTGGGCAATCCAGGGCTGGCGGAAAAAGGCGACCTGCAGCACGCCCGTCTCGTCAACGAGTGAGACCTCGGTCACCTGCATGCGCGGACGCGGCTGCTTTTGGACGATACGGTCGACCGTGGCGATGATGGTGCACACGGTACCGATGGGCGCCATCTCGATGGACCACGAACGGGTAAAGTCGAGGTATCGATGAGGAATATGGAGAAGGAGGTCCCCCACCGTCCGAATTCCCAGACGGCGAAGGGCCTCCTCACGTTTACCCGAAACATATTTGAGTCGCGCGATATCCTCGTCGAGCGCATTGCTCTGGGCAAAGCGCTCCGAGACGCGCGGCACGGAGCACAGCTCGGACATGGGCAGTTGCCTACTCGATCGAGAAGATCACGGGATAGAGCGGCTGCTCGCCACGATGGGCGTCGACCTCCAGGTCGGGCTGAGCCTCCTCGATGGCGTCAACGATCTCCTGGAAGGCCTCATCGGACAGCTCCTCGCCGGCCAGAATCGTCAGCGCGTCGCCCTCCTCTTCCTCCTGCATGCGGTTGATGCAATCGAGCGTGACCTGCTTCACGTCGGAGCCGACCACGTCGATGGAGCCGGCAATGATGCCCATGACATCACCGGAGTGAATCGGCGAGCCGTCGGAAGAACTGGAGTCGCGCACGGCGCGGGTGACCTCGCCATCGCGGACCTCGCTGATGGCGTCGACCATAGCGGCAACGGCATCCTCGAGCTCGGAATCGGGCAGGACCGCGAACAGCGCGGAGAAGGCCTGCGGAACGGTCTTGGTGGGAACGACGGCAACCTTCTTGTCGGTGCAGGCAGAAGCGGCAGCCTCGGCAGCCATGCGGATGTTACCGTTGTTGGGCAGAATGATGACTGAGGTCGCGTTGACCTGGTCCACCGCGCCCAGCAGGTCGGCGGTCGAGGGATTCATAGTCTGGCCACCGGACACGATCACGTCAACGCCGAGGGACTTGAGGATGTCGGCCTCACCGGACCCAGCGGCAACGGCGACAAAGCCCAGGGCCTTCGCGGGCTCGGCGGCCTTCTCCTGGTCCTCGTGAATCTTGGCGGTACGGTCGTGAGCCTCCATCTCCATGTTGTGGATAAAGACCTCATAGATCTGACCGAGCTGCAGCATGTGCTCGAGCACCAGGTTGGGGGTGTTGGAGTGCACATGAATCTTGTAGTCGGGGTAGGCGCCCACGAGCAGCTCGCAGTCGCCCATGGAGCCCAGGAACTTAAGGCACTCGTCCTCGTCAAACGGGGCGTCGGCCTTAAAGAGGAACTCGTTGCAGTAGCGGAACTCCGAGCCCTCCCAATCGTCATTGGCCTCGATCTCAACGCGACCAAGGGCCGCATCGCGGGCAGAGCCAGCGGAATCAAACGTGGCGGAGAAATCCTCGACAACGGTGCTGCGGCCAAGCGCGGCGGCAACAAAGTTCTCCAAGAAGATGGCAAAGCCAAAGGCGCCGGAGTCGACCACGCCGTTCTCCTTCAGAACGGGCAGCAGGTCGGGCGTGCGGGCGACAGACTGATAGGCCTCGACAACGATGGCATCGAGCGCGTCCTCGGCCGAGAACTTCTTCTTTTCGCACTCGTCGGCCTTGGTCGAGACATCGCGCAGCACCGTGAGGATCGTGCCCTCGATGGGCTTGCGGACGGCCTGGAAGGCGACCTTGACGGCACGACGGAACGCATAGGCGATGTTGGCGGACGTGATGGGCTCATCGGCAGAGACGAGACCCTCGGCCACACCGCGCAGGATCTGCGAGGTAATAACGCCGGAGTTGCCGCGGGCACCCATCAGGGAGCCGTGGGTGATGGCGCCGGCGATGGCTTCCATGTCGGCGTCGGCAGGAAGGGCGGAGAGCTCCTTGGTCACCGAAGCGAGCGTGAGCGACATGTTGGTACCGGTGTCGCCGTCGGGTACGGGGAAGACGTTGAGTTTGTTGATCTCCTCGGCCTTGTCGGAAACGGCAGCCGCAGCGATCGGAAAACAGGTGCGAATGGTCTTTGCAATCATGGGTATTTGAATCTCCGTTTTCGGATGCTAGTTCAGACGGCTCTTGAGCGCGTCGATGTGGATGCCGATCTTAAGGCTGGCGGGATCGATCTGTGCGATCTCCTGCAGAGTGAAGGCAACGGAGCTCGAAAGATTGTGGCAGACGGACTTCATGTTGACGCCGTTCTCGAGCACGACGTGAAGATCGACCGTAAGGCCGTTCTCGTCGGCGGAGACAAGCACGCCCTTGCGGAGGCGCTGACCGGCAAGCAGGCGCACGCTCTCGGCGCCCTGGAGCTGCTCAGCCATACCGACGACGCCATAGCACGTCATCGCGGCATAACCGGCAATATCGGCAATAACGTCATTCGAGACGCTCAGGCTGCCGTTAATGGTCTCAGACACAAGAATCTCCTTATCTGGTGCTCGCGGCACCATCTCGTGGGAGCAATCATTGCAATATTTTACAACGACCGCGCCATGTTGAGGTGGTGGGTCGCGGGATTACATCCTCGACACGAAATGTTGATACGGTAACGTTCGCGAACGGCGATCGCGGCATGAAAAAACCCGCCGCATAAGCGACGGGTTTTACAACCTGGCTCCCCGGGTAGGACTCGAACCTACA
>CABVDJ010000009.1 GCA_902497025.1 uncultured Collinsella sp. | reverse complement strand
GCACATTAAGTGCTTTCCGGCTCGTGCGGAACTCGCGACGAACTAAACGGCCAGACCCGCTCGCATGCTCGTCATCATCCCGAAAGCTAAATAAAAAGAAGGTGCGCCGGCTTTCGCCGGCGCCTTATATGGGGTTTAGTTGGTAGCCATCTTTTTTGCTGCAGACTCGACGTAGCTTGCCATCTCGTCGACGTCGCAGACGTCTTCGAAGTGGACGGGTTTGGACTCGAGCTCGGCGAGTTGGGCCGGGGCGACCGTATTGGTTGTCTGCTCGAGCACGCGCATGGCCTCAAAGTCGTCTTCGGGAACGTTAAGCCCCAGGGCGTCGCAGCAGGCGCGTGGGAACTTGTAGGGGCTGGCGGTCGAAAGCAGCACGCGGGCCTTGGCGCCCTCGGCGGGGGCGACCTTTTCAAAGACGTGATAGCCGCAAGCGGTGTGCGGGTCGATCACATAGCCGTTTGCATCCCAGCAGTTCTTGATAGCAGCGCGGACCTCGTCCTCGCTGGCCCAGCCGCAGCCAAACACACTCTGGATCTTGGCCAGCAGCTCGGCGGGCACCTCATAGCGACCAGTCTGTGCCAGCTGCTCCATAAGGCCGGCAACGAGTTCGCAGTCGCCATCGGACAGGAAATAAAGCATACGCTCCAGGTTGGAGCTAATAAGGATGTCCATCGACGGCGAGATGGTCGTGAAGAACGGGCGGTTGCGGTCGTAAACGCCGGTGGTCAGGAAGTCAGCGAGCACGTTGTTCTTGTCGCTGGCCACGACGAGTTTGGCGACGGGCAGACCCATGCGCTTGGCATAGTAGCCGGCCAGGATGTCGCCAAAGTTGCCGGTCGGTACGCAGAACTCCACGGCGTCGCCGGCCTCGATGGCGCCGGCACGCAGCAGCTGCGCATAAGCGGCAAAGTAGTAGACGACCTGCGGCACCAGACGGCCGACGTTGATGGAGTTGGCGCTCGAAAGCACCGTGCCGGCGGCCTCAAGACGCTCGGCAAGCTCCTTATCGGCAAAGATGCGCTTGACGGCACTCTGGGCATCGTCAAAGTTGCCGCGGATGCCGCAGACGGCGACGTTATCGCCCTCCTGCGTGGACATCTGCAGATTCTGCACGCGGCTGACTTTGCCTTCGGGATAAAAGACGGTAATGCCCGTGCCCGGAGCGTCGGCAAAACCAGCGAGTGCGGCCTTGCCGGTGTCGCCCGACGTGGCGGTGACGATCATGATGCGCTCGGCGCCGCCGTCCTTGGCGGAAGTGCGGGCCATCAAGCGGGGGAGCATCTGCAGGGCGACGTCCTTAAAGGCACTCGTGGGGCCGCCAAAGAGCTCCATCACATAGGTCTGAGGGGCGTCAGCGCCCGGCGCAGCGTCGAGTTTGACGAGCGGCGTAACCTCTTCACTCGCGAACGTGCCGCGATATGCCTCGTCGACACACGCCGAAATTTCTTCGGCCGTGTAATCATTCAGTAACATTCCCAACACATCTTGAGCGATTTCAAAGTACGATTTATCTGCAAGCGAGCTGATATCGACCTGCTGGGTGCCGAGCTCGTCCGAGACAAACAGACCCCCGTCGGGAGCGATGCCGGTGCGGATTGCCACCTTACTTGAGCACGATAAAGTGCGTCCTCGTGTACTATGATAAGTTCCCATATAACACTGCTCCTCGGATGCCTTGGTCCCAATCGGTGAAACCATGGTATCAGAGCGTGCAAAATAGGTTCGCAGAGGCTTTTTAGAAAGGTAACCTCCAGCCCATGATTAAGATTGCCAAGTTTGGCGGCTCGTCGGTCGCCGACGCCGAACACTTCAAGAAGATCAAGGCCATCGTCGATGCCGACCCTGCCCGCCGTTTTGTGGTGGTTTCTGCCTGTGGACGCCGCTTTAAGGGCGATACCAAGGTGACCGACCTGCTCTACTTGGTTAACGCGCACGTTAAGTACCACGTGTCGTGTGAGGAGCTGCTTGAGGACATTGGCCAGCGCTATTTTGATATCGCTGACGAGCTGGAGCTCACCTATCCCATCCGTGAGGAGTTCGCGGCCTTTGCCGAGCGCGCCCGCTCGGGCGGCTACTCCACCGAGGAGCTTGTGAGCCGTGGCGAGTACTTTACCGCCCGCCTGATGGCCGAGTACCTGGGCCTACCGTTCTTGGACGCCGCGACGGTTGTGGCGTTCCATCACGACGGTACGCTCAGTATGAACCGCACCTCCGAGCTGGTGCAAGAGTACGGTCAGCAGGGCGGCTTCGTTATGCCTGGCTTCTATGGCGCGACGCGCGAGGGCCAGATCAAGCTGCTCGACCGTGGCGGCGGTGACATTTCCGGCTCGATCCTGGCCAAGTGCCTAGGCGCCGACCTGTACGAGAACTGGACCGACGTTTCGGGCTTCTATTCTGCCGATCCGCGTATTGTTCCCGAGGCTCAGCCCATCGCCCGCGTTACCTACGAGGAGCTGCGCGAGCTTTCGTACATGGGTGCGAGTGTCCTGCACGAGGAGGCCGTGTTCCCCGTGCGCGAGGCCGGCATTCCGCTGGTCATCAAGAACACCAATGCGCCACAGGACCCCGGCACCATCATTAGCGAGACGGCTGACGAGGGCGAGGCAGAGCCCATCATTACCGGCGTGACCGGCAAGCGCGGTTTTGTCGCCATCAACGTGGCCCGCGACCGCACCAAGCCCCGCGTTGGCTTTATGCGCCGTGCGCTTTCGGTCTTCGAGCGCTATGACGTTTCCGTCGAGCATATGCCCACCGGCGTCGACCGCTTTGGCGCCGTGGTGCAGGAGCAGGATGTGCACGATTCGCTGTACTCGCTTGTGGGCGACATCCAGCAGGAGGTCGAGCCGCTCGAGATCGAGGTCGTTGAGGGTCTGGCGCTTATCGCTACCGTCGGTCGTAACCTGCGCGGCCGCGCAGGTATCTCGGGCCATCTGTTTGGCATGCTCGGCCAGGCCGGCGTGAGCGTGCGCATGATTTCGCAGAGCTGTGACGAGATCAATATCATTATTGGTGTCGAGGAGAAGGACTTCGACCTGGCGATTCAGACCATTTACCGTGCCTTCTCCGACGAAAACGGCATTGTGAAGGTCTCCGATCTGGAGGCTCCTGCGCCGGTCGATCCCGCTCTGGCCGCGCTCAAAAAGTAGCGACTGTTCGGTAGATTTTTGGGTCATGTCTCAAAAATCTACGGCGGGGCGTTTCGTTTCGGTTTCGTTTCGACGGGGCGGATTTCATGCCCGCCCTGTTCTTGTATAAACTGGCAACAATAATCGGCCTGCTCGGCGTGCGGGCAAAAGCCACAACCTTTAAAGGGGGAAGCATGAAACAGTACACGGTTGCTATTTTGGGCGCGACGGGAGCCGTGGGCACCCAGATGCTCGAGTGCCTCAACGAGCAGGAGTTCCCGGTCGGCAAGCTCAAGCTGTTGGCAAGCGCACGCTCCGCGGGCAAGACCGTTGAGTTCCGCGGCGAGCAAATCGTGATCGAAGAGGCTTGTCCCGAGGCCTTTGAGGGCTGTGACATCGTGCTTGGCGCCGCCGGCGACGACATCGCGAAGGAGCTGCTGCCCGAGGCCGTTAAGCGCGGCGCCGTCGTGGTCGACAACAGCCATGCCTTCCGCATGGATCCCGAGGTGCCGCTGGTCGTGCCCGAGATCAATGCCGACGACATCAAATGGCATCACGGCCTTATCGCCAATCCCAACTGCGCGACCATCATCGGCCTGGTTCCCACGTGGCCGCTGCATCAGCTCGCCGGCGTGAAGCGCATGATCGTCTCGACGTACCAGGCGGCTTCGGGTGCTGGCGCTCCCGGTATGGCCGAGCTCGAGGCTCAGCTGGCCGCCCTGGGCCGTGGCGAGGAGATTCCCGAGCCGCGCGCGTTTGCCGCTCAGCTGGCGAGCAACCTGATTCCGCAGATTGGCGGCGTCAAGGAGGAGGGCTTTACCTCCGAGGAGATGAAGCTACAAAACGAGGGCCGCAAGATTATGCATCTGCCCGAGCTGCGCGTGAACTGCACCTGCGTGCGCGTGCCCGTGCTGCGTTCGCACTCCGAGAGCATCACGCTCGAGTTCGAGCGTGACATTACGGTTGACGAGGCCCGTGCTGCGCTGGCTGCTGCTCCCGGCGTCAAGCTGGTTGACGATATGGCTGCCGAGGATGCACACGACCGCTTCCCCATGCCGATGGACACCTCCGACCAGGACCTGATTTGGGTCGGCCGCGTGCGTCGCGACATCTCGAACCCCGAGGCCGCGCGCGGCATCACCTTCTGGTGCTGCGGCGACCAAATCCGTAAGGGCGCGGCAACCAACGCCGTCCAGATCGCTAAGCTGCTCTGCGAGTAGTGTGACCTGTCCGGCGGGGGCCGGGCTTAGCTTTCAGAACGTCCTCGACCATGTGTGGCGCCTTGTCCTGCTCCTTCGGAGCCGCGGACAAGGCGCCACACTGGTCTGCGGAGTGTTCTGAAAGCTAAGCCCGGCCTCCGCCTGCGGTGACTCGGCTGCGAGCGGTCTGCGATGGGGCCGTTGTTGGTTGGGGCCGCTGGGCTGATGGGAGCACGTGGCTGTTGTGGGCCCTGGTCCCGGCGGCGGCCTCGGCGCTTTGCGCCTGCCGCCTTTGGGGACTGTGGGGCGCGGCCGGCAGCTGCGGCGCGTTGCGCCTGCTGCCTGCGGGGACTTTGGGGTCGTGCGGCAGCTGCGGCGCTGCGCGCCTGCTGCCTTGGGTGACTTTGGGGTCGATTGGGGTTGTCTGCACAATTCGCGGTATTATGTTGCGGAGTTTTGAAAGGAGCCGCTGGTGGTCACGACGACATTTGCCTCGCCTTTGGGCGAAATCTTGCTTGCCGCTGATGGCCGCGGTCTGACGGGGCTTTGGTTTGAGGGACAGGAGCACTTTGGCTCTACACTGCTCAAAGAAGATGCGGAGCACGTTGAAGGTGCCGATGCGGTTTCCGGTATTGGTGGCATATCGTCGGTGAGTCCGGCAAATGGTGCGGCTTCTTCGGTGCTTGAGCGTTCCTGGGCTTGGCTGAATGCTTATTTTGCAGGGCAGGAACCTCGGTTTACGCCGCCGTTGCATATGATCGGTACGGCGTTTCAGCGTGAAGTTTGGTACGAGCTGCTTTCTATTCCGCGTGGCGAGGTCGCTACGTATGGTGAGATCGCCCAGCGTGTTGCGGCTCGACATCGTGTGCCGGGAAATGAGACACCCGTTGTGTCTCCCCGTGCCGTGGGGGCCGCGGTCGCTCGCAACCCTGTTTCGATTATTGTGCCATGCCATCGCGTGGTGGCGGCCGACGGCTCGCTTAACGGATATGCCGGCGGGCTTGATCGCAAGGAGTGGCTGCTTCGGCTTGAGGGCGCCTACGAGGAGTAACACTCGAGCGCTTTGCATAGCCAAGATGCCGTGAAAGAACGGGACATGCTTTCCGAATGGAGGCTCAGACGGAAACTACGTCCCGGAATTCCGTTTTAAAGCGGGATGCGCTTTCCGAATGGCGTTCCAAGCGGAAACCGTGTCCCGGAATACAGCCTCAGAGTGGGACGCCGTTTCCGGTTGAGACCGCCTGCCTGGACATCGATCTACGCCCGCTCCTGCAGGGCGTAGATCGATTTGTCCATGTTGAACAGATAAGCCACAACGCAGACGATAAAGAACGCCGGCAGATTACCGAAACCGAAGACCTCGCAGCCAATGAGGATCGGCGCGAGCAGCGTGTTGGTGGCGCCGCCAAAGACGGCGGCGTATCCCAGCGCGGCGCAAAGTTCGACGGGCATGCCGAGGATTCCGGCGAGCACGACGCCAAGGCTCGCTCCGATGGAGAACAACGGCGTCACCTCGCCACCCTGATATTCTGCGGCAAGCGTGGTAATGGTGAGTGCGAATTTGAGCGCCCAGTCCCAAGGCATGATGGCGTCCTTGCCGTCACCGTTGAGCGCTGCCGATATCAGGTTGGTACCAAGTCCGCAGTATCGCCCCTGCCACAGTGTGAACAGAATCGCTGATAGCGCGATGCCCATAACGGCGATTCGTACATAGGGGTTGGGGAGCAGTCGCGCCGCAAGGGTCTTGGCGTGGGCAAGGCACTAGGCAAAGGCGCCGCCTACCATGCCAAACGCGATACCCAGCACCGCAAGCCGTCCAAGACCGGGGAGATCAAGCGCGTATGAGGCGACAACGGCGACTTCGAACTTCTCGAGTCCCAGGGCGCCGGAGGTCATACTTGCGGCGAACGAGGCCGTAAGCGCGGGAAACAGCGCGCGGTATTCCATGCGTCCTGCGACCAGTACTTCGATAGCAAAGACCGTGGCAGCAAGAGGCGTTCGAAAGAGCCCGGCAAAGCCAGCGGCCATACCAATGAGCAAAAACGTGTTGCCGGGGTTTCGGAAAGGTAGACGCCTGCCGATCCAGTGCGAGACGGTTGCACCAATCTGCACGGCCACGCCCTCGCGCCCCGCACTGCCGCCAAAGAGGTGCGTCCCCCACGTGCTCAACATAATGAGCGGCACCAAACGCGGGGAGATGGCGTCCTCGCGTCCGTGACCTACGTCAAATACCAGGCTCATGCCCCGATCGGTGCCTTTGCCCCAGGTGCGGTAGGAAAATACGATGGCCAAGCCCATGAGGGCGAGGAAGGGAAGGAGCAGTGTGATGTGTTCGTCGCGGAAGGCGCCAATCGCCAGAAGCACGCGTCCAAAGAGTGCGCAGATGGCGCCAACGATGATGCCGATAGGGATTCCGACGGCACCCATGAGCACGAGACCGCTATAGGTGTTGGGCAGGCGTTTGATTCTGCTCGAAGCGTTGCTTTCTGACATTTTGCTTTCCGACACTTGCCCTCTTGATATAAAAAGAGCTGGAGTTGCGCATCGTTGAGAGGCTTTCCAGCTTTAGCAAAACAAACTTATAAGATGCGACGGGCCGCGTCAAGATAATTACCGGACGGCCTAGGAGGCGGCTGGTTGGCTGGCTTAAAACCCAGCGCGTGAAATGACGCTCCACGCTATTCAGCGCGCTTGATAGGATGACGAACCACAGTCTTAAGTTTCTCCGGCGCACACTTGCGTGGATCGGAAAGATAGATTTCGTGATGTAAACGGGTATCTGAGAAGTCGGGGACATAGCCCTGCTCGGTCGTGTATTCATGCATAGCGTCTACGGTCGCCGGTTCGTTGTCGTAGGGCCCGGTGTGCATGCATTGAACGCAGAGACCCTCGTCAACTTTAAGCAGCTCGACGGCAGAAAAGTCCAGTTTCTTTTTGGCCGTGGCTTCCGCGACCGCCCAGTCAAAGTCATCCTGAGTGACGAAATCGGGTAGGCGGATGCACGAGATAAAGTTGAAATCGTCCTTGCGTACATAATCTATGTCGCCGCTCGGGGAGTCTTGCCACCAGAAACCCTCGAGCGGCGGTACCACAAAGTCAAAATAGCCCTCGATATTCCTTGAGCCTTTCTTCGACATCTTGACGGTATAGGCGATGCCGTAAAGCAGCGGCAGGGCGTTTTGATACTCGCCACCTTCGGTATTTGGGTCGCCCTTTCCGCGAACGGCAACGTAGCTCATAGGCGGGACAGTTACGATACTCGGCTTGCTCGCAGGTCTGTAGAGCTCCTTGCATTCCTTCTTAAAGTCGAACGCCATGTTGGCCGCCTTTCTGCGTATTGGCCTGCTTAGATAGCTGAATCATATCATAGAAACGAACAGCTGTTCGAATGATTTGGCTGACAGATTGAGATGCGTGCGTTGTGTTTGGCGGTCGGCCTGACCCAATCGATGATTTCTCTGCCTCCCCGGCGCCTTATCTATAGCTGCCGTTTCCCCATATAAAACCTGCCAAAATGAACCTGTCCCTTTTTGTTCGGTGCGAAATGGGTAATACTAAAGAGTTATCCGACCAGATGGGAACCGATCGATGGCCTATATCGAATTTAAAGACGTCATCAAAGCATACGGCGAGGGCGATGCCCGCATTCACGCGCTCGACGGCGCGAGCTTTACCGTTGAGCGCGGTGAGCTCGCCATTATCCTGGGCGCCTCGGGTGCTGGCAAGACCACGGCGCTCAACATCCTGGGTGGCATGGATACGGCGACTTCCGGCACCGTAACGGTGGACGGGCGCGACGTGAGCTCCGCCAACGAGGCTCAGCTCGTGGAATACCGCCGCGCCGACGTGGGCTTTGTCTTCCAGTTCTACAATCTGGTCCCCAACCTGACGGCGCTCGAAAACGTTGAGCTCGCAGCTCAGATCTGCCCCGATTCGCTCGATGCCGAGCAAACGCTTTGCCAGGTTGGCCTGGGCGAGCGCCTCGCCAACTTCCCCGCGCAGCTTTCGGGCGGCGAGCAGCAGCGCGTGTCCATTGCCCGCGCACTGGCAAAGAACCCCAAGCTGCTTTTGTGCGACGAGCCCACGGGCGCGCTTGACTATAAAACCGGCAAGCAGATCTTGCAGCTGCTACAGGACACTTGCCGCAAGCAGGGCATTACGGTCATCATCATCACTCACAACTCCGCGCTAGCACCCATGGCCGATCGCCTGATCCGCTTTAAGAACGGTCGCGTGGAGAGCGAGACGGTCCAGCAAAATCCCGTGCCTATCGAGACGATCGAGTGGTAGTGCCCATGGATCAGGACCGCCAAAACAGCCTACGCCGCGACGTGCAGAACACGGAGCGCGAGCAGGATTTTACGACCTACCGCACTGCCCAAAGCTCAAACGATATGGTGCCGACGGTTTTTCGCCGTGGCATCTACCGCACAATCCGAGGCAGTCTTAAGCGCTTCTTGTCAATCGTGGTCATCACCGCGCTTGGCGTGAGCGTGATGTGCGGCCTTAAGGCGGGTTGCGAGGACCTGTGCGATTCGGTTGACGCCTACTTCGACCAGCAAAATGTCTATGACATTAACGTGCAGTCGACCTATGGCCTGACTGACGATGATCTCGACGCCATACAAGAGGTCGATGGCGTCGAAACGGCCGAGGGCATCTACACCGAGACCGCCTACACCGCCGTGGGTACAACGCGCGAGCGCGTGGTCGTGCAGAGTCTCTCCAAGGAGAACATCGATCAGCCGGTGCTCGTGAACGGCGATTTGCCCGAGAGCGCTGATGAAGTCGCGGTGACTTCGAAGTTCCTGAAGGCATCGGGCAAGAAAATCGGCGATACGGTGAGTTTTGCCGCCAATGACGCGAGCTCGTCCAATCAAAGCGCCAAGGACCAGTTTGCCGCGGGCGATTACACCATTACGGCCGAGGTCCTCGACCCCACTGATGTGAGCTCCGACTCGACAGTCAACGCCTTTCGCGCTGCTTCGGCGGCGGACTATAAGTTCTATGTGAGCGAGGACGCCGCGACATCTTCTTCCTACTCCGCGGTCCACGTGATCGTCGAGGGAGCCAAGAGCCTCAACTCCTATTCGGATTCCTACGCGGCAAAGATCAATGAGGTCAAGGGCAATATCGAGAAGATCCGCGAGGAGCGTGAGAAGGCGCGCGCCCAGGAGCTGACGGTCGACACGCCGGCGAGCTTGGACGCGGCTGAGCGTCAGGCCGCCATGCTCTTTGGGATCGAGCAGGATAACATCAACCGCATGGCAGAGGGCAGCGAGGAGCGCGTGCAAGCGCAGGCCGACCTGGACCAGCGCCGTGCCGCTGCCGACCAACAGTTTGCCGACGCCCGCGCCGAGCTTTCCGACCTGGGCGAATGCACCTGGTACATCCAGGACCGCGGCAATATCGCAAGCTACTCGAGCGTGGAGAGCGATAGCTCGTCAATTGAAGCCATCGCCACGGTGTTCCCGTTCATCTTCTTTATCGTCGCCGTGCTCATCAGCCTTACCACCGCCACACGCATGGTCGAGGAGGAGCGCACACTCATCGGCCTGTATAAGGCGCTCGGTTATTCGCGCGGGCGCATCCTGTCCAAATACGTGGACTACGCGCTGTGGGCTTGTCTGATCGGCGGCGTGCTCGGTAACATCATCGGATTTGTGGGCCTGCCGCTGTTCCTGTTTACGGTGTTCGACGACATGTACTCGCTGCCCCAGATGCTACTTTCGTACGACATCGTGTCCTCGATCGTTTCGGTGGCGCTGTTTGCCGTGGGCGTGGTGGGCGCCACGATTATCGCCTGCCGCCACGAGATGGCCGAGACCCCGGCCTCGCTTATGCGTCCCAAGGCCCCGCGCGCTGGCTCGCGCATCTTGCTCGAGCGCATCGGCTTTATCTGGCGCCGCATGGGCTTTTTGAACAAGGTCGCTGCACGCAACCTATTCCGCTATAAAAAGCGCGCCTTTATGACCATCTTTGGCATCGCCGGCTGCACGGCGCTTGTGATTTGCGGCATGGGCATTCGTGATACGTCGGTTGCGCTGTCGCCCAAGCAGTACGGCCACATCACACGCTACGATCTGCTAGCGGTCGCCAATCCCGACGATTTTTCGCAGACGTGCGCGGCATTGGATGAGCGCAGCGCGGCCAATGATTCCAACGTGACCGTGACTTCGACGCTGCCGATTATGACCGACAACGTCACCTTTACATTCGGCGGAAAGAGCGAGACTGTGCAGCTGATCGTGGTGCCCGATGACCGCACGGGTGACTTGGGCGATTACGTGCGCCTGGAGGATGAGTCCAAAGAGCCTCTCGCCTTGCGTGACGGGGATGTGTATCTGAGCAAGAGTTCACAGCTGGTACTGGGGATTCAACCGGGCGACACGGCGCAGGTCCAGGATTCGTCGCTCAACGTCGCCAAGGTCAAAGTCAGCGACATTTCGCTCAACTATCTGGGCAACACACTCTATATGACGCAGGGCACCTATGAGCGCGCGTTCGGCCGAAGCGCGCGTCTTAACGGCATCTTTGTGCTGCTTAAGGGTTCATCTTCTGACCAGATTGCGTTTAGCAAGAAGCTTAAGAGCGACGGTTGGCTCACCATCTCGAGCACGGCCGAACATTGGCAGAACTACGAGGCGAACTTCACTATCATCAATTCCGTCGTGGTGCTCGTGACCTTTATGGCGGCGTGCCTGTCGTTTGTGGTGGTGTTTACGCTGTCCAACACGAATATCTCCGAGCGCGAGCGCGAGCTGGCGACCATCAAGGTGCTGGGCTTCCGTCGTGGCGAGGTGCACCACTACGTCAACAAGGAGACGCTGATCCTCACGGCGATTGGCACCGCACTGGGCGTGCCGCTGGGTGGCCTGCTTGCCGAGAGCTTTACGTACATCCTGCAGATGCCGTCGCTGTACTTTGACGTCGAAGTCGAGCCGCTGAGTTATGTGCTCGCCGTAGTGCTTTCCTTTGTCTTTACGTTTATCGTCAACCTCACTACCAATCGCACCCTCAATAGGATCGACATGGTCGGCGCTCTCAAGAGCGCCGAGTAACCTGCCAAAAAGGGACAGGTTTATTATGGCAGGTTTTATCTGGCCAAACGCCGGGCAACCATTAGGTGGCCCGGCGTTTGGCCCGTTTTGCTGGGGATGTTTGTCGCTCAGTGCTCTTACTGTCCAATCCAGTGTTGCGCATAGCTCTTAATGTCCTCGGTAAAACCGTCAAGGTCGTCAAGGGTGATCACGCTGTCGATAAGCAAATTGGCTATCTCGCGGCGCATTGTGCTGCGGCGAATATCGTTTGCAATTACGCCTGAGGACAGCTTGTCTCTATTGAGGTGCTCTTCTAGTGCCCAAAATCTACTGGACGCTTCGCTGTCGCCGTTCAGTATCTCAACGTACTGGCCGATGAGCTTTTCCATATAACGTTCTTGCCATTGAGGAAGCATTTTCTTAAACAGCTTCCAGTCGCTTTCGGCTACGTCGCGCATATGTCCTCCGCTCGTCAAACGGGCTTTCCATTTGCCTTTCATTCTATTTTGTTTTCGCCCGCAAGCGTTGATGAGAGGCTCTCTTTAGCCTTCGAGATTGGGCTTGAATGGGTTGTATGCCACAAAACGGGCCTATCTACTACGTTTAATTGGATACCCTCAACTATGCCGGGAAAACGAAAAATAAAACCGCAGGTAGAAGGCCTGTCGATTTTCGAAAAGGGCGGTCATGGTTGGCCCCATCGAGTTAAACGTAGTAAATAGGCCCTTTTCTTGGCGTGCGGTCAGCTCAATGCTTATCTCCGTGCCGGAACTGACCCAATTGTTTGTTAGTTGCGGTGATATACGGACTGTTTGGTGCTTTGGAGCCTCAAAACAGTCCCTATTCCACCACAACTTGGAAGGGGCGGCCGGTACCGGATGAGTGGTGCTGGCGGGTTAGGGCGGTTTAGGCCTGTTTGCGGTGCTTCCATTGCTTGCGGCACCAGCGCATGAGCGCCTTTATGACGGGAATCGTGATGAGGATGGCCCATGCGGGATGGGGCTGCCCCAGGCAAAGCCACATATAGAGAAACCATGCAATGGCGGCTGCTGGATAGACGCATTCAATGAGCTTTGACAAATGGCGTCGATCGATAAAGTCACCAATCGCGTAGTAGACGGGAACCAAAAAGACGAGCAAGAGTCCCGTAGCCCATGTGCCGTAGGCAATGCCGAGCACCAGATAGGCGAGGGCGACAAGCGCGGGGAAGGGGAATTTGTTCCATGTACGTCCGACCTTGGTGTGGAAATGCTTGCCATGATGGTCGAGCTTGTCGTGTGCTTCCTTCCAGCTGGAAAACGTCTCGCCGTCGATGGTGACGGTGCCGTCGTCATTGGTGTGCACACTATGTCCATCGTCCTCAAGCGTATCGATATGCAATCCGCCCGGCCCCACATGCACCTCTTCGCCCTTGCGCTCGTTGGTCACATGGATGCCGCTCCAGCCAACATGGACTTCCTCGCCTTTATTGGGATCAATGACGTGGATGCCGCGCGCGAGGGAAATATCGACAAGTGGTTTGTCGCCGCAATCGGCGTGCTCAGTAGAAGCCTCAGCCTCCTCAGCCCTATCTGAAGCTTTGGCGCCGGCGTCGCTGTCCCGTGCCTCATCATCAGCCTGCGAGTCATCAGTGCTATCCACCGCCTCCCCATACAACAGCTCATCCAGCGACACGCCATACAACGCGGCGAGCGCAATAAGGTTATCGGTATCGGGCGAGGATTCGCTGCGCTCCCATTTACTGACAGCTTGGCGACTCACACCCAGCTGGGCGGCAAGCGCCTCCTGAGAAAGCCCGGCAGCCTTGCGGCGATTAACGAGCCGCTGCGCCATCGCAAGATCCATGACAGTTCCTTTCATGTGGTGACCGTAATCGAATGAGCCGAGTATGCCGAGAACAACCGGTAGCGACCACCATTTCTAGTTAGAATCTGCCCCAACCCTACCGCAACTACCGGTAGCAACCCCTAACGACCAGCCATTTCAGGACAAATGTCGGTGCTACTCTCAGCTAAGAGCCTGCAACATCCCAAAATCTCAGCCCACGCACCCGCAGTAAGAAGACGAATAGCCTCGGCCTCCCTAGTTACCGCAGGAGGCCCCAGGGCTTACCTCCCAAATCTTTCCGCAGGACGGAAGGATCCCGCCGCGCGAAGCGCACGGCGGGATCCTGACATGTCCGAGGACGATTTGGGAGGTAAGCCCTGGGGTCTCCGATGAGAGCAGTTTCGGCCGAGGCTATTCGTCGCCGAAGCTGATGCCCAACGCCTTGGCCTCGCGTACCAGGTCGCTCTGGGGATCGACATACTTGAGTTTGCCGGCGACATCCTCGAGCGGCATGTGGCACATCTTGCCATCGCGCAGGGCAATCATGTAGCCAAACTCGCCGCGCAGGCAGCCGAGCGCCGCCTCGACGCCGCACTGGGTCGCAAAGATGCGGTCCTGGGCATCGGGCTGACCGCCGCGCTGCGTGTGGCCGGGGATGGCGACGCGGGTCTCGCGACCGGTCTTGGTCTCAATCTCCTTGGCGATGTCGTAGACAATCGACGGACTCGTGCGCTCGGCAAGCTTTTTCTTGTACTCCTTCTTGGACAGCGCCGCGTCCTCCTTAGAGATGGCACCCTCGGCGACGGCCACGATGGTAAAACGGCTGCCGGTCTCCATGCGATGTTCGATGGTCTTGATGACGTTGTCCATGTCGTAGGGGATCTCGGGAATCAGGATGACGTCCGCGCCGCCCGCGACGCCGGCGTACAGCGGAATCCAGCCGACCTTGTGGCCCATGATCTCGATAACGAACACGCGGCCGTGGCTCGAAGCGGTGGTGTGAATGTCGTCGATGCACTTGGTGGCGACGTCGATGGCGCTCGTAAAGCCAAACGTCAGCTCGGTGCCCCAGGTGTCGTTATCGATGGTCTTAGGCAGGGCGATAACGTTGAGGCCCTCTTCGCGCAGACGGTTGGCGGTCTTGGTGGAGCCGTTGCCGCCCAGCATAAACAGGCAGTCGAGCTGCAGCTTATGATAGGTGTGGACCATTGCCGGCACCTTCTCGACGCCGTCGGCCTCGGGAATATCCAGGCGCTTGAACGGCGTACGGCTCGTGCCCAGGATGGTGCCGCCACGGGTAAGGATGCCGCTAAAATCGGCGGGCGTCATGACGCGGAACCGGCTGTAGATAAGGCCCTGGTAGCCGTCCTCAAAACCATAGATCTCAATAGGCTCTTCGCTATTGGTCATAAGCGTTTTGACAATGCCGCGCATGGTGGCGTTGAGCGCCTGGCAGTCGCCGCCACTGGTAAGAAGACCGATCCTAAGCATGATGAATCCTTCCGGGCAAGTTATAACATGCGCATAAGTTTACCCCCGCACACTGTTGATACGGGGGTAAAACGTGTTAGCTCAAGCGTATAGAAATGTAAACAACGTCAGGCGAGCGTAAGGTCGACGAGCCTGGGTCCTTACAGTGCGAAGGCGTCGACGTCGCCCCAGTGGCGGCGCAGCGTAATGGCGGCGGCGGGTTCGGTATTGTCAAAGACGACCGACCATTGCGTATTGCTGGTGATGTCTTTCGGATTGGGTTCTTGCGCTGCAGCGCGTAGGGCCTTCCAAGCGACTGCCTCGTCCTGGGCACCGACATGGGCGTCAAGGACATCGGCGATTGCGATGGCGCGCTCTTTACCATGGCCCAGCTCGCCATTCTTTTGGTTGGGCAGCACTTCGTCGCCATAGCAGGCGTAGAAGTTCGTAACCTGGCGTACAGGAGTCGCTTTGAAAGCGCGGTCTGGATCGCGCGGATCCCACTCTACTACGCGCGCGTCACCGGCGGCGTCGTTGATAAAGAAGTGGTAATCGCGTCCTGCCATGGCGTGCATGTCGTAGGCGGAAAGCAGGTCGACAGCTTCTTGCGTGGTGGCGGCACGGTCGAGCACCAGGCGGATGATGAGCGAGGTATTGATGACGGGGCGCTGCGTGTCCTGGTCACAGGGCTTGGAGTCCAGAGTGAGTACGGCAATGGACACGCCGCATTCGTTAACACCGTCGAGCTGGGCAAACGGGCCCATGAGTGCGGCGGCGCGTCCGCCGACGGAGTCAAGCGGAGTGTTATCGCCCAGGTTGTTAAGGGCGGCAAACCCGATGGAGGCATAGCCGTCGCGTGGGTGATTGCGCACCAGCAGTGCCGAGGTGTCGTCCTTAAAGTCGTAATTGCGACCGGTGCGCACGCGGCCTTCGGCATCTACGGCGACAAAAGCGCTGCAGGCAAACTGGGGCGCCTGGACATGTACCGGCACACCGGGCAGCACCTGCGCCACCACGGCATCGATGTAGGCCTGGTCGTCGCGCACGCCAGCGGCGATGATGCGATCAAGATCGTAGTCGTAGGCGATGTCGATTGCGTACAGGTCATAGCTATCCGCGTAGCCGGTCAAGCGTTTGAGCGACGCGGCGGACTTGATTTGCTTGCGGTAAACGATACCGGTGGCAGCGGCAAGGCCGACGGCGACTCCCGCGACACCGCAGGCGATGGCAATGTTACGTGGCTTCATGACGGCTCCTCTCGTCCTGTTAGCGTAATTGTCGCAAAAGGAGCGCGGGCATGATGGCTCAACTTGGTGAGCGGCGCGGGATTAAACATGGAATGAAGAGTGCGGCGCTGGCGTGGCGGGGTATGCTGGAGGGGACCATCAACCCAGCGAAAGGGGAGAGCATGACGGATCAGGAAACGCCCGAGCGCGCGCATGTGACGGCCGACGATATCGAGGCCGCCAACGACCTCATCGACTTTATCGAGGCATGTCCCAGCATGTTCCATACGGCGGCGACCATTATGGCCGAGCTCGACGAGGCGGGCTTTACCTACCTGCCCGAGAACGCGGCGTGGGACATCGAGCCGGGCGGGCGTTATTACACGCAGCGCAATACCTCGAGCGTTATTGCCTTTAAGGTGGGCGAGGACCTGACCGCGACGTGGGGCGAGGACGGCGTTGCCGGTGACTATCATTTTCAGCTCACGGCGTCGCACAGCGATTCGCCGACGTTTAAGGTCAAGGCCGTGCCCGAGCTCGACGGCGCAGGCGAGACGCTGCGCCTGAACACCGAGGCCTACGGCGGCATGATCGACTACACCTGGTTCGACCGCCCGCTGGCGCTCGCGGGCCGCGTGTTGGTACGCGAAGGCGACCGTATTGAGAGCCGCCTGCTTGCCACCGAGCGCGAAGTCGCGATTATCCCGAGCCTTGCCATCCATATGAACCGCGGCGTTAACGAGGGCTTTGCGCCCAACCGCGCCGTCGACCTGTGCCCGCTCATCAGCGCCGGTGAGCTTAAGCAGGGCGATTTTGATGCCCTGGTTGCCGACGAACTGGACGTTGAGCCCGAGCAGATCCTGAGCCGCGATCTGTTCCTGGTCAACCGCCAGGATGCGCGCATTTGGGGCTGGGCTGACGAGTTCATCTCGACGCCCAAGCTCGACGACCTGGCCTGCGCCTACACCTCACTGCAGGCATTTTTGGGTGCCGAGAACGCGCGCGACGTCTCGGTCTTCTGCTGCTTTGATAACGAGGAGGTTGGTTCCGAGACCAAGCAGGGCGCCATGTCGACGTTCTTGGCCGACGCACTGCGCCGCATCAACGGATCGCTGGGCTTTGACGACGAGTCGTACCATCGTGCACTTGCTGCCTCGATGCTTGTGAGCTGCGACAATGCGCATGCCGTGCACCCCAACCACGCCGAGAAGTGCGACGCCCGCAATCAGGTTGTGCTCAACGGCGGTATCGTTATCAAGGAAGCCGCCAACCAGCATTACTGCACCGATGCCTTTAGCCGCGCAGTGTTCCAGGCTATTTGCGATGACGCCGACGTGCCCACGCAGGCCTTCGCCAACAAGAGCGATATGGCGGGTGGCTCCACGCTCGGCAACCTGTCGAACATGCAGGCGAGCATGCATGCCGTGGACGTGGGCCTGCCGCAGCTGGCCATGCACTCAAGCTACGAGACCGGCGGCGTACGCGACGTGATGTACGCCATTCGCGCCCTCACGGCTTTCTACGAGCGAAACCTAACCATCAACGGCGCCGAAAGCGTGGAGCTCTAAAACCTGCTAAAAGGGACAGGTTTATTATGCAGGTTTTATCTGGGCAAATGCCGCAAAGCCAACAGCTGGACAGAATTGTTATGACACCGCAGGTTGAGCAAGCGTCAGCGAGCGATGTCCAGAGCGAACAAGTTGGCATGAAAAAGGCAAGGCATAGACCTTCTGGTCATGCCTTGCCTTTTGAATGACAAATTGTCGCTCTGGGCGGCGCGTAGCGTCGACCGGTCCGCCGTTCGTTAGAACGGCGGAACCCATGGGGCTCGCAGCGTCGAGGGGTTCCGGCGTTTGGCAAAACGCCGGAACAATCAGTGTTCGATCCAGCAGCGCAGGGTCTCGCCTGCCTGCAGGTGACGCAGATTCTCTGCGGCAATGTCGACCACATTGTCGAGCGTAGCCTCCAAGTGGAACCAGCCGGAGACGTGCGGTGTGATGAGCATGTTGGGCGCATCCCACAACGGGCTTGTGGCGGGCAGCGGCTCGGGGTCGGTGACGTCGACCGCGGCGCCGGCGAGATGTCCCGACTCCAGAGCGGCAACCAAGTCCTCGGCGACCACAAGATCGCCGCGACCGCCGTTGGCAAAGAAGGCGCCCGGCTTCATCGCGGCGAAGAACTCGGCGTTCGCCAGGCCGCGGGTCTCGGGTGTGCTGGGCATAAAGGATGCGACGACATCGGCCTCGGCCAGGCGCTCAGACAGGGCATCCATGCCGTCCATGTCCTCAAATACAATGGGGTAGACGAGCGGATGGCGCTTGATGCCGCGGACGTGTGCGCCCATGCTGCGGCAGAGCGTGGCAAAGTGGCCGCCGATATCGCCTGCGCCCAGCACCAGCACGTTGGCATTTTTGAGCGAGGTAACCGGCCCCAAATCCTCCCAGCGATGCTCGCGCTGCAAGTCGTGATAGCCGGGCAGGCGCTTCATCATAGAAAGAACCATGGCAAACATGTGCTCGCTTACGGCCTGACCGTAGGCGCCCACCGAGCAAGACAGTTTGGCGTCGGTCGGCACGGTGCCGGCGGCAAGGTAGTCGTCATAGCCGGCGGTCTGCAATTGCAACAGCTGGAGGTGCTTGCACGCGGTAAGCAGGGCAGGGTCGATGTTGCCCAGGATCACGTCGGCATCGGCGACCTGCTCGTGCGTGGCGGCGTCGGCGCTCGTGTAGATAAAGTCCTCGCCCGGAGCACTAGACTCAAGAATTGCGCGATGACGGTCGTTGACGGGCAACAAAACCAGAATGTTCACAAGCAGTCCTCTCCGCTCGACCTGCCAAAAAGGGACAGGTTAATTTTGGCAGGTTTTATCAGGCAAAACGCTCAAATAAAACGCCGGATGCAAGACGGGCGTGCCCGTCGGCATCCGGCGCATCCACAGCTACCAGCTGAGCAGCTCGTAACCGTCCTCGGTCACCACGAGCTGTACCTCGCACTGGGCCGAATCGCTACCGTCCTTGGTGCGCACACACCAGCCGTCGCCCTTGCTGATCTTAATGTCGGGCGCTCCGGCATTGACCATGGGCTCGATGGTAAAGACCATGCCCGGAGCCATAATGGTGTCCACATCGGGCGCCTCGGTGGTAAAGCCCACAAACGGGTCCTCGTGGAACTCCTTACCGATGCCGTGTCCGCCGTACTCGCGCACCACGCTAAAGCCGGCGTCCTCGACCGTCTTTTGCACGGCCTCGGCCATAACGGACAGTGGTAGCCATGGCTTGACGGCCGCCAGACCCGCCTCCACGCTGGCACGGGTGACTTCGACCAGGCGCTGGCGCTCGGCCGAGACCTCGCCGATGCAGAACATACGGCTCGAATCACTAAAGTAACCGTCCAGGATCGTGGAGCAGTCCACGTTGATGATGTCGCCCTCGTGCAGCACGTCCGTGTCGCAAGGAATGCCGTGGCAGACCACATCATTGATCGATGTGCACACGCTTTTGGGGTAGCCCTCGTAGTTGAGGTCGGCCGGCGTGCCGCCGTGCTCGACGGTGTAGTCGTAGATCATCTGGTCGATCTGGTTGGTGGTCATGCCCGCGGCGATGTGTTCGCCTACGTAATCGAGCACGCCCACGTTGATAGCGGCCGAGCGCTTGATGCCCTCGATATCGGTGGGTGTCTTGTAGAGCGTGCGGGGCAGGACCTCCCAGCCCTCTTCCCACAGGCGCTCAAGGCGCTCATCAAAGGCGCTATGGCATTTCTTATATTTTTTGCCGCTGCCGCACCAGCAAGCGTCGTTGCGGCCGGGCACAGGTCCGTTGTCAAACATGGCTAACTTCCTTTCATCCGCAGCTAGTATAGCCCACCCACGCGTCCATAAAAGTTGCGGTGATATAGTTCCGATTTAAGCGGTTTAACAGCATAAATAGGAACTATATCACCGCAACTGATGGAGCGGGATGGCGGACACTGGCTGCTGCGTGGTTTTGCTAGTAGCTCACCTGGCAGGGAATGCCGATGGCGCGCACGCGCGCGGCAATGGCGTCGAGCACCTCAGGCGCCGCTTTGGCAAGGCCGGCGACCGGTGTCTCGCGCGCCACCGTGTAGATGGTCGCTTCTTGTGGGCGAATGCGCTCGAGCGCCGCGAGCCAGGGGGCAACGTACTCCTCGCCGATGTTGTCGAGAGACTTGCCCCGGTACTCACCGCTCAAAAACATAGTCTGGATAATAACGTGACCGTTAAAGCTCGCGAACGTCTCGATCTGGTGCTCCACATCGTAGGGGCCAACGGGTTGATCGAGCAGCTGGATAAATGCCGGGCCGACCGTATCGAGCTTGAGGATGTTGTCGTCGACCATCATGAGCGCATCGTGTACCTGGGGACGGTCGGCGCGCGTGCCGTTGGAAAGCACGGCAATCTTGGTGTTTGGGGCAAGCTGGTCGCGAAGCGCGACGGCACCGGCGATGGCCTGCGGAAACTCCGGCGCGGCGGTGGGCTCGCCGTTGCCTGCGAAGGTGATCACATCGGGGAGCTCGCCCTCAGCTGCCATCTCGTGCAGCTTTGCCTCGAGCGCGTCGAGTACCACGGCAGCTGTGTTGTACGGCTCATGACAGGGGCGCTCGGCGTTGAGGCCGTTTTCGCAGTAAATGCAGTCGAACGTGCAGATTTTGCCGCTGGCCGGCATCATGTTGACGCCGAGCGAGAGACCAAGGCGACGGCTGCGAACGGGCCCAAAGATGGGGCTGGCATTCAAAAACGTAGACATAGGCATATACTCCTCAAGACAATTGTGCCTAAGCATAGCATCGGCTCCAAAGCAGGGTGCGGGCTCTTGCTTTACAAGTTTCGTTTTTTCACGTCGCTCATTATGCCGTGTCATGAAAAGCCTCGGGTCGGGTAAAGTTAATCTGTTAACAAGGCGTAAAGAAATGCGGGTCTATCCAGCCGTACTGACGCGCAACTGGATGGGCGTTGATGATGGGGGCACAACATGGATTTTACGGTCGAGAATGCGGGCACCACGATTGCCTGTCGCGAATATGCCGGCCCGGATGTGTCGCCTGATACTCCTGCCTTGGTGTGCGTGCACGGCGCTTGTGTCGACGGCACATTTTTCGACGGCATTGCATGTGAGCTCAGTCACAACTACCGCGTAATTGCCTACGACCGCCGCGGCTGTGGCGGCAGCAGCGAAGCGGCAGACGGCAGCTATGATCTTGCCGCTCAGGCCGCCGACCTGCAGGCCGTGATCGAACACATTGGCGCTCCGACAAATGTGCTTGCGCACAGCGCCGGTACGTTGGTGGCGCTGGAGCTTCTTCGCATCGAACCCCATCTCGTCGCCCGTGCGATTCTGCATGAGCCGGCTGTGTCGGCCGAAGGCGTCGGCATGGGCGCGGCTCCGATTTTGCTCGATATGATTGCGGCTGGAAAGGTTTCAAGGGCGCTTCGGCTTTTCTTGGGAGCTCTCGGCGACTTGGACCCCGAGGCTCCTGGGACGACCGAAGCGGAAGCCAAGCATGCCCTGCGCAATGGTCGTTGCTTTATGGCCAATGAATACGGAACAAATATGACATATGCTCCCGACTGGGAGCGCGCCCGAGAATCAAAGGCGGTGTCGGCTGTGTTTTTGGGCGAGCTTTCGGTCGGTACACCCCGCGAGGCGGGCACGAGGATGGCGGCTGAGCTTTTGGGCTGTCCACTCGTAATGGTTCCCGGCGCGCACAACGGCCTGCGCGATCGCCCGACAGCGGCTGCCCAGACTGTCCGTGGCATCCTGGGGCTCTAACAGCTGCAAAAAACAAAACAGCCTTCACTCGCAAACGTTTCGGCCGTGTTAACAAATGTGCTCAAGACCTCACGTCTGCGACTTCAATCGCGCCGTCTGCCAACTCATAAAAATGTAACAGCATTCACGTGCTTACCTGCATCGGCAAGGTGTTAACCTTGTAACATTTGGAACCCACCGCTACCATGCGAAACTATCGAAAGGGCCCCATATGCTCAATAATCACGAGGTCAATCTAACCGACGAGGAGGCTGCCGCTGAGGTCGCCCGCGTCGCAAAGACCTACCCCGTGGTGCGTTTGCTGTCGGCCGATCAGATTAAGAGCGAGCCTAACTGCCTGCTCGCCGGCAATCGGTGCCCTTGTCTGCGTCAATCGAGTCTTGAGGCCTTGGCAGATTCCGATGAGGTGTCGGAGCAACTGCTCAACGATGGTGTTGAGTACCGCGCCCGCCTACGCCCTCTGAAGGTCGAGGGCGAGCCTCACGTCCTGCTGATGGTGCGTCCGATCGATGAGCAAGAGGCTGCAGAAGAGGACCTTGTCTACACCGACGTGCTGACGAGCGTGCGCAATCGCCGATATTACGAGGAAAAGCTCCGTAGCGCCCGCATGAATGCCGGCGTTGCGGTGATCGACCTTGATGATTTTAGGGTCTTCAACGATACGTGTGGCCGTCATGCCGGCGACCTTGCGCTCGGTGCTGTGGCGACAGCCATACGCAGCGGAATTCGTTCGACTGACGAGCTTGTGCGCTATGGCTGCGACAAGTTTGTGGTCGTCATGCCCAATATTCCCTCCGATGACTTCACCCGTCGCCTGCATCAGGTGTCCGATGCCGTTCATTCCACGATTGTTCCGGGCCATGAGTACGTGAGCTTGACGGCATGTGTTGGTGGCGTTCGCATTCATGGCGAGACGGTCGATGAGGGAGTTGGCCGCGCTGTCCAGTTATTGAGCCGCGCTAAGGCAAAAGCCGGTACGGTCGTGACCGATGCCGATTCCATCGAAGCCTTCCAAAGCGACAAGCCTTTGGTGCTTATTGTCGATGACTCCGAGATGAACCGAGCCATTCTCAAAGAGATGCTCAAGGACGAGTATTGCATCCTCGAGGCCGACAACGGTCGTACGGCGCTTGACATGGTCGACCGCTATGGCGATGAGTTGTCGCTCGTGCTGCTGGATATTGTCATGCCGGGCATAAGCGGCTTTGAGGTGCTGGCCGATCTGTCGCGCCGATCGGGTATCGACAATCTGCCTTTTATCATGATTTCGAGCGAAGATTCCGATGATATGGTTCTGCGCGCGTACGAGCTGGGCGCCTCGGACTATATCAACCGCCCGTTTGACTCCCGTGTCGTGCGCCGCCGTGTAAGCAACACCATCCGCCTATACGCCAAACAGCGCCGTCTGACGAGCCTGCTGTCCCAGCAGTACAACGAGCGCGTCAAGAACAGTCGCATGCTCATCGACATCATGGCCGGCGTCATGGAGCTTCGCAATGGCGAGAGCGGCAGGCACGTTACGAACATCGAGAAGCTGACCGAGCTGCTGCTTGGCTGTCTGGTCCAGCGTAGCGGCACGATCTCCCTCGACAATGAGGAACGCTCTACGATTGCCCTGGCTTCGGCGCTGCACGATATCGGCAAGATGTCGATTGACGATGCGATTCTCAACAAACCCGGGCGCCTTACGCCCGAGGAGTTCGAGATTATGAAAACACATACCACGATCGGCGCCGACATGCTGCGTGAGCTGGGCCGCCATCACGTCGGCAATGCGCTTATGGAATATGCGTACCAGATTGCGCGTTGGCATCACGAGCGCTGGGACGGCAAGGGCTATCCCGATGGCCTTAAGGGCGACGAGATTCCCATTGCCGCGCAGGTGGTCTCGGTGGCCGACGTGTATGATGCGCTGACGAGCGTGCGCGTGTACAAGGACGCTATCCCGCACAAGGAGGCGATCCAGATGATCCTGGACGGTAAGTTCGGCACCTTTAACCCACTGTTGCTCAACTGCTTGCTCGAGGTGCAAGACCGTATTGCCGAGACGTTGGCACGCCCCGCCGACGTTGTCGCGTTTCCCACGATTTAGTTTGACCAAAGGAGTTTTAATCCATGATTTCCATGCGTGAGGCGTATGAGAAGATCGGCGCTAATTATGATGACGCGTGCGCTCGGCTGATGGGCGAGGAAATGCTTGCCCACTTTGCCCTCAAGTTTTTGGATGACGAGAGCATGGACAAGCTGGAGGCCGCCATGGCGGCAGGAGACGCCGAAGGTGCGTTTATGGCAGCGCACACGCTCAAGGGCGTGAGCCAGAACCTGGGATTCGATAATCTGTACGAGCCGGCGGTCGTGGTGACCGAGGCGCTGCGCGGCGCCGATGCCGTTGACGGCGCTCGCGAGGGAATGCATGCGCTGCAGCAGCAATATGCGGCTACGATGTCGGCTCTGCGCGAGGCGGGCGAGTAAGAGGTTGTGAGCCTTGGGCTGTGTGCCTGCCGCGTATAGGCAAAAGGGCGCCCCACCGGACCATGTGGCCGGCGGGGCGCCCTTATCTGTTGTGCGGTTCGCGAGCTAGCGAGCCTGCTTGACCTTTGCCGCTGCCTCGACAAACGACTTCCAGAGGTTAAAGTCGGTCTCGAGCGTCTGCCAGGTGTACTCGGGATGCCATTGCACGCCCAGGCAGAAAGGCTGGCCTTCGACTTCGATGCACTCGGGAACGCCGTCGGTTGCCTTGGCGACCAAGCGCGTGCTTTTACCCAGATGATCGACGCAGCAGTGGTGTGCGGAGTTGGTCTGGATCAGCCTGTGCCCGCCAAGCGCGCGCTCCAGAAGCGAGCCCGGCACGACCTCGACGGGATGCACGGGATCGTTGAGCACGTGGGTGTGACGCCACTGCGTGCGACCCTCGCGCGCACCCAGGCTCGGCACGTCCATGCACAGGGTGCCGCCGGTGGCGACGTTGAGCAGCTGCGTGCCGCGGCAGGTGGTAAAGAGTGGCTTTTTGGCGCGGAGCACCTCGCCGACCAGCTTAAACTCAAAGCTATCGCGGATCTCGCAGCAGAGGGTGGGGTCGTAGGGGCGCTCGTCGCCCCAGCGCTTGGGATTGACATCGGGGCCGCCGGGAATGGCGATGCCGTCGGCGATATCGACGTAATGACGGATGACCTCAATGTCCTCGGTGATGGACATCTGCAGCGGCAGGCCGCCGGCGGCAAGGATGGCATCGACAAAGACGCTCGCAATCTCCTCGTTGGGGGAGAGCACCTCGCTTAAAAACGGCTTTGCCTCTTCCCAGCGCGGCGCGACGAGGATGAGCGGACGGTCGGCGGGGGCGACGTCGATGTGTGGGGTATAGGACGATGAGGTGCGGGTTCCGATCATGGGCGTAGCTTTCGAATCTGAAGGTGACAGGGCGCATGAGAGACGTGGGACAACGCTTCCGATGGATTTGCCCCACGGGGTGGCTGGCTAGTGCCCCTTGATGGAGTTGAGGAAGTCCTGGGCGCGCTTGGTCTGGGGATGGTCGAAGAACTCGTCGGGTGTGCCGGTTTCCACAATCTGGCCGTCGGCCATAAACACGACGCGATCGGCAACGCGGCGTGCGAAGTTCATCTCGTGCGTGATGACGATCATCGTCATGCCCTGCTGGGCTAGACGGACCATGACCTCGAGCACCTCGTTGATCATCTCGGGGTCAAGGGCGCTCGTGGGCTCGTCAAAGAGCATGGCCTTGGGTTGCATGGCAAGCGAGCGGGCGATGGCCACGCGCTGCTGCTGGCCGCCCGAGAGCTGTGCGGGTACCTTATCGGCCTGCTCGGCCACGCCCACGCGGCTCAGCAGGTCCATGGCGCGCTCACGAGCCTCGTTCTTGGAGACACCCAGCACATCGACCGGTCCCAGCATGACGTTCTGCAGCACCGTCATATGTGCGAACAGGTTGAACTGCTGAAACACCATGCCCAGTTCGGCGCGCATGCGGGCAAGATCCTTGCCTTCTTGCGGCAGGGGCTCGCCCTCGATGAGGATCTCGCCCGAGTCGATGGTTTCCAGGCGGTTGATGGTGCGGCACATAGTCGACTTGCCCGAGCCCGAGGGTCCGATCACCACGACGACCTCGCCGCGGTCGACCGAGAGATTGATGTCGTTGAGGACGTGCAGATCGCCATAGTGCTTATCGACGTGTCTGAGCTCGATCAGCGGCTGATTGCCGGTGGAAGAGGTGCTCTGTGCCATGGTGCTCGGCTCCTTATGACTCGAAATGGTAAAGCGTTAGCGGATGATGGTCGCGCCGGTCTTGTGCGAAACATAGACAGCGGCCTTGTTGATCGCGACGTTGATGAGGATGTAGATGACCGCGATTACCAGGTAGACCGACACGAGGGCGTCGTAGTTGGTAATGAGCACGCGGGCGTTTTGCATGAGGTCGGGGTAGCTCACCACATAGGCGACGGTGGTGTCTTTGACTACGACCACAAGCTGCGAAATCAACGACGGAATGATAAACCGAATAGCCTGCGGCAACACGATTTTAAAGGTGATTTTGGCCTTGGAGAGACCGAGCGCCTGGGCGGCCTCGACCTGGCCGCGCGGCACGGCATTGACGCCGGCGCGGAAAATCTCGGCCAGCACGCCGGCTGCAGCGAGCGCGACGGGAAGCGTGAGCATCCAAAACGACGGCAGCGAGATCTTGTACTGGGGCAGCACCAAAAAGAAGAAGTAGATAAACAGCAGGCTCGGCACACCGCGGAAGAAATCGGTGAGCACACGGCAAACCAGCTGGAGCGGCTTAATGTCGCTGGTGCGGCCGAGCATAAGGGCTAGGCCCAGCACCAGCGCGATGGCGCCAGCGGTGAGTGCGACTTTAACGGTGCCCTCAAAGCCGGCAAGCAAGAACTTCCAGGTGGTGAGGTGCGTAAAGAAATACCAATAGTGGACCGAAAGCTGGCCGGTCACATAAAAGCGCTGCAGTACCAGGGCGACGAGCACGGCGACGGCAACGAGCGAGATAGCGGTGCCGATGCGAATCTTGGCGCGCATCTTGGGGCCGGGAGCCTCGTAGAGCGCATCGCGCATGGTAAGTGCAGGGGAGGAATGCTTGCTCATCGGAGGATCCTCACCTTCTTATCGATGTAGTTGCCAATGTGGCTCACCACAAAGGCCGTGCCCAGGTAGCCGAGTGCCGAGATAAAGAACGCGACGACGCCGCCGAGCGAGCGCGTGTTGATGTAGCTCACCACGCCGGTGAGCTCCTGCGGTTTAAGCGGCACCTGGCTACCGAGCGCGGTGGTGAGCATGACGGCGATAAAGAGGTTGGTCATGGGCAGCACGCTTGAGCGCAGTGCCTGTGGAATCACGATCTTGGCGAGGATACGGCTGAAGCTCATGCCGAGCGAACGTGCGGCTTCGACCTGACCGACACCAACGGTGTTGATGCCGCTCATAAAGTTCTCGGAACCAAAGGCCGAGCCCAAAAGGACCGTGGCGACGATAACGCAGGTGCGGTAGGGCAGGACGACCTTGAGCGGCGGAAGCGCATAGACGACGATGATAAGCAGCGCGATGCCGGGGATGTTGCGGAAGACCTGGACATACAGGTCGCCAAAGACGCGCAGCGGCTTGAGCGGCGACACACGCATCACGGTGACGGCGACGGCCAGCACCATGGCGATGGCAAACGACTCAAGCGTCATGCCCCAGGTTGCTAGCAGCGCGTCGATATAGTTCTGGCCATAGAGCGACCAGAGCTCGGAGAGACTCATGCGGACCTCCTGCCGATAAGGAAAGGGGCTCCCGTGTGTACGGAAGCCCCGACAACTCAGTGAGGAAACAGTTTACCGCAATAAAGCGCATCATGCGTTTGCATATGGTTTCGTTGCGGCCGTTACCAGGCTCGCTGCCTAGGCGCCGATCTCGGGCAGCTCGGGAACATTGGTGTCGCCCGTACGGTCGCCGATGCAGATCTGCCACAGCTCGGTCCAGGTACCGTCGTCCTCGATCTTCTTAAGGAAGTCGTTGACAAAGGCGACGCCGTCGGAATCGAGCGGCAGGCCGATGCCGTAGGGCTCCTTGCTGCCGAAGGGCTTGCCGGCGATCTTGTACTTACCGGGCTCGCGGACCAGGGCGCTCTGCTGCATGTTGTTATCGATGACGTAGGCGTCAACGCGGCCCTGCTGGAGTGCCTGGCGGGCCTCCTCGTCGGTCTTGAACTCCTGCTGGCTGGCCTTGGGGGCGAACTCCTCCAGGATGGCGGGGCCGTTGGAGCCGGACTGGACGGCGACGTTCTTGTCGGCCAGGTCGTCGACGCTCTTGATGTCGTCGTTATCGGCGAGCACCAGGATGGCCTGCTGCGTGTAGTAGTAGGGGCCGGCGAAGGAGACGAGCTTCTTGCGCTCGTCAGTGATGGTGTAGGTGGCAAAGACGGCATCGACCTGGCCGTTCTGCAGGACGGACTCGCGCGTGTCCGAGGTCACCTGGGTGATCTCGACCTTGTTCTCGCCCAGGATGTAGTTGGACAGAAGCTGCGCGATGCCGGCATCGAAGCCGCGGGTCTGACCGTCCTTCTCGTTGAGGAGGGAGAAGAGCGTGGAGGTCTGAACGCCACCGATCTTAAAGACGCCGGCGTCCTTGACGGCCGTCGCCCAGGTGCTGGCGGCGATGGCGTCGTCATCGGCCTTGGGGCCGTTGTCGACGAGCTTGTCGAATGCCTTAGCGTCGAGCGTGGTGGAAGCTTCGGTATCCTCGGAGCTCTTGGAAGAGCCGGCGGCGGAACCCTTGTCGGCCTCGGCGCTGGTGTCAGAGCAGCCGGCAAGACCAAGGCCGGCGACGGTTGCGAAGGTGGCGGCAACGAAGCCGCGGCGGTCGAGAACGACCTGCTGGGAGAGGTTCTTGCTCATGGTAGAACACCTTTCTCAATAAAGTCCCTAGCGGTTGAGTAGAGTTATACCCTATCGCGCTCAAATGGGTCAACACGAAATAACTCAGAAACATACTTACCTTATGGGTTATTGTGCCTACCAAAAAGGGACAGGTTTATTTTGGTAGGTTTTACCTGGGGAAACGTCGATTATTATGGCTGAGATAGCGTTTTGCCGACGGCATGATCGCTCGCAGCGGTCGCTATAATGGCGGCAATGCGACGCATATATAAGTAAGGAGATCGCGTATGAACGGTTATTCGTTTTTCGCACCGACCATGATTTAAAACCACCACAAAGGGGACAGGCACCTTCGTGGTGGTTTTGACCGATGCAACGGCATGCCTTGCTGCTTTGTCTCAATCTGTAACATCTGCAGTCGTTTTTGCCGAGTAACTGTTACAGATCGAGATTTTCTCTTCAGGGGAATTCGAATGTCTCAATCTGTAACATCTGGACGGCCAAAAGGTCCCTATCTGTTACAGATTGAGACAAAGGTCTGGGACTACGACGTCTTATCTAGATCTGTAACAGTTAGACGGGAATTCGGGCCCTAGATGTTACAGATTGAGATAATCGCGTCGCGAAAATATAAACCTCCGCAGGGGGTGCTTTCCTTGCGGAGGTTTTCTTACTCGTTGAGTAGCCTTACGGCTTCGGCGGCCATGTTCTCGACCGTCATGCCGTTTTGAGCGAGCAGTTCGTTGGGGTCGTAGCGGTCGGGGAAGCCCTTGGCGATGCCGAAGGTGCGCGTGCGCAACGGCGTGCATGCCAGATAACATGCCACGCGCTCGCCCCAGCCGCCGTCCAAGACACCGTCCTCGAGGGTGACGACAACGCGATGCTCGGCGGCAAGGCTATCGAGGAACTCGCGGTCGAGCTCGGTCGCAAAGCGCGGGTTGACGAGCGTGGCCTCGATGCCGTACTCGACAGTCAGACGGTTTGCCACGCGCTCACCCAGCTCAAAGAAGTCGCCGAGTGCGAGCACTGCTACGTCGCGACCCTGGCGCACCACGTTGTAGCGAACGGCGCTGTAGTCGGTGTTTTCGGCAGGCGCAAGGTCGGGACGGCTCACCAGGCCGATGCCCGGTACACGAATCGCCACGGGATGCTCGCGGTGGTCGAGCGACCAGCTCAGCATGGATAGATATTCCTCCATGCAGGCCGGCGCCAAGTAGTGCATGTTGGGAAGAGCGCCCAGCATAGAAATATCAAAGAACGAGAGGTGCGTCTCGGATGTGGTGCCAAAGATTGATGCGCCAAACACCAGGATGGTTGCGGGGGCGTCGTTGAGGCACAGGTCGTGCCATAGCTCGTCGTAGGCGCGCTGCAAAAACGTGCCGTACACACCAAAGACTGGCTTGGCGCCCGAGCGCGCAAGCGCGGTGGCAAAAGTCACGGCGTGCTCCTCGGCAATGCCCACGTCAACAAACTGTTTGCCGGCGGTAGCGCGAAGCTCGGGTGTAAAGCCCATGATGTAGGGCGTGGCAGCCGTGATGCCCACGACCTGCGGATCGCGCTCGATGGCGGCGCTGAGTGCCTCGCCCGTAATGTCGGCATAGGTGCGCGGCGCAGGCTCGCTCGGATGGCCCGGGCAGAGCTTGCGCCCAGTTGCCATGTCAAACGGACCCACGTGGTGCCAGCGCTCGGGGTCGTTTTGGGCCGGCTCAAAGCCCTTGCCCTTGGCGGTGGAGACGTGCAGCACGATGGGATGATCGATATCGCGCAGCTCCTGCAGCGCGTCGACGAGGGCCAACACATCGTTACCGGCGTCCAGATAGCGGTAGTCGAGCCCCATCGCGCGGAAAACGTTGCGCTCACAGGTGCCGTTGCTGGTGCGCAGCTCGGCCAGATTGCGATAGAGGCCACCGTGGTTCTCGGCGATGGACTGGTCGTTATCGTTGACGATGATGATCAGGTTGCTGTCGAGTTCGGCGGCATTGTTGAAGCCCTCAAACGCCAAGCCGCCCGAAAGCGAGCCGTCGCCAATGATGGTGATGACGTTGTAGCTGTCGCCCGCCAGATCGCGGGCGTGTGCCAAGCCGCAGCCCAGGCTCACCGATGTGGAGGTGTGGCCCATGGCGAACAGGTCGTGCTCGGACTCGTCGGGATTGGCAAAGCCAGAAGCCTCACCATAACGCTCCGGATCGATATAAGTGTACGCGCGCCCGGTTAGCGCCTTGTGGGCGTAGGTCTGGTGCGAAACGTCAAAGACAATCTTGTCGATAGGGGAGTTAAACACGCGATGGAGCGCGACCGTGAGCTCAACGACGCCCAGGTTGGGGGCAACGTGCCCGCCGACGGCGGCGGAGCTTTCGAGGATGGCGTGGCGAATCTCGCCGCAGAGCTGCGGGAGCTCGGCGCGATTAAGAGCCTTGACGTCCTCGGGCGTTGTCGTTTGCGTAAGCAGCATCGTTGTGGGTTACTCCATGCGAATCGTGCGCCGGCACTCCCTCGGCCGGCACAATTGCACAAGACAGTCTCGCACATTTTGGCGTTTGATATGTGACGGCGGCGCGGTAATTCGCCAACTGGTGGGGCAAAACGTTTTGTCCGATGCCATACTGATATGTTCCATGATGTTTTTATCGATTGTGCACAGGCCGTGGCTTGTCGCCGTGAGTCGCTGGAAGGAGGCAGCATGTCCGATACCGTTCGTGCCGAGAAAATCGCGCACGAGGTCGACTATGCCGCCCGTCAGCTGGCCCAGGCGGGCCGCTTGGACCTGACGCACGAGTTTATCCAGCATGGCGACGTGACGGTCTATGCACATGTGACTTCAGTAGCGCGGGCGAGCCTGTCCTTTGCCGAGCGCTTGGGCCGTGCTGGCATTTCGGTCGACCGTGCTTCGTTGCTGCGCGGAGCCCTGCTGCACGATTACTTTCTCTATGACTGGCACGATCCCGACCCAAGCCATCGGCTGCATGGCTTTCGCCACCCGTTTTTTGCCCTGGCGCGTGCGGAGGAAGATTTTGAGCTGACGTCGCGCGAGCGGAATATTATCGTGCGCCATATGTTTCCGCTGGTGCCGGTGCCGCCGACGTGTCGTGAGGCTTGGATTGTATGCCTGGCAGATAAATGGTGCGCTCTGCGCGAGACGGTCGCCGGTCGTCTGCGGCGCAAGGACGAGGCGGACGATGGCGTGAGTGGCGAATCGAGCGAAAAGAGGAGAGGGTAGACGGTGGGGACCGCGATTGATATGGCGTTTGGCGGCGCGACGCTTGCCGCCTGCCCACTCTCGGCACTGGTGCTCTCGTTTGCCTTCTACGGGTTTTGTGGCTGGGCGTGGGAGTCGACGGTCTGCGCCATGCTCAATCACGGACGATTTGCCAACAGCGGCTTTTTGCTGGGGCCGTGCTGCCCAATCTATGGCGCGGGCGGCATTGCCTGCTGGCTGCTGTTGCGCGGGATTCCGGATGCCTCGAGCCAGTTTGTCGCTGCAGCACTCGTATGCAGCGTGATTGAGTACAGCGTAGGCGTGCTGTTGGAAAAAACAACGGGCGCTCGCTTTTGGGACTATTCGCACCTGCCGTTTAACCTGCACGGACGCATCTGCCTGTACTGGGCATGCGCGTTTGGCCTGGGTGCGTTGTGCATTTGCCGTTTAGTGGAGCCGGCATTGCTGGGGCTGCTTGGCCATCTGCCGGTGCTGATTGTGCGGCTGTCCGCCTTTATCGTCGCGGTCGCGATGATGGTCGACGCGGTGTGCTCTTTGGCCAGCTGGCGCCGCCTGTCCGATCAGCTGGAGCGCGTTCGGGCCGACCTTGCCGACCGCATCAACGAATCGCTTGCCGATGCGTCCGACTCTATGCTCGAACGTATTCCCGATTCGGCAATCGACTCGGTGGCACAGACGCATATCCGCAGCCGTGCCGTTAACGCGTGGCTGGCCGAGCTGGGCGACGCGACGCTCGATGCCCTTCGTGAGAAGGCTTCGATGCCGACATTTATCTCGGATGGTGCTCGCGGCCTGGCACTTGCCGCCCGCCGCGTGGCCGATGCCGCGCCGAGCATGCCGCGTCCGTCGCTCGGTCGCCGCCTTGCCGGCAAGCGCATGAGCCGTCCGGTGCCAAGCGTGTCGCTCAGCCGACGCGACCTGCGCTTCTTCAATGCCTTCCCGCGCTTGCGCATCAACCGCTACGAAGGTGTCATTCGAGCAACTAATCTCCGCGACCGCGCCCACGAGCTGTTTCGGCGCTAGCCGGGACGGGATGGGGCCGGCGCCTGCCGTCCTTGCGTTTCCCATTGGTTTCGCGTCCGTTGCCGCGCCGTTTCTAAGATTGCGGCACCGTTTCCATTCGACAACGCAGCGTTTAACAACGCCGTATCTGGTCTACACCAGTTGCCCCTCGGCCGCATTATGGGCGCCGACAACGTTCATGCGATCAAGGGGGAGCGAATGTACGATACGGGATCGACAACGTTTATGCTCATCTGCACCATGCTTGTGTTTTTAATGACACCGGGTCTGGCGTTTTTCTATGGCGGCCTGTCCAGGCGCAAAAATGTCATCAACACCATGCTCATGTGCTTTGGCGCCATTGGCCTGGTTGGTGTGCTGTGGATTGTTGCCGGCTGGTCGCTGGCCTACGGCAGCGACGGTTCCAGCCCGTTTATTGGAGGCCTTGACCAGCTGCTGTGCCTGCCGGTGCTCAACCAGGTGCTGCAGGCGGCCGAGGGCAATGCTGCGGACGGTGCCGTCTACCCTCAGATCATTAACATCGCCTTCCAGATGGCGTTTGCCATGATCACTGCCGCTATCGTCACGGGCAGCCTGGCCGGCCGCGTTAAGTTTGGTGCCATGACGGTCTTCCTGGGCATTTGGCTGCTCGTGGTCTACGCGCCGCTCGCCCACATGGTCTGGGGCGGCGATGGCTCCTTTATCGGCGACATCATCGGCGCGCTCGACTTTGCCGGCGGCGACGTGGTGCACATTTCGTCCGGTCTGACGGGCCTGATCCTCTGCTTAATGCTCGGCCGTCGTCGCGGCTTTGGCATGGTGAGCTACCGTCCGCATAACGTGCCGTTTGTGGCGTTGGGCGCCGGCCTGCTTTGGTTTGGCTGGTTTGGCTTTAACGGCGGCAGCGAGTTTAAGGCCGACGCCGTGGCGGCGCTCGCCATACTCAACACCGTGACGGCCAGCGCGGCGGGCATGGTCTCGTGGCTTGCCGTCGAGCGCGTGCACACCGGTCGCCCCACGCTGGTGGGTGCCAGCACCGGTCTGGTTGCGGGCCTTGTGGTGGTCACGCCGGGCGCGGGCTTTGTCGAGCCGTGGGCGGCACTGGTCATGGGCCTGATCGTCTCGCCCGTCTGCTACTTGGCCATCAGTCATCTTAAGACCAAGTTCGGCTACGACGATGCGCTCGATGCGTTTGGCTGCCACGGTATCGGCGGCATCTTGGGTGGCGTGCTCACGGGCCTGTTCTGCGTGCCGGAGCTTTCGTGGACCGGTAAGGGCGGCCTGCTCTACACGGGCGACGTGTCGCTGCTCATCTCTCAGATCTTGGGCATTGTGGTGACGGTCGTCATTGTACTGGTGCTCGATTTGGTGATCGCCGCGGTGGTCAAGGCGCTGTTCCACGGCAGCCCGCGCGTGGACGAGGCCGATGAGGCGCTGGGCTTGGATGCGAGTCAGCACGGCGAGAGCGCATATCCCTCCTTCTCGGGACTTGACTAGCGGCTTCCCCAGGCACCGCACCTTGGGTTTCAAACCGTCGCTTGCGTACAAAAGTACGCGGCGCTCCTCTTTCAACCCAATCTGCGGCACCTGGGAAACCCGCGTCTCATGTAAAGGGATACGTTGATTATTGAGAGGAATTCATTATGAAAAAGATCACGGCTATCGTGCGCCAGGAAAAGCTTGAGGTTCTTAAAGACGCGCTGTTTGCTGCCGATGTTCGTGGCATGACTATCAACCAGGTGCAGGGCTGCGGCGCACAGCATGGCTGGAAGGAATACGTGCGCGGCAACGAGTTGCTTGTCAACATGATCCCTAAGGTGCAGTTCACCCTCATCTGCGCCGACGAGCACGTCGACGGCATTGTCGAGATTATCTGCAACGCCGCACGCACCGGAGCCGTCGGCGACGGCAAAATCTGGGTCGAGCCGGTTGAGGAAGTCATCCGCATCCGCACCGGCGAACACGGCCCCGCCGCGGTGTAGGACAATCTTTCGCCTGACGGGCGTGCCTCTCTTGGGGCGCGCCCGTTCTCGTCTACAATATCGTGCAGACGAAGGAGAGGCACGCCCATGATCAAGATGTTTGCGAGTGACTTAGACGGAACGCTGCTGAACGCCCTGCACGAGGCAGACGGGACCATCCGCCGTGCCATTCGCGAGCTGACCGAGGCTGGCCTGCATGTGGTTCCCGCGACCGGACGCTCGACGCTGCCGATCGGCGAGCATGGCTTTACGGGGCTGGCACTTGACGCCTGCTGCTCCAACGGGTCCATCGTGCGCGACAGCCATGGCGAGGTGCTCAAGACCTGGACCATCGATCCGCAGGTTACCGAGGAGCTGCTCAAGGCATTCCCGGACATTTGCTTTGATTGCTCCACACCCGATGGCATGTTCTCGAGCGGTTCGTTCGAGATGCATCAGGCGGGCTTTAAAAAGGACAGCCCCATCAAGCGTATTGTGATGCGCGGCATGCGTGCACGTGGCGGGTATCACGAGGAGCAGTATTTCGACCAGTCGATCGGCGATATCCTGCGCCACGACGTGTGCAAGATTAACTGCCGCGTGACCTCGCCCGAGCTGGAGCGCGACCTTAAGGCGTATTTGGCCGAGCGATCGGACCGCGTGGTCAACGCGCCGTTCGATCCGGTGATGTTCGAGATCACGGACGTCGCGTGCAACAAGGGCGAGAGCGTGGCCTGGCTGGCGGGCTACTACGGTATTGCCGAGGACGAGGTCGCGGTTTACGGCGACGGCGGCAACGACATTGCCATGCTCAAACGTTTCCGCCACAGCTACGCGACCAAAAACGGCAGCGATGCCGCCAAGGCCGCTGCGAGTGCAACTATCGGCAGCTGCATGGTCCACGCCGTCCCCAAACACATGCTCGCCACCATGCGCAAGCAAAACTCCCGCACCGTCATCGAATAATGTGACAAAGGGACAGCCCCTTTGTCACAGGTGACGCCGGTCTCTTAAAATACGAACAAACATTCGCATATCTAACTGCGCTTTGATAGAATTGATACTGTTGGCGGCAGTTCCATGTGCCGGGCAACGCCCTCCATCTGATGGGAGGTGATGCCCATGACCGATCTGATTGATTTTGTGAGACTTCTGACCGCTTTGGTCTCGTTCTTCACAGCGCTCGTCGGGCTTTCCGAGGCACTCAAGCAACGTTCGAAGCAACGTAAAAGGGGTCGCCGCCGCTAAGGCGTTGACCCCTTAATCCAAGCAACGGCGCTGCCCAGCTTTCCAGAACTTGGGCTGCCGTCGACACTATTCTACCCACGAATGACATTTTGGACAATCGGTAATGCCGCTCTAAAAGCCTGGCACAACCGGCACAACCTAGGCGGTCGCTGGATGTGACAAAGAGGCTGCCCCTTCGTCACATCCCAAATATTGCCTTTACGTGTTGATGCACACGGTGTGCAATAATACTCGCACTGTGCAATAGCGCACAGGTTGAGTAACAAGGAGGACGCTTGTCCCAGCTCGAGAAATGCGATCGCCGGTCCCTTCGCTCGCAGCGTGCTCTTCGCCAGGCGCTTGCCAGCGAGCTTGCCGAAAGCGGCGACCTTTCGCGCATTAACGTCGCGTCGCTCACCGAGCGCGCCGGTCTTACACGCCGCACGTTCTATTCGCACTACCGCGATATCCCCGACTTTATCAGCCAGATCGAGGACGGCCTGCTTGCCGAGATTCGCGAGCGGGTGGAGCTTATCACCGCAGCTCAATTACCCGATCTTTACCGCAACATCGACGAGCTCGAGCCGGCACCCGGTTCGGTTGAGCTGCTGCGCTATCTTGCGGCTAATCGCGACCTTATCGGGGCCCTGCTGGGCCCGGGTGGCGACCCCGCCTTCATTAAAAAGATCATCGATACCGCACGCGAGGCCGTGGTGCCGCGTGCACAGACGGGCATTTTGGGCTTGGCGCTGGGCACCTTCTTTGACTACTACGTCACCTATGTCGTGAGTGCCGAGGTCGGCATGATCCAACGTTGGTTTGAGCGTGACCTTTCTGAATCGCCCGAGACCATGGCGCGCATTATGACGGTCATCGCCTTTGTGCGCCCCGGCGACCTGTATGGCCAACCCATCGATATCAACGTGCCGGAATACGGCATGAAGCTATTGAATCTGCAGCTCGAGGACGCGGTCGACACCGCCGCAACCGTCGAGTCCAACAACTAAGAGGAGAGACAATGAGCAAACTCGTCGAGGGCATTAAAGACCGTGTGGTCGCTGCCGCACGCGAGGCTGCGCCCGCCGTGGTGGACGCCGCGCAGAAGGCCGCGACCGCGGCTGCCGAGAAAGTTGCTGAGGCAGTTGCCGATGCCAAGAACGTGGCAGGGGAGACGTCCGTCGTCAGCGAGCCCGCCACCGCCGCTGAGCCCGTAGCCGCCGCCCAGGCCCCCGAAGGCGCGATCTTCAACCCCGAGGCCGCCCGCGGCAACCTGCACCTGGGCATCGACGTGGGCTCCACCACCGTTAAACTCGCTGTGCTCAACGACGACAACCAGATTGTCTACGCCAAGTACCAGCGTCACCACACCGACGTCCGCGCTTGCGCCCGCGACTTGTTCGAGGGTGCCGCGACCGTGCTGCCGACGGACCAAATGACCTGCGCCATTACCGGCTCGGGCGGCCTGCTGCTGTCCCAGTGGCTCGACCTGGAGTTTGTCCAGGAGGTCATCGCCAGCAAGCGTGCCGTCGAGACCCTCATCCCGGCCACCGATGTTGCCATCGAGCTGGGCGGCGAGGACGCCAAGATCATCTACTTCGACAACGGCATCGAGCAGCGCATGAACGGCACCTGCGCCGGCGGCACGGGCGCCTTCATCGACCAGATGGCCACTCTGCTGCACACCGACGCCAGCGGCCTTAACGAACTCGCGGCCAACGCCACCACCATCTATCCCATCGCCAGCCGCTGCGGCGTTTTTGCCAAGACCGACGTGCAGCCGCTGCTCAACGAAGGCGCCCGTCCCGAGGACGTCGCCGCTTCCATCTTCCAGGCCGTCGTGACCCAGACAATCTCGGGTCTGGCGTGCGGCCGTCCCATCCGCGGTAACGTCGCCTTCTTGGGCGGCCCGCTGCAGTATCTCTCCGAGCTGCGCCATCGCTTCTACCTCACGCTCAACCTGGACGAGGAGCACCGCATTGTGCCCCAAAACGCTCACCTGTTTGTGGCGAGCGGCGCCGCCATGGCGCATGAGTCCAACAAGCTCAGCACGTTCCCGCAGCTCATCGAGGCTATCGATGCCCTGGGTGACACACAGGGTGCCGAGGTCGAGCGCCTGGATCCGCTCTTTGCCACCGACGAGGACTTCGCCGAGTTCAAAACCCGCCACGACCAGGAAGTCGTCCCCAAGGGCAAGCTCGACGGCTACACCGGCCGCGTGTTCATCGGTATCGACGCCGGCTCCACCACCATGAAGGCCGCGCTTGTGGGCGAGGACGGCCAGCTGTTGCACACCTGGTACGGCAACAACAACGGTGACATCCTGGGCACGGCCAAGGTCATCATGGCCGATTTCTACAACCACATCCCCGCCGGCTGCACCATCGGCCACGTGACCACTACGGGCTACGGCGAGGCGCTGCTCATCGAGGCCCTCAAGGCCGATTCCGGCGAGATCGAGACCGTCGCGCACCTGCGCGGCGCCAAGGCGTTCCTACCCGGCGTCGAGTTCATCCTGGACATTGGCGGCCAGGACATGAAATGCCTGCGCGTCAAGGACGGCGTCATCGAGCACATCATGCTCAACGAGGCCTGCTCGTCGGGCTGCGGCAGCTTTATCGAGAGTTTCGCCGTCTCTATGAACATGGACGTGCGCGCGTTCGCCAACGCTGCCATCCATGCCAAGGCCCCGGTCGACCTGGGCAGCCGCTGCACGGTCTTTATGAACTCGCGCGTCAAGCAGGCGCAAAAGGAAGGCGCCACGGTGGGCGACATTGCGGCCGGCCTGTCCTATTCCGTCATCAAGAACGCCCTGTTCAAGGTCATTAAGCTGCGCGACCCCAAGGAGATCGGCAACCAAGTGATCGTCCAGGGCGGCACCTTTATGTCCGATGCCACGCTGCGCGCGTTTGAGCAGCTCACCGGCGTTCATGCCGTGCGTCCCGACATCGCCGGCTGCATGGGCGCCTATGGTGCGGCCCTGCTCGCCCGCGATCGCGCCGGCGCCGACGGCACCTCGGCCATCCTCTCGGCCGAGGACATTGCGCACCTCACCGTGACGCAAAAACACGTCCGCTGCGGTCGCTGCTCTAACAACTGCCAGCTTACCGTCAACGACTTTGGCGGCGGCAGGCGCTTTATCACCGGCAACCGCTGCGAGAAGGGCGCCGGCCACAAAAAGCAGAAGACCGAGGCCCCCAACCTCTTCAAAAAGAAAAACGAGCTGCTCTTTAACCGCGAGGTACTGAGCCCCGACGAGGCCCCGCGCGGCACCGTGGGTATCCCACGCGCGCTCAACATGTACGAGAACTACCCCTTCTGGCACGCGTTCTTTACGCGCCTGGGCTTTAGCGTGCAGCTGTCCGACCAGTCGAGCAAGAAGACCTACCAGGCGGGCATCGAGTCCATGCCGTCCGAGAGCGTGTGCTATCCGGCCAAGATGAGCCACGGCCACGTGATGAACCTCATCGACCGTGACGTCGATTTTATCTGGATGCCGTGCGTGCGCTGGGAGCGCAAGGAGGATCCGACGGCTGGCAACTGCTATAACTGCCCCATCGTCATGAGCTACCCCACGGCGTTGGCACTCAATATCGACGAGATCCGCGAGCAGAACATCGAGTTCCTGTACCCGTTTGTGCCCTATCACGATAAGACCGAGCTCAAGCGCCGTCTGTACCAGGTGCTCGCCGTCGACCGTGTGGCCGATGCTGAGGCCGGTCGCGGTCGCGTGCGCGGTCCTAAAATCACGCGCTCCGAGGTCGATGCCGCCGTCAACGCTGCCTTTGAGGCCGACGCGCGTTTCCACGAGGATATCCAGACCATGGGCGAGGAGGCCCTTAAGTGGGTCGAGGACCACGGCGGCCACGGCATCGTGCTCGCCGGCCGTCCTTACCATAACGACCCCGAGATCAACCACGCCCTGCCCGAGCTTATCTCGAGCTTTGGCTTTGCGGTCTTTACCGAGGATTCGCTCGCGCATCTCGTGAAGCCCGAGCGCCCCATCCGCGTCGTCGACCAGTGGATGTACCACAGCCGCCTGTACGCCGTCGCCCGTTTTGTGACGATGCGCAACGATCTGGACCTGATCCAGCTCAACTCTTTCGGCTGCGGCCTCGATGCCCTGACCACCGATCAGGTGCAGGAGATTCTGGAAGCCAGCGGCAAGATCTACACCGTGCTCAAGATCGACGAGGTGTCCAACCTGGGCGCCGCGCGCATCCGCATTCGCTCACTCATGGCGGCGCTCAAGGACCAGGAGGCCGAGCGCTTGGCCGAGGCCACGGCCGCGGGCGAGGCCTACGAGCAGGGCGATGCCGCGCCGGTGGCTCCCTCCAAGGATGCCCCCGCGTTCGCGAGCCGCAAGTACACGTTCGAGGCGCAGCGTGAAAGCGCCTCGACCGCGTGGCCCAAGGTGCCCTTTACCGAGCAGATGCGCGAGGAGGGCTACACCATCCTGTGCCCGCAGATGGCGCCGATCCACTTTGACCTGGTCAAAGAAGTGTTCCGCGGTGCCGGCTACAACTTGGAACTGCTGCCCTCAACCGATCACGACGCTGTCGAGGCTGGCCTGCGCTATGTGAACAATGACATTTGCTACCCGTCGATTCTGGTAACGGGCCAGATTATGGAGGCCATCGAGAGCGGTCGGTACGACCTGTCCAAGACGGCTGTGGTCATCAGCCAGACCGGCGGTGGCTGCCGTGCCACCAACTACATCGCGCTCATCCGCAAGGCCCTGCGCGAGAGCGGCCATCCCGAGATTCCGGTGATCTCGCTTTCGGCCGTGGCGCTCGGCGAGGACAACCCCGGCTTTAAGATTACGCCGGCGCTGCTTAAGCAGGCAGTCTACGCGGTGCTCTTTGGCGACGTGATGATGCAGATGCTCTATCGCTGCCGCCCGTACGAGGCAACGCCCGGTGCCGCCAACGCGCTCTACGAGGAGTACATGGCGCGCGCCCGCAAGCTGGCGCCTAAGTTCAACAGGCACAACTACACCAAGCTTGCGCGTGAGGCCATCCGCGCGTTCGACACCATGCCGCTTGTGGGCGAGGGCACCAAGCCACGCGTGGGCGTGGTCGGCGAGATCCTGGTCAAGTTCCATCCCACGGCCAATAACCACGTGGTCGACGTTATCGAGCGCGAGGGCTGCGAGGCCGTGGTGCCGGGTCTGCTCGACTTCTTCCTGTACTCCATGAGCAACGCCGAGCTGCAAAAAGACGAGCTTGGAAGCTCCGCCACGGCGCGCGCCAGCATGCAGGCGCTCATCAAGCTCGTGGACTGGATGCGTACGCCGGTGGAGGAGATGCTCGAAAAGTCCCGCCGCTTCGAGGCGCCCGAGCGCATTGGCACCATGGCGGACAAGGCTCGTACGGTGCTTTCGGTGTGCAACAACATGGGCGAAGGCTGGCTGCTCACGGCCGAGATGCTCGACCTGATCGACCACGGTGCGCCCAACATCATCTGCACGCAGCCCTTCGCGTGCCTGCCCAACCACGTAGTGGGTAAGGCTGTGATCAAGGAGCTGCGCCGTCAGCACCCCGAGAGCAACATTGTCGCGGTGGACTACGACCCCGGTGCATCCGAGGTCAACCAGCTCAACCGCATTAAGCTCATGATCAGTGTGGCCAAGGAAAACATGCGCGCCGGCAAGGGCTTTAAGCTCGAGAAGGTGGCGCCGCTCGCGATGGACGAGGTCACCGGCCAGATGCGTGCCCACGATGGCTGCGTGAGCTGCGGCTCGGTCGACGAGAGTGCCGTGGCGTCGGTCGCTGAGCGCCTGGGACGCGGCATTAAGAAGTAGTCGGCCTGCTTCGAGCCGGATATAAGACAAACGGGTGGTAGCCGTACCGGTTACCACCCGTTTTTGCTGGACACATGTTGCGCAAATGACCTTGCTACAGCCTTCCGTGGGCTTGCCCGATTTTTGGACCGGTTCGGGCTTTGAGGAAAAGCTGCTGCAAGCTCAGGGCGATTTTTCGCTCAACGCGGGCCAGCACAGCGTGACCTATCTGCCAAACGACGAGATGATCGCTGCGGACTGCCCATCGCCACCTACGAGATGGAAGCCGAAAAGTATATCTACCGCGTGTACAAGTACGAGCTGTAGGGCCGCGCTTAGGTTTGACCAATGGAGTATGAAAACACGCCGTTCGCCGATGCCCCTTCCGCGAGTGGCGGCCATATGGTTTGATGTCAGAAACATATAGTTGTCGCCTGCCTGCTGGCGATGTTCCCCCTGATATCGGAGGTTCCAGGTATGTTTCACGCTCCGTTAAACAACTATCGGGTGGGCGACATGAGCCCGCGTGTTATCCCGGTTGCTATTGCAGTGGTCTGCCTGGCTGTGCTCCTGGGCGCTACAGGGCTGTTTGCTATAAGCCGAGAAACGTCCTATATGCAGGAATGCGCTTCCGAAGGGTTTGCCATTGACGGTTACTATCGGGACGACAAGACGAGTCGGGAAACCCTGGCCTTTCTTGAGGAGGACAACTGTCGATGGCAGCTGGTCGACAAAGACGGAATCTGCACAGACGGGCAGTTTAAGCGTACGGATGATCCCAATATCCTGGTATTAAAGAAGGAAAACGGCGAAGAATTCGGCACGGTTCACGTTGCGTATATATCGCGCCGACGCAATCAGGGGCAGATTTACCTAATTAGAAATACTAAGGTGACCCGATTTTATCTTGTGAGCACCGATCCGGCGTTTACGGTGGAGTCTGGCGATGTCGATGCGGACGTCTGATTCACGGCAATAAAACAGCGAGTGGGGCTCGGGTGTGAACTGCACGCCGCAATTTGCTCGTGTCCGTATCGCGTCTGCGCCTCGTCGTAACTTGCGTCCGTGCGAGCATTCATCCCGCGCCGGCATCACTTCACATCGAACTCCACGCGGTCGAGATCGGGCACATTGAGGTCGATGAGCTTGCGGGCGACGTGGCGGTCGTGCGTCCCGAGCGCCTCGCTCGTTGTCACATGGGCGACGATTTCGCGCTCTACAATGCCTCCCTCGTCCCCTTCGGTGGCCGAGGTCTCGACGGCGACGGTGTAATCCTTAAAGCCTGGCAGTACCGCCGCAAGCTCGCGCGTGGTTTCGGTGACGCCGTAGCCGTCCTGCACGCCGGCCTGCGCCGAGCCAATGGAACCCGCGGTCATAACGATGCAGGGGATGGCAAAGACTACCGTGCCCACAATGATGCGGCGGCGCACCTTGCGTGACAGCTCGTCGACCTCGGCGTTTTCCTCGGCGGTCACAATGCCGTCGCCGTTGAGGTCGCGCTTGAGCGGCACGCGCAAAAGAAGCAGCACGGCTTCGGCAGCCAGCGCGATAAAGACAACGTTGATGCCAAACTCGTAGAGGGCCGAGAGAAACAGCGACCCGCTTGCGATGGCGATGCCATAGCCCGCCGCGCACAGGGGCGGCATGAGCGCGGTCGCCACGGCCACGCCGGCGATGAGCGTGGCAGGTTCCTGGTCGCGCGAGTTGCCCAGGCCGCCCGCAAAGCCGCCCGCGAGCGCGACGGCAAGGTCCCACACAGTCGGTGTCGAATTGTCAAGGATAGCGGCCGTGGTGGTGCCAAGGGGCGAGAGCTTAAAGTACAACGTGGACGTGACCAGGCAAAAGGCCATCTGTAGAGCCAAGCTCGCGACGGCCTCAAGGGTAATCTCGCGGTCGAGCGTGGCGATGCCGTATGCCATGGCAAGGACCGAGCCCATAAGCGGGCAGATGAGCATGGCACCTACAATGGCGATGTCCGAGTCGATATCGAGACCGATGCTCGCGATGAGCATGGCGATGATGAGGATGCATAGGTGAGAGCCGGTCAGGCGTGCCCCGTTTACAAAGCGCTTGCGAATCACGTGGTAGGGCGCGCGACCCTCGCGAATGTTGAATGCGCGCTTTAAAAAGCGACCAGCCTGTTCGGCAGCCTCACTATGGGCAGGGCGGATGCCATGGCGCCGGTGATGGCGTTCACGCAGTCGCTTGAGCTGTTGTCTATCGAGTTCCATGTTCACCTCGTTCCAGCGCGGTCCGTGCAACGCGCCCGTTGTCCTAACTCTACACCGTGGCGGGCGGGGTGTCTGTTGGATGCGGAATCCGATAGGGCGGATGACGCGGGAGCAAATGCAAATCACAGGCTCAATTCCATCACGCGAAAATATGATGCACCAGCTCCTTCAAATGTGACGAAATTGTGAAGCACGGGAGCATGAATTTCAAAAAATACGCTGGTCGCCAATGTTGCGCAACAGAATTCAAAAATCGACAGCTACCGTTTGATACGTATGGATACATCCGTGTCAAAGGGAGAAAGCCATGGCAAACTATAGTCCACAGCACTTTGAGCCTCGGGCCAAGGCCGTCAACGTCAAGGGCGTTGCTAACCGCGCTGTCGCAACCGTTTTGACGGCGGGCCTCATCGCTCAGCCGCTCATGTCGCCGCTGGCGGCAATCGCCGCGCCGTCAACCGATAACGGCGATTCTGTTCAGGGGGGGGGTAGTTCTGTAGAGAATACCGTTGCCGCCGGTAACCAAGCGGTCGTAAAGACGGCTGCCCAGCTGGCCGAGGAGTCGGCAAAGCAGCTCAAGGACGCTCAGGCCGCCTACGATGCCGCCCAGAAGAACGCCGATGCGGCGGGCCAGTCTCAAAAGCAGGCGCAGCAGCAAAAGAATCAGGCCTCGCAGGCTGTGAGCGACAACGAAATCGAGCAGAACGCAGCAGAAGTCGCCGCGCTCCAGGAGAAGATCGACGAGCTTAAGGCGGCCGTCGAAAAGACCGAGCAGCAGCAGAAGAAGCTGGGCGACCTGAACGATCAGCTCGATCAGGCCAACAAGAGCGTCGAGGATAAGACCCAGGCGCTCAAGGACGCCAAGGCAAAGCAGGACGAGGCCAAGAAGGCCCTCGACGATGCACAGGCCAAGCTCGATGCCATGGGTATGGACGAGTACGAGGCCGCCAAGAAGGCCGTCGAGGACGCGCAGGCCAAGCTCGACGCTGCCAACAAGGCCGTTGTTACCGCGCAGGCTAATCTGGACCAGGCCAAAGCAGCCGAGGCCAGTGCCCAGCAGGAAAAGCAGAATACCGAGGCCGCTCTGACTTCCGCCCAGGCCAAGAAGCAGGAGACTGCCGCTGCCCTCGCAGCCGCAACCACCGCGCGCGATAACGCCCAACAGAAGCTCAACCAGGCGCAGGCCGCGCTCGATGCTGCCGTCTCGGGTACGGGTGTCGACCTGAGTGCGCTTGAGGCCGCCAAGAACGCTGCTGCTGGTGAGCTCAAGACCGCGCAGGACGCGCTCGAAGCCGCGACGACTGCAGACGCCACCGCACAGGCGAACCTGCAGGCTGCGCAGACTACCGTCACCGCCGCGCAGGAGAAGGCCAACGCCGCCAACGCTGCCGTGGCATCTGCCCAGTCTGCATACGATGCGGCAAACAAGGAGTACAAGGACGCGGCCAGTAAGCGTGACACCGCGAAGTCGGCATACGAGCAGGCCCAGCAGACCGAGGCAGACAAGAAGGCGGAGTACGACCGACTCGTCGAGGTCCGTCAGCAGAAGCGTGCTGAATACGATGCAATTTGCGCCGAAGTTACATCGGCAAAGAGCGCTTATGATGCCGCGAGCGCTGAAGTCGACAAGCTTAACCAGCAGATTGCCGACCTCAAGTCGAACATGACCGTAGACCAGAATGTCATCAGCCAGGGTATGTTCGGCTTCATGAACTACATCATCGGCGGCAGCCAGTTCACAGCCACGCAGAAGAAGAATGCCCAGGACGCTGTATCGATGCTGACCGGCGCAGACGATAAAGCCGAGTGGTATGACAATTACGTCGATCAGGACATGTCTCGCGACACCAATCCGCTTTCCTTGGAGCAGATGCGCAACGCCCTGACATATCTCGACACCCAGAACAACCTCCGCAAGGCGAACGGTCAGTCTGCACTTAGCGTCAGCCTCCGTATGACTGCGGCAGCCGCCCTTAATACATCATATTCATCGAACATCTGGGGACACTCGAACTGCTACTTCGACAACGGCGAAAATCTTGCCGGTGGAGGCGGCGCATATACCGGCGGCGAGACCGAGGATACACTCGGCTGGCCATACACCGGTCTCTATACTCAGGAAAAGGAGAAATTCGATAAGTACGTCGAGCAGTATGGCGACGACCTCGGCAGCCATCGATACGACGCCTACTACATCTACCAGAACTATGCCAGTATCTCCCGTGAGTGTGGGCATTATCTCAACATTATCGATTCCTCTACGAGGGCAATCGGCATTGCAACCGGTAGCGGTAAGAACACCGATTCCGAGGTAACCATCTTCGATTACAGCGATGATGACACGCAGGCCGATTTCACTGTCTCCGAGTTCAAGAAGCTCCTCAACGACTACATCGATTCCGCCTACAACGCAGGCGGCACGCAGGAGCAGAAGGAGCAGCTGAAGCAGCTACAGAATAAGCTGGCAGAGGCGCAGAAGAATTACGGTTCGACCAGCAATGCCTACTACGCTGCCGTCAATAAAAAGGATTCCGCACGCGATGCCTATACCGCGGCTGACACGAACGTGAACACCGCCAAGGGTGAGTACGAGAAGGCCAAGTCCGGCACCGCCGCCGCGAAGACGGCATACGACGCCGCCGAAGCCAAACTCAAGGGTATCGACGTCAAGACGCCCAAGACCAAGCTCGACGCCGCCAAGAGCGAGGCCGCTACTGCCCAGGCAGCTCTCGATAAGGCAAACGCCACGCTTGCTGACAGCAAGATGAAGGCAGCCGATGCCGCTGCTCACAAGGCGAAGGCTCGCAGCGCCCGCGATGCCGCCAAGGCAAAGTCCGATCAGGCCAATGAGGCGTATGACAACGCTACCGCTTCGGTCAAGGACCTTACCGCCAAGCGCGATGCTGCCAATGCGGACCTTGCGAACAAGCAGGGCTCGCTTGACGAGGCAAAGAAGACCGACGATGCCGCCCAGGCTGGTGTAGACAAGGCCCAGGCCGCAGATGTCCAGGCCGCGACTGCTCTTTCGGACGCCAAGCAGGCGGTTGCCGCCAAGGCGCAGGCTGTGTCCGACGCGCAGGCCAAGGCCAAGGCTGCCGAGGGCGAGCTGGCCACCGCGAACAAGGCTTTCGAGCGCTTCGCTGGGGCCCAGAAAGCGGTCGACGACGCCAAGGTCGCCTATGACGCCGCCGTCGCCGGCGTCACCGATGCTCAAAAGCAGCTCGAGGCCGCTAACGAGGCCGTCGTCGATGCGAACCTCGATATCGTCAAGGCCAAGGCCGAGCTTGCCAACGACGAGGCACTCAAGGCCGATCTTGAGGCTGTCGACCACAAGGCATCCCTTGCCGCGGGCACGACGGGCAACGAGAAGCTGGTCAAGCTTAACGCTGCCTACGCTCGCTATAAGGCTGCCGTCGATGCCGCCGCTGGTCTCAAGGCTGCTCTGAGCGATGCCGATGCCAAGCTGTCCGATGCCAACGACGCCTATGCCGCCGCGCTTGCTGAGCTTGGCGATGCCAAGGACGCACTGGCTGCCGCACAGGCCGAGTACGACAAGTACCACCCCAAGGCCGAGCCGCAGACCAAGCCGCAGGCCAAGCCCCAGGTCACGCAGGCAGCTGCAAAGGCTCCTATCGCCAAGAAGAAGGCCACGGACGGCGCGCTTGCCCAGACGGGTGATACCTCCGCGCTTGCAGGTGAGGTCTTCGTCATCGGCGGTATTACGCTCGTGGCCGCGGGCGTGACGCTGGGTGATCGTCGTCGCAAGCACATGTAGCGATCCGGGCGTAGATTCTGCAACGAACTTCGGTTCATAGCAGGAACGCTTCGATAGCTTAACCGATAAGGCCGGCGCGCTGTTAAACGCAGCGCGCCGGCCTTTCTTTGTTTCGATATCAAAAAGCCCGGTCGGTAGCCGCGAAAGCTACCGACCGGGCAAGCCGTAGGCAATATGGTTGCTGTCGAGCAGCTGCTCAGCTTAGCCCAGCAGGCTTAAGCCCACGGAGACAAACGCCAGGATAACGCCGACGATGGACTCGCCGCCGAGCAGACCGCTGGCAACGACCAGACCCTGCTCCTGGAAGGCGGCGTCCTTGGCAGCTCTCTCCTCGTCAGAAAGACCAGCGGTGGCGTCGCGGTGGGCGGACCACTTGTCGTAGGCGAGCTTGACGCAGGAGCCCAGGAATGCCGTGAGTGACATATAGAACGGCAGGTACACGCCCAGGCCGATCATGGCCGGAATGCCGAGCCAGTACATGACGATGCCGGCGATAAAGCCGCCAACGAACCACGGCACGCTCGGGATGCCCGAGACCATGGTGGCGACAACGCTTGCCTGCGCGGCAACAAAGCTCTTGTCGGGGCCAAAGGCGTCCGGGCCATAGGCGGTGACGAGCGCGACCATGACGGCGGCGGCGACCAGGGCGCCCACGATGCCGCCGATGGCTTGGCCGATCCACTGCGCACGCGGGTTGGTGCCCAGCACGGCGCCGGCCTTGAAGTCGTTCATGACGTCGCCCGCAAGGCCGCACGCCACGGCTACGATGCCGGCGATAAAGAACAGTTTGACCTGCGCGATCTGTGCAAAGGCAGCCACGATGAGCATAACGATGAGGCCAAAGATCTCCATGGGGTCGATGCCCGTCTGGCCGCAGCTCTGTGCGCTCATGATGGTGGTGACAAAGGTGAACAGCGTCACGATGACGGCCGGAACGGGGCCAAGGTCAAGCACGATGGCGATGATCACGGCGATGGCGGCAGCGCCCAGGCCGATGATGCCGGCGTCGAGCTTAAGCGAGCCCGAGATGAGCGACTGCTCATCGGTGTCGGTGGAGCTGTCGGCGGCAAGACCGCGGACGATGCCGGCGACCTGCGGCAGGATGTCCTTGAGGACGACGGCGACGCCAAAGCCCATCATGAGGCCCATGCCCAGGGACTTAACAATGCCCTGCGCAGTCACAACGTCGAATAGACCGGCAGCGGTGCCGCCCACGATGATGCCAAAGTTGCCCAGCAGGGCGCCGGCAAACCAGAAGGCGACCGGGGCGAATCCCACGAGGAAGCCGACGGAGAGCAGCATGGGCGAGTTGTAGATGCCAAAGGTCACGCCGGGGATGTTGAGCGTGCATAGCATGCTGGGTACCACGCCCAGGGCGTCGCGCAGCACGCTGTAGATGCCTGCGATGGCCATAGAGCCAAAGAGCTGCTTGCCGGTCTTGCCGCCGGCCTCGGTGGCGCGCAGGGTCTGAGCTGCGGCGTTGCCGGTGGGGAACTCCAACGCGGCATCCACGATAAAGTGACGGTGGATGAGCGCGGTGGCCAGCAGGCCCAGGATGGTGCCGGCGAGTGCCACGATAAACATGTCGAGCCAGCTGATCTGGTCGGCATAGCCCAGCATCCAGGCGCCCGGGATGGTAAACGCCAGACCGCCGGCGACCATGGCGCCTGCGGACATGATGGTGTGGGTGACGTTTGCCTCGTTGAGGCTGGCGTTGCCCATGAGCTTAAGGAAGAACAGCGAGATGACGGCAGCGAAGACGATCGGCCAGGGGAGTGCGCCCATCTTGAGGGCGGTGTAGGCCGAGCTTGCTGTGATGATCACGCAGCCAAGGACGCCGATGACGACGCCGCGCAGCGTGAGTTGCCCGCGCATCGAAGCGCGGTTCAAGGGATTGCTCATATAAAACTCCTTTGCGTATATCCGCTCCCCCGGGAGCGCCGCTACGGATACGGCGCGGGAAGTCGGGTTACCAAGGGCCGCCGCGTGAGCTCGCGCGCGACCGCGCACCAGTATAGCCGCAAGCTAGTCATTTTGGGATGACTGGTTTAGGTAGGCGATATACTGCTGGGCAGACGAAAGGAGCGCCGACGATGCTTAATGGGTGCGCATATATATTGACGGTCGACGTGGGCAACACGTTCATTCGCTTTGGCCTGTTTGCCGAGGATTCGGCCGCGGCGCAGGAATGTCCGCTTGCGACGTGCGAGATCACGACGCCATCGAGCATTACGGCCGACGAAGCGCGTATGCGTCTCGCTCAGGTCATGGCTGCACTGGCGGCCGATGCGGGCATGCCGGGTGCGCTTGTGCCCGCGGCTGCTGTGCTGAGCTGCGTGGTGCCGGCGCTCGAGCGCCCGTGGAAGACGGCGCTTTCCCGCACTTGTACGGGGCGCGTGCTCACCGTGGGGCCGGGCCTCAAGACCGGCATGCCCGTGCACTACGACGACCCGGCCGAGATCGGCCCCGACCGCATCGCCGATGCCGTGGCGGCACGCGCCGTCTACGGCTCTCCCTGTATCGTGATCGACCTGGGTACGACGACCAATATCGAGGTCATCGACGCGCACGGTACCTTTGTGGGCGGCGTCATCGCGCCGGGTCTGGCGCTCGGCGCCCGCTCGCTTTCGGCTGCTGCGGCGCGCCTGCCGCAGGTTGAGCCTTCGGCGCCAACGCACGTCATCGGCCGCAACACGCGCGAGGCCATGCGCTCGGGCGTGGTCTTGGGCGAGGTGGCCCGCATCGACGGCATGCTCGACATGGTGCTCGCCGAGATGCGCGCGACCAAGGCCGCGGGGGAGTGCGACGTGCCCATCGTCATTACCGGCGACGACGCTGAGGCACTCGCGTCGCTGGTCGGTCACAGCCTGACGGTCGACGACGCGCTGACGTTGCGAGGACTCGCCGAGCTCTACCGCATCAACCAAAAGCCCCGCCGCGCGTAGCGATGAGGGCGGTGGGACAAAAACGTCTCCACCTTCCACCTGCTACAATGGGTCAAACTATTGCGATTTCGGAGGTGTCTGCCATGTCGGACGATCTTCATCAAACCGCGTCGGGCAAGCGCCGCGACGTTATTAGCTGGGACGAGTTTTTTATGAGCGTGGCCATCGCCGCGCAGCGCCGCAGCAAGGACCCCAACACGCAGGTGGGTGCGTGCATCGCCAGCACCAACCACCGCATCCTTTCGGTGGGCTACAACGGTACGCCCTCGGCGCTCAACGACGACTTTTTCCCGTGGGGTACGAGCGACGACCCGCTGCAGGACAAGCACAACTACGTGGTCCACGCCGAGGCCAACGCCGTGCTCAACTACCGTGGTTCGCTCAAGGACCTCGAGGGTTCCACGGTCTACGTCACGCTGTTTCCGTGCCACGACTGCGCCAAGATTTTGGCGCAGGTGGGCGTGGGCGAGGTTGTCTACCTGGACAACAAGTACGCCGACACCGATGATGGCCGTATCAGCCGCCGCATTCTTGACTCTTGCGGCATCAGCTACCGCCAGGTCATCGTCGATGTTCAGATTGGTACCGGGGGACAGGCTCGACAGTAATATGCGTTGTCGCTATCTGACGACGAACGCAGCTCAAAGAGCCCCGTCCCAAATTGACTACTCGTGAAAGTCGCGTCTGCGCGCATGGACGGCTCGTGAGCGGGTACATGGCTGTAGTAACATAGCTTCTGTCCGCGGGCGCGCCCGCGTTATTGTGAGAAAGGAGCCCCTGTGGCTGTTAACGAAGAGCTGCTTAAGAAGGTTCTTGAAGAGATTCGCCCCAACCTGCAGGCCGATGGCGGCGATATGGAGTATGTGGGCGTTGACGACGAGGGCGTCGTCAAACTGGAACTGCAGGGCGCCTGCGCCGGCTGCCCCATGAGCTCGCTGACCCTGTCCATGGGCATTGAGCGTATCCTGAAGGAGCATGTGCCCGGCGTTACCCGCGTTGAGCAGGTCAATGCCTCCGGCGAGGCCGAGGACCTGTACGACGAGTACGCGCCGTTCTAAGATGCGAAAGCTGCGGACGGCATACTCCGCATAGACGTTACGCCCAAATATGCGGCTGCGAGCGCAAGGCCCGCGGCCGCATTTGTATGTAGGGAGTAGGAGGGTCGACATGCTCAACGACTTCTACCATATGCTTGATCCTGTCGCGATCTCGGCGGGCCCCATCACCATCTACTGGTACGGCCTGGCCTACGTGGTTGGCGCTCTGCTCACGGCGGTCGTCATGTACCGCACGCAGCGTCGCTGGGGCTTTAACATCACGATTGATGACCTGACGAGTGTCGTGGTCGGCGTGGTCTTTGGCCTCATTATCGGTGCGCGCCTGTTCTACGTCGTCTTTTACGGTGATGGCTACTACTGGGCGCACCCGCTCGAGATCTTTGCCACCAACGAGGGCGGCATGAGTTTCCATGGCGGCCTGGTGGGCGGCATCATCGGCGGCGTGCTCGTGTGCCGCATGTATAAGCTCGATGCCTGGACTTTGGCAGACCTTGCCGTCATAGGCGCGCCGCTGGCCTTGTGCTTGGGCCGTTGTGCCAACTTTGTCAACGGTGAGCTGTGGGGCAAGCCGACCGATCTGCCCTGGGGCGTGGTCTTCGGTGGCACCGCGGGCGATATGCCGCGTCACCCCTCCCAGCTCTACGAGGCATTTCTTGAGGGCATCGTGCTCTTTTGCATTCTGCAGGTGCTCAGCCGCAAAAAGCCGCTACTGCCCCAAGGCACGTTTATGGGCGTGTTTGTGATGGGTTACGGCATCGTCCGCTTCCTCATTGAGTTTGTGCGCGTGCCCGATGCCCAGCTGGGCTATCTGCTTGGCGGCGTCATCACCATGGGCCAGCTGCTGAGCCTGCCGCTCGTAATCGCGGGCCTGGCGCTCATCATCTTTGCTCGTCGCCGCAACCGGCCCCAGCGCATCTACCTCGACGCCTAACTACCACAAAGGGGACAGGCACCTTTGTGGTGATTCACTGGGCAACGATGACAGAACCGTAACGTTTCCCCAGATAAAACCTGCCAAAATAAACCTGTCCCTTTTTGGCAGGTTTCTAGAAAGGCTCTTTGGACTGTGAAGGATTCCGATCTCTCCACAACGGCTGCGCGCGACGCTGCCCGCATCGTCTGGTTTAAGCGCTACCCCGCCAAGCAGACGCTCATCGCATTTTTGCTCGCGCTGTTGGCGACCACGGCGTTTTCCATCGATCCCGCCCCTGTGTCGAGCAACGCAGTCTTGGCGATTGACCCCAAAGCCTCGGGCATGCTGTACGTGTGCTACGAGGTGCTCCTCTCGTTTGCCGGCCATACCGACGCAGTCATGCTGCTTGCACTTGCCTGCCTGCTCACCTTGCCGTTTCGCTACGTGTTCTTTGGCCGTGGCGACACCTGGCGTCCATCGATCATTCTGCCGTCGCTGTTCTTTGCCATCTGCATGGTGTTCGGCCGCAGCTACGATCTCACCGACTCGGCCGAGATTGTCCTTGGTGACAAAGCCCGCATCATCTGCGCCTGGATTGGCGGCGCGGGCTGGATGCTCTTGGCGGTCGTTGCCTTCTACCTTGTCTTTGAGTGTCTAGATTGGCTGAGCTCCCGACGCATCCCGTTTTCCGAGGCGCACTTTGGCCGCGTATGGCGTGTGACTCACGCCGTGCTCTCGGTCCATCCCTTTGCCGGGCCCTTCCTGGTGCTTATGATCGCCTGGGCGCCCACGCTCATCGCTTCGCTGCCTGGCCTTTTTATGGGAGATACGGGCGCGCAGATTCGCCAGTGGTTCAACTATCCCAATGGCACGAGCGACTACCTGCGCCTACTCAACCCCAACGTGCTGCTCAACGGGCATCATCCCGTAGTGCACACGGCCATTATTGGCTCGTGCGTCCAGCTGGGGCTTTCGCTGTTCAACAGCGCTAACGCGGGTCTTGCCATCTACACCTGTGCTCAGTTCGCCATCACGGCCGCCTGCATGGCCTATTCCATTTCGTCGCTGCGCAAACTGGGCGTGAGCCTGCCGGTTCGCGGTGCGATCCTGCTGTTCTTCGCGTTTATGCCGATGTTCTCTAACTACGCGGCGTTGCTCACCAAAGACGTGCTCTTTGCCGACGCGTTCTTGGTGCTGCTGGTACAGACCGTCAAGCTCGTGGCATGTGGCTTGCCCCGTCGTGATGCCAATGTCGAGCGAGCGGGCGAGAAAGCCCCCGTGCTCTTTGCGCGCCACGACTGGCTGTTGCTCGCTCTGGGCGCCATGGGTTCCACGTTTCTGCGCAACGGCGGCCTGGTGTTTCCCCTGGCGGCATGCGTAATCGCGGCGGCGTTTTGCGTATGGGACGTGCATGTGGCTCGTCGTGCAGCCAAGCAGACTGGTGCTGCGCCTTCGGGCGCCATCTCGCGTTTCCGCTGGGTTGGCGTTCTCGCGGTGCTCGCGCTCTGCCTTGCCTCTAACATGTACTTCACCAAGGTGTTTATGCCGGCGCACGACATTACGCCCGGCTCCAAGCGCGAAATCCTCTCGATTCCGTTCCAGCAGACGGCTCGTTTCGTCCAAAAGCACGACGGCCTCAACTCGGGCGTCAACCCTACGGTTAAGGAGGATGGCACCATCGTGGAGGCTCCTTGCGACGGTTCGGTGACCGACGAAGAGCGTGCCGTGATCGATCGCGTACTCAAGTACGAGAACCTGGGCCGCCGCTACAACCCCGACAAGTCCGATGCCGTCAAGAACTGCTTTAACGAGTACGCCTCGCAGGAGGACATCGATGCCTATTTTGAGGTATGGGCTCAGATGTTTAAGAAGGATCCCGAGTGCTATATTTCGGCGCTTATCAATAACTACTATGGTTATTTTTATCCGAGCGCGCGCGATGCCTGGGTCTACAGCACGGCGCGTAGTGCCGAGATCATGGCGCGTCCCGACAACCTCAAGTACTTCGACTTCCATCCGGTTGACAGCAACATGGTGCGCTGGTGCGACCACCTGATCAATCTGTACCGTGTGGCGGTGCAGCGCATCCCGTTTATTTCGCTCACCATGAGCTCGGCCACCTATGTGTGGATCATGATCGCCGTGGTGGTCTACCTGCTGCGTCGTCATTCATGGCGTGCGCTGGCGATCTGGGTGCCGCTGTTGGGCGTGCTCGCCGTGTGCCTGATTGGCCCGTGCAACGGCTCGACTTACATGCGCTACCTGTATCCGGTCATCGCCTGCATGCCCTTCGCCATCGGCGCCACCGTCACCCGTAGCGACTTCCTCTGGTTCTAACTTGGTGCATTGAGGCCAGGTCTCTTTGCACCAAAGGGGTCATCATCACGACGCCTTCATTTTGGGGTTTATCTCGCAGGCCAGTAGGTATATCATAACGACGTTTGTTTATATTGCCCGAGCATCTGCGCTGGGCTTTAGGTCGAAACCGATAGGAGACACGTATGTCCGGACACTCTAAGTGGGCCACAACCAAGCATCGTAAGGGCGCGCAGGACGCCAAGCGTTCCGCCCTCTTCTCCAAGCTCAGCCGCAACATCACCGTTGCTGCCCGTCTCGGCGGTGACCCGCTGCCCGAGAACAACGCCAGCCTCGCCGCTGCCGTTGCCAAGGCCAAGGCTCAGTCCATGCCTAAGGACAAGATCAAGTCCGCTATCGACAAGGCTTTTGGTTCGGGTGCTGACGCCGCCGTCTACGAGAACATCGTGTACGAGGGCTACGGTCCCGCCGGTGTCGCCGTCTACGTCGACTGCCTGACCGACAATCGCAACCGTACCGCCGCTGATGTCCGTTCCGCCTTCTCCCACGCTGGTGGCAACCTGGGCACCTCCGGCTCCGTCGCCTTCCAGTTTGAGCGCAAGGGCCAGATCGTCGTCGCCAAGGAGATCCTGGACGAGAACGCCAAGAAGGAGACCATGATCGCCAACGGTGCTGCCGGTGACGAGGATGAGTTCATGATGGCCATCGCCGAGGCCGGTGGCGAGGACTACGAGGACGCCGGCGAGGAGTGGATCGTCTGGACTACTGCCAACGAGGTCATGGCTGTCTCTAAGGCGCTCGAGGAGCAGGGCGTCCAGGTCAAGGGCTCCGAGACCACCATGGTCCCGACCACCCCGACCGAGGTCTCTGGCGCCGACGCCAAGAAGGTTCAGCGCCTCATCGACCGTCTTGAGGAGCTCGACGACGTCCAGGATGTTTACAGCACCATGGACATGACCGACGAGGTCATTGCTGCCCTCGAGGAGGAGTAGCGCCCGCACGGGTTAAGCCGTGCATATCTGGGCATAATGAAGCGAGCATGCAAGCCTCGTGGAATAGATGAGCCGGATCCGCGTGCGTAGAGCACCGGACCCGGCTCTTTTATAATGATGCGAACCGTTTTGCATTTCGAGAGCCGAGATTTGAAGGGAGCGCCGCGTGCGCGTACTCAAACGAGCCCTAGCGATCGTGTATCTTGCCGCCACCATCGTGGCGCTGGGTACGCTTGTCTGCCAGTTTTGGGGGCCGTATACGTATCGCTTTATGCTGCTGATGCGCGACCCCATGCCGCGCATTGTTGTGACGGCATGCGGCGGAGTTGTGGCGATTGGCGTGCTGGTAAGCTTCTTCCGCCTGATGTTTGCTCGTCGCGAGCCGTCCTGCGTGCATCCGGCGGGGGAGCGCAATATCGAGGTCACGCTCGCGGCGCTTTCTTCGTGCGCCAGGGCTGCTGCAGAGCGCGACGATCGCGTGATGATCGAGCATGTCGAGGCCCGCGTCCAAGGTTCCGACGATTCGCACGTCCGTTTTAAGGTCGAGGCTATCGCGCTTGACGATAAGGACGTGGCATCTCTGGCTACCGCGATGCAGCAGCGCATCGAGGAAGCTTGCGACACCATGCTTGGCACGCCGGGTACGACCACGCGCGTCCGTTTTTTGCCGTCCAAGACTACCGTCCAGACCGTGGAGGTTTCCGGTGAGTGATACCAATCAAGATAAGACCGCTCGTACGCCGCGCCTGACGATTGACCAGAGCGCCACGCCGGCGAGCGAACCTGTTGATTCCAAAGCAGAGGCAACTGAGTTACAAGACGCGGCAGCCGCGGATTTTGACGAGGCTATGGGTCTCATCAAGGGTACGGGCGCTGCCATCTGGAGCTATGCTGTGCGTCATCCCAACACCACGCTCGGTGCCGTCGCTGGCTTTATCCTCGCCGTGTTGGTGCTCACGCTCGGCCTGTGGGACACGCTCGTCATTGCATTCTTCGTGCTGATCGGCGCCGTGATCGGCCAAATTCGCGACGGCGAGAACGGGATCGTCAACTTCTTCGGCCGTCTGTTTAGCGGTCGCTAGCATGTATTCGACCGCCGCGTGTGCGGTGGGCATAAGGAGGAACCATGGCTTTTAACACGAAGGTCGATGTGGCCGATACCGAGTTCGAGGCAGACGAGACCGTCACCGCCGAGGCCGAGGACGTAACGCTCGAGGACGAGGTGCTCGTCGAGGCCGAACCCGTCGACGATGCGGACGAGGATGATGAGGAAGCGGACGAGTCCGAGGATTCGCTGACCTATTCCAACGGCGTGATCGAGAAGATCGTTGCCATGGCCACCCGCGAGGTACCGCACGTCCTGGGCATGAAGGGCAACCTCATGCACTTTGTGCAGGAGCAGTTCGGTGCCGAGAATCTGACCAAGGGCGTGACGGTCGAGGTCACCGATGACAACCGTGTGGTCGTCAACATTTCCGTCATTATCGAGTACGGCGCCTACGCGCCCGCGATCTTCGACGATGTCAAGGCACGTGTCACCGAGCGCCTTGCCGCGATGACCGGCCTTGAGGTGGCGGGCGTCAACCTGCGCATCGAGGACGTCATCACCCCCGAGGAGTACGAGCACCGCACCAGCCAGCACGAGTAACCTACCAAATAGGGACAGGTTTGTTTCGATAGGTTTTATCTGCGAAAACGTTAAACGGCCGACCGCGCAAGCAAAAGCGTGGCCGGCCGTTTCTGTACGCTCCCGATGTAGCCATACCGCTCGTCTAACTAAGGGTTGCAATCCCCACGTTCCGCGTTACCCTAATGGGCGCATTGTTTCCAAATTGTTAACGAGGAGTTGCCGTAATGGCCGACGAGCACGAGACAGAAAGCAAAGCATGGGCAATTGAGGCCGCTGCGGCAGAGGCAGCGTCGCGTGCTGCCGAGGAGGTGCATCGTCCTCCCGTAGTGCCGATGGAGCGCGTGGTCGATCGCACCGATATCGAGCGCGGCGAGCGTGCCGGCCAAAAGCGCAGCCAGGAGCCAGGCTTCCCGCGCTTTTTTGCCGAGCTCAATCTGGGTCTGATTCTTACGGCCTTTGCCATCGTTGCGTTTAAAACCCCTAATCACTTTGCTTTTGGCGGCACCTCGGGCATGTCGGTCATTCTGTCCACGCTGTTCCCGACTCTGCCCGTCGGCGTCTTTATGTGGATTATCAACGCGGTTCTCGTCGTTTTGGGCTTTATCTTTTTGGAGCGCAAGGCGATTCTTTGGAGCGTCTTCGCCTCGTTTGCGCTGTCCGCCTACGTCTCGCTGTTTGAGCTCTTCATTCCGACCGATGTCTCGATGACGGGCGATATGTGGCTCGACCTGTGCTTTGCCGTCATCTTGCCGGCGCTCGGTAGCGCTATTGTCTTTGACATCGGCGCCTCGACGGGTGGCACGGACATTCTTGCCATGATCCTCAAGCGCCGCACGACGCTCGAGATTGGCCGTGCCCTACTACTGGTCGATATCGGCATCGTGACCATCGCGGCCTTTTTGTATGGCCCGCGTGTCGGTCTGTATTGCGTGCTCGGCCTGTTTGCCAAGACGCTCGTGGTCGACAAAGCCATTGAGAGCATTCACCTGCGCAAAGTCTGCACGGTCATTTGTTCTGAGCCCCTTAAGGTCGAGGAGTTTATCGTCAAGCATCTCAACCGCACGGCGACCATCAGCCGCGGCTACGGTGCCTTCTCGGGCAAGTGCGTGACGGTGATTATGAGCGTGCTGAGCCGTCGCGAGGCCGTGCAGCTGCGCCGTTATGCGCGCGAGGTCGATCCGGGTGCCTTTATCACGATTGTCGACAGCTCCGAGATCGTCGGCAAGGGTTTCCGCGGAACGAACTAGCACAAACGTATTCAACGAACTGCCTGCTGGCGCCGTGTACCTTGCAAATCGGTCGTCTTTGAGTATTTGACCCCACATTGGGCAATAATGATGCTAAAGACATCGTTTGCGATCCAAGTGATTCGTTCAAGATACGAAGGGATGATTTTATGTTCTGCTCGCAGTGTGGCGCCCCCATGGGCGATAACGACAAGTTCTGCGGCGTGTGTGGTGCTCCTAATGCCGGTGCCGCTGGCCCCGCTCCCGAGGGACAGCCTCAGCCCCAGCAGTTTGTTCCGCAACCGCCCGTGGCGAATGCGCCAAAGGGCTGTGTGGCTCAGGCGTTCCAAGATATGACCAAGACTCCGGGCGTGCTTCAGCGTGTATGCCAAATCGCGTTTTTGCCGGCGCTGATTTGCGTTGTGTCGGTGCTCGTGTTGTTTATTCCCGTTATTGGCGGCATTGCAGCTGCCATCGGCTTTTTGGCAGCTTGCATTGCGAGCGTGTGCGGTTCGGGCTTTGGTATCGAGTGGGGCCGCGATCTGTCGCTTAAGATCGATGACGGCATGGACCGTCCACTCATGCGTTCCACGTCGTTTGGTCTCGGAGTCTTTTCGAGCGTTATCTCGGTCGTGCTCGAGGTTATCGCTGCCATTCCCGTTATCGGTGTAGTGCTTTCGCTGGTGGAGGGCGTGGTAATTGGCGCCGCGGGCTCGTATTCTTATTACGGCTCTTATGCGCTCGAGGCTGCGCTGTTCGGTTCGCTCGGCCTGCTTGTCCTGGCGCTAATTGCCTCGGCGATTCTGGGTGTCTTCTTTAAGATGTTCGCCGACATCGCCGTGATGCACTTTGCGGTGACCGGTCGCGTCGAGAGCGCGTTTTCGCTCGATAAAGTCTGGGCGGCCTTTAAGCACAACAAGACTAAGCTGTTCTGCGCTTCGTTCCTTCCCGAGTTTTTGACGGGCCTGGTCGCCAACGTTGTCACATGGATCTTGACGGTCGTCTTTGGCGCCATTGCCTCTGTCGGTATGTATAGCTACTACTATCGTCCTACGGGTATTGAGGCAATTGTTACCGGCGGTGGCGTCACGCTCGCGCTGTTCTTGGTGCTGGTCGCTTTCGTCACCGTATTTCTTACGGTCTTTGGCAAGATGCTCAAGCACCGTGCCGTTGGCTATTGGGCCGCACGCTATGCAAGCGAGTGGGCCGATGAGGATAAGGATGACGTCCTGACTTTTGTGTTGCCTTTCGAGAAGAAGTCCGCTCCTTCGGGTTACAGCGCTCCGGATGCTTCGCCGGCGCCTGCACCCGCTCCCGCGACCGAGCCTGAACCGGCGCCCGAGTCTGAGACGGCATCTGAGCCCGAGCCTGCGCCTGCGCCCGAGCCTGATCCTGAGCCGGCACCTGCACCTGAGTCGGCGTCCGAGCCAAGCTCCGACGAGGAGCCTCAGGACGAGTAGCCATGCCGTCTGCCATTTGGGGACGGGGTAGAAATGGTAGAAATAGCGCTTGAAGAATGAGCGGGGGCGGACGTTTCGATACGTCCGCCCCCGCTCTGCTTTAGCCAGGCTGTTATGGATGGGTGTGACGACTACTCGTCGTGCTTCTCCTCGCGGCGTGCAGCAGCGCGTGCGTCGTGGATGCCCTTGATCGCGGCATGGCGAGCCGTTCGGGCATCATGGATGGCGTCGCGAGCCTCGGCGGTCGTCGCCTTGGCAGAGCGCAACTTGGCGGCCAGATCGGGGTTGGTTTCGGCGACCGCGGTAATCGTGGGGCCGTCGAGCTCCTCTTGCGTGGGTTCGGCCAAAAAGTCGATGGCGTATTGCGCGGCTACCATGGAACCCTTCGCCAGCACGGTCTCGTCAATCTTGTAAAAGCAGGAATGCTGGGCGTACGTGGCGCCGATCTTGGGGTTGCGCGTACCTACAAAGGCGAGCACGCCCGGTACGCGGCGCAGGTACTCCGAAAAATCCTCGCCCGAAAGCGTGCCGCGGTAATGGCCTTGACCGGTGGGACCCAGGCATTTGATTACAGCCTGACGGCAGCGCTCGCTCGAGGCGACCTCGTTTTCGACCTTGTAGTTGGCGATGGTGTAGTCGGTGAGCTCTGCCTCGGCGCCCAAGGCGGCCGCGGTATGCTCCACGATGCGGCGCATAAGCTCCGGCATTTCCTCGTGGGTCGAATCGCCGTAGGTGCGCACCGTGCCGGCGAGGTAGGCCGTGCCGGCGATAACGTTGCGCGCGGTGCCGCCGTGCAGCTCGCCGACGGTGATGACGGCCGGCTCGTAAGGGCTGATCTCGCGCGAGACGATGGTCTGCAGGGCGTTGACGATCTCGGCGGCAACCATGACGGCGTCGTGGCCGCGCTGGGGCATGGCGCCGTGGCACGAGGTGCCGCGGACATCGATGCGGAACCAGTCGGTATTGGCCATGCGCGGGCCGGGCTCGCAGCTTACGGTGCCGGCGTCGACCTCACTCCAGATGTGCGCGGCGTAGGCGCCATCGACGCCGTCGAGCACACCCGTGCCGATCATGAGCTTGGCGCCCTGGCCGTTTTCCTCGCTGGGCTGGAAGACGATGCGGACTTCGCCGTGGATGTCGTCGGTCATATGACGCAGGATTTGCAGCGTGCCGAGCATCATGGCGATATGGCAGTCGTGGCCGCAGGCGTGCATGCAGCCCTCGTTGACGCTGGCGAACTCTTCGCCGGTCTGCTCGGTGACGGGCAGGGCGTCGATGTCGGCGCGTAGCAGGATGCGGCGGCGTGGCGTGCCGTCCTCGCGGTAGGCATCCGGCGCGGTACCGCGAAGCGTTGCCACCAAGCCGGTCTTGAGCGGACGCTCGTAGGGGATATTCATGGCGTCGAGCTGGTTGGCGATGTCGGAGGTCGTGCGCTCCTCGGCAAGGCTCAGCTCCGGGTGCTTATGGAAGTGCCGGCGCTGCTTGATGATATATGGTTCAAACTCGGTAGCGATATCTTTGATGGCTGCGGTGACGTCGTCAGCCGCGCGAGCCTCGGTCGCCGCCATAATCTGCTGTGCCTTGGTCTTCGTCATGGTCGATTTGCTCCTTGCTGGGTTGATCGCAAAATCGTACAGGCTCTCTCCAGTATGCCACCTGCCGCTAGGGCTGGTAAAGTTGCCGTTTGCCGCTTGGGGTTTTGTTACAAGGGCGGGGGAGTACACTCGGGGGTGTTGAATTTCCTGCCAGAGATGGGGATGCCCATGCAACATATCGATCGGATTATCCGCTCCAAGAACGTCTTTACCGCGCAAGACGGCATCGATACCGCCCGCGAGCTGGCGATTGCCATCGCAGGCGACCGTATCGTCGCAGTCGGTGCGCCCGATGACGTGATTGCCGCCGCGCCTGCCGCCACGCCGGTTATCGACTACGGCGAGCAGTTTGTCTGCCCAGGTTTCCATGACGCTCATCTGCACTTCTTCCATACCTCGGTCGGCTCCTCGCCGTACATGCTCATGGATATGGGCACGTCCGAGGCTGCGCTGGTGCAGCACGCGCTCGAGTTTTCCCAGGACCTGCCCGATGACGCTTGGGTTGTGACGCAGGGCTGGCGCGACTACCGTTGGGACCCGCCCGAGCATCCTACCAAGGCGTCGCTCGATGCGGCATTCCCCGATCGTCCCTGCGTTATGTATTCGGGCGACGGGCATACGCTTTGGCTCAACAGCCGCGCACTCGAGGCGCTCGGCGTCACACGCGACAGCGAGCCGCCAGCGGGCGGCAGCTACGACAAGGATGCAAACGGCGAGCTCACGGGCATTGCTCACGAGGCGGCTGCCATGCAGCTGCTACCGCGCTGCCTGGAGTGGCTGGGCGAGGACCGCATCGCGAGCGCTTACGCCGACCAGATGAAGCGTATGGCCGAGCAGGGCATCACCTCGATCTGCGATATGTCGCTCATGCCCATGCCGGGCTGCGATTTTATCCGCGACGACGTCTACGACAAACTGCAGGCAGCCGGCAAACTGGGCATCCGAGCCCATCTATTCCCCACACTGCTGGATGACCAATCGCGCTTGGAAGAGCTACAGACCCGCTACGCGAACAACGCGCTGCTCTCGGCGCCTGGTTTTAAGCAGTTCTTCGATGGCGTGTCGAGCGAACACACGGCATATCTCACCGAGCCCTATACCAATCCGCGCTTCCCGGGCGACCAGGGCCGTCTGACGGTTCCGGCTGAGCGCATGCGCAAACTGGTTCTGGCGGCCGCGGAGCGCGGTCACACCGTGCGCATCCACGTCATTGGTGACGGTGCGATTCATGCCGCGCTGGATATCTTCGAGGAAGCGGCCGACCTGTACGGCCTGCCCCAGCACGGTCATAACACGCTTGAGCATCTGGAGAACCTCTTGCCCGAGGACATCGACCGCCTGCGCAAGCTCGACGTGGTTGCCTCGAGCCAGCCCTGCCATATCACGCTCGACCCGGGTGGTCCGGAGCGCGACCTGGGCTTGGAGCGCAGCCGCATCATGTGGCCGTTTGCGACCTATAAGCAGCGCGGCATTCGCCAAGCCTTCGGTACCGACAGCCCTATTACGCCCGTTACCAGCATGAATGTGCTCTACACGGCTATCACGCGCCAGGACCCCCGCAGCCACTGGCCCGAGGGCGGCTGGTTGCCGAGCGAGCGTATCGACGCGGCAACGGCCCTGCGCAACTACACGCTTGGCAGCGCGTACGCAGCGGGCGACGAGCAAAACCTCGGCAGCCTGGAGCCCGGCAAATACGCCGATCTGGTAGTCCTGGACCAAAACCCGCTCACCGTTGACCCCCAAGAGCTCCAGGCCACAAAAGTTCAGGCCACCTACCTGGCAGGTAACTTGATTTACGAGCGCTAAGTATTCATGCCGTACCGTTAAGCGCGGCTCGGGCAGCCAATTTTGGGATAACGCTCGAGCCGCGTTTGTTTGCCGGTGAGGATTTGTTAGGAGCGTCCCCGCTCTGCTGGATTTGGGCGCAGGGCGGACGCGCCGCTGCCCTGCGCGCTCAATTTGGACACCAGCAATGCTATCTCTTGGTGTTTTGCATACTTCCCATTACAGATTGCATAAAAAGGCTGGGATATTTTTCCTGATCCTGATGTACCCCCGCCCGTGCCGTGCAAAAAACGGAGTATTCAGCACCGCGAGCTCTGCCGGTGCCGCTGCAGTCGGGTAGCATTGCGGAGATCGACGTCATTTTGGGGTCCGACGTGGCGCGAGGCATGCTTGTTTGTCTCGACGAGGCCTGTCTGCCGACCCAAATCGCCGGTCGAAGGCTACCGTGGGACTAATTAGATGCGCCCGGTGCGTATGCATTTGTCCCGGCCTGCTGAAAACTCCCAAAAATGCACGGTGCTCCCCAGGGGACCCGTGCTCGCAACGAAAACCATGCCCATGTCGCTATCCGCATCGCCTTTTTGCTGCACTGACTTTTCTGAATGCCGGGCTCGAATTAGTTAACCTGCCTCCCGTGTGGCTCCGGAGGGGCGGGGCATAAGGTT
>CABVDJ010000008.1 GCA_902497025.1 uncultured Collinsella sp. | reverse complement strand
GAGCGAGGGCATCGCTCACAACCTTCTCGTAACGAGGCTCATCGAAATTGAACATCCCTTACTCCTAACTCACTTGGATGAACCCTTCATTCATCCCATAACGTTATAATACCTTATATAACTAACTATGCAAGTGTTATTTTGGTTCTGTTCTCTCATCAAGCCCCTTAAAACAACAATCGGCGTTGTTGGACACAGCGTGCAAGTTCATTGAACGATTCAATATGCATCGTCTCTAGTTAAATGACGTCTTATGCAAATACCTTTAATCCGCTTGGGGCCGACGAATCTTTTGACTGTCTGCAGAAGCTTTCCAGGAATTCCCTATGGATAGACGCACCGGCAATCGCTTCGTTATCTGGCTTATTGCGCATTGCCGGGGCGTCTGGGAGAAAGCGCAATCTACCGCGTGGTCAACTAGCGTTTCATCGGAATCGACCGCATCCGCGCCAAATACTAAATCGCAATCGTTGAAACTCGTCCGATCATATGGAGGCAATTTCTCGCCTTAAAAATGAGCACGAAATAAGGGGGCAGCTGTTTGCAACTTGCTTTATTCGTAAGTGTTTTTTACTGAAAAAACAATCACCAACCAAACAACACTATTAATTGTTTGACTCTTTGCTGTACAGCCATCTTTCGTATACGTCTCTCGTCTATCTCTCATCTCACGGTTGGAGGCGAAAGGTGTGCGGGAGTGGATAATTGGACGGCATTTGGACCTGCGACGGATTATTTCATCCGAAAATCCACGCTCATTCGGCGGGCACGCGAGGCCTATGCCCAATCCGCCAGCATCGTCTTCAGTTCGCCGCAGAGCCGCGGCTCCATATGGGTATACTCTCGAGGATTCGACTCGATTCGCCCCCGCTGGGGCGTCAAAGGAGACTGCATATGCCCACCACCTCAACCGACCCGCGCGCCGCTGCCGCCGCGCTGCTGGTGCCCGGTACCACCTGCCACGGTTTTGCCGTCGAGCGCTGCGAGACCGTGCCCGAGCTCGACTCGGACGCCTACGTGCTGCGCCACACCGCATCGGGCGCGCGCCTGCTGTACCTGGCATGCGACGATGAGAACAAGGCCTTTGCCATTGGCTTTAAGACGCCGCCGGCCGATTCCACCGGCGTGTTCCATATTCTTGAGCACTCGGTGCTGTGCGGATCGGCCAAGTTTCCCGTCAAGGAGCCGTTTGTCGACCTGATCAAGAGCTCCATGCAGACGTTCCTCAACGCCATGACCTACCCCGACAAGACCATCTACCCCGTTGCCACCACCAACGAGCAGGATCTGTACAACCTGATGGACGTGTACCTGAACGCGGTGTTCAACCCGGCCATCTACACCAAGCCCACCATTTTTGAGCAGGAGGGCTGGCATTACGAGCTGGACCTGCCGAAGGGCGTCGAGGACGAGGGCGGCAGCTCCGCGAGCCTGCGCGAGGGCACGCTGCGTTATAACGGCGTGGTGTTCAACGAGATGAAGGGCGCGCTGTCCGACCCCATGAGCGTGCTGGACGACGCCGTCAACGCCGCGCTCTATCCCGACACCGCCTATGCGCACGAGAGCGGCGGCGACCCGCGCGCGATTCCCGCGCTCACCTACGAGCAGTTCCTGGACACGCACGCACGCCACTACAATCCTTCCAACTCCTACATCACGCTCTACGGCGACCTGGACGTAGATCGCGCCCTGGCCTTTTTGGACGAGCGCTATCTGTCGCAGTCGAGTGCCGCGAGCCGCCGCATGGACGCCGCCGTTGCCGCCGGTGAGGACCCGTCCGCGCTGGCGCCCAATCCGCTGGACGCGCAGGTGCCTGTGACCTGCGAGTATAAGCGCGTCGAGATGGCCACCACGCCCGAGAACGCCCTGGTGGGCCTGGGCCTGGTGCTAGGCAGTGCGCTCGACCGCAAGCGCACGATCGCGGCGGATATCTTGTTCGAGGCGTTGCTGGGCTCCAACGAGGCCCCAGTTAAGAAGGCAATTCTGGCGGCGGGCCTGGGCGGCAACGTGGTGAGCTACACCGCGGCCGAGTGCCTGCAGCCCTACGAGCTCATCATGCTGCAAAACGCGCAGCCCGGCGTGGCGCGCGAGCTGCGTCGCGTGTTCCAGGACGCCTGCCGCGACCTGTGCGAGCACGGCGTTCCGCGCGAGCGCCTGGAAGCTATCATCAGCAGCAATGAGTACGACCTGCGCCAGCGCGACTATGGCATCGCCGACGGCGTGGCCATTGCGTGCGACGCGCTGAGCACGTGGCTCTACGATGACGACGCTGCGACGCTGGCGCTCAAGTACGGCCCGGTGTACGAGGAGCTGCGCGGCGAGCTGGACAGCAGCTACTTTGAGGACCTGCTGCGCGAGCTGGTGCTGCAAAACGACCACATGGCGCTGGTCGAGCTGGTGCCAGTGGACGCCAGCGCCGGCTCGGAGGGCGCCGAAGCTGCCGAGCTGGCTGCCAAGCGCGATGCCATGACTGATGCCGAGCTGGCCGACGTGGTCGAGCGCACGGCCGTACTGCGTGCCGCGCAGGAGGCCGAGGACACGCCCGAGGCCAAGGCCACGCTGCCGCGCCTGCGCGTGTCCGACATTGGCGAGGCGCGCCCCGAGCCGCCGCTGGTCGTGGACACGACCGCGCCCATCCCCTGCCTGCGCCACGACATCCCCACCAACCGTCTGGCCTACGCCATGCAGTACTTCGACCTGAGCTGCGTCGCGTTTGAGGACCTGCCCTATGTGACGCTGCTCTGCCGCCTGCTCAAGCAGCTGCCCACGCGCGAGCATTCGGCCGAGGAGCTCGACAACCTGCTCGCCGGCAAGCTGGGCTTTTTGAGCTTTACGACCGAGGTCATGACACAGCCCGACGTGGACGGCGTGCGCCCCTACCTGCTGGTGAGCGCCGGCGCCCTGTCCGAAAAGATCGACGCGCTGGCGAGCCTGCCGCGCGAGGTGTGGTCGAGCACGCTATTGCTCGATGCCGACGCCGACCGCGTGCGCGACGTGCTCGCGCAGATTCGCATTGGGCTTGAGCAGGGCTTTATCAACAACGGTCACTCGGCGGCGCTCGGTCGCGCGATGAGCTACAGCTCGCCTTCGGCCGTGGTGCGCGAGCAACTTTCGGGCGTGGACTTCTATCTGTTCCTGCGCGATCTGCTCGAGCACTTTGACGAGCGACTGGACGACCTGCGCGCCAAGCTTGCCGCGCTGGCAGACCGCATCTTTGTGACCGACGGCTGCATGGCGAGCTTTACCGGCAGCGATGAGGACTTTAACGCGTACTGGGATGCCGCGGGCGACCTGGGGCTGGGCGCGGGCGACGGCGCCGATGCCGGCCGCGACGCGCTCGTGGTGCCGACGCCGTGCGACCGCCACGAGGCTTTCGTCATCCCCAGCGACATCTGCTTTGCGGCAAGCGCATGCGACCCGCGTCGTCTGGGCATTGACGTGACGGGCGCCTGGGCGGTTGCCGCCAACGCGCTCTCCTACGACTACCTGTGGAACGAGATCCGCGTGAAGGGCGGTGCGTACGGCTGCGGATTCCGCGCAGCCGGCGAGCGCCAGACGGCGTTCTACACCTACCGCGACCCGGCGATCGACCCCTCGATTGAGCGTGTGGAGCGCGCCGGTGAGTGGCTCGGCAGCTTTGAGCCCGACGAGGCCGCCTTTGAGGGCTTTATCGTGAGCTGCGTGAGCGGCATGGACGCGCCGGTGAAGCCGTACGCGCTCACCAAGCGCCGCAACACGACCTACCTGGCCGGGCTCGATCCGCACGCGCGCGAGGAGCGTCGCGCCCAGATGCTCGCCGCCACGCCCGGTGAGCTGCGCTCGCTCGGCGCCGACGTAACGCGCATCGCAGCCGAGTCGCCGGCCTGCGTCTTTGGCGGCCGAGACGTCATCGCCAAGAGCAACGCCAACTTCAACGTAGTCGACCTGCTGGGCTAGCCACAGCAAGCAAAACCACCACAAAGGGGACAGGCACCTTTGTGGTGGTTTGCGGCTGGTCGTTACTTGTGGAACGGATCGAGTTGCGCCTTCAGCGGATTGAGCTGATACAGACTCACAAAGCGCTCTTTGCGAGACGATGAGGTGTTGACCCAGCTGCCGTTGCAGACGTCGTACTTCGAATCCAGGCGGATCCACTCCTCCGGCTTATTCTTCTCACTCTTATTGCAGAAGTACCGCTGGTACTCGATCTCGTGCTCAAACTCAAACTCGTCATCCGAACCGCCATCGGTGTACTCATCGACCGCCGTCAGATTGCCGTGCTCGTCGTAATAGAACTCCGCATATCCATCGCGCGTGGAATCGATCCGGTCGAGTTTGCCGCCACTGTACGAGTAATTAACCGTGGAAAACGAACTCAGTGAACCATAATCGTTACCGTGTGTGTCATAGGCCACGGGCGAGATGCGCGTAATATTACCCTCCTTGTCGTACTCGTAATTCAGCGTCAGCGTCCATCTCGTGCCCACGGTGTCACCCTGGCAGTCCGTCGTAAAGGACGTCACGCGGCCGCTGTCATATCCGTACGAATAGACGACCGTGCGAGGATTGCCCGGACCGGTCTCGCTGTCGGACACTAGGTTGCCGCCCTGGTAGACATACGTACTCGCACTCTCGCCGTAGCCTGCGTGGGTCGTCTTGTTGATCAGGCTTCCGTCGGCATCGTAGGTAAACGTCGTGGAGGTCGACGCATCACCAATAGCGGCGTCGCAATCGATGCGCGTCAGGTTTCCGTCGGCATCGTACGTGAACATGTTTTCATCTTCGTAGTCACCCGAGCGAACTTCCGCTATTTCCGAAATGCGATGCGACTCGTCGTGCTCGACGTCGTAGCCCATGCCACCACCCTGTTTGAGGCTGCTCGTATACCCCGTAACATAGCCGTCCTCGTCGCGCTCAATCTCATACGTGCTGCCGTGCACACCGTCCTCGTCGGTACCCTCGTAGTACACCGGCAGCCACAACTCCTCGAGCTGCGTATCCTTAACGCCGCTGACCTTCGTATCCTGCGGCAGCGCCAACGTGGCGAGCTTCTTTTTGCCCGAAAGATCGACGCTTTTGAGCTCCGCGGCATTTGAAAGATCGAGCTTCTCGATGTTGTCGCAACCGTCCAGGTTAACGACAGTGACGTTGCTTGCCGAGTTAAGCTCGACGGTCTTGAGGTCACCGCAGCCCGAGAGGTCCAGGTTGACGAGTTTGTCCCCGCCATATTCCACACTGGTAACGTTGGGGAACACCTTGCCCAGGCCCTGCGTCGACGCGATGCCGTCCAGCTCGACCGACGTCACCGCCTTGGCCTCGTCGCGTGAGATGCGGCCGTCACCGTTAGTGTCGTACTTGGTCGAGACAAGCGCACGCATGCCGCTGTCCGGGAAGGTTTTCTCGTCGATGGGCGTGGTCGCAATCTGGGTGAAGTAGAACAGCGCGCCACCGCCGATGCCCGCCGCCACGACAAGTGCCGCGGCGAGAGCGATGAGGGGCTTCTTGGAACGCTTGCGCCGCGCGGGCTGCTGCACGGGCACGTATTGCTGGGGAGCTGGTGCGGCAGGCTGGGGTTGCTGCGTGGCCGCGACCTGGTCGGGTGCTACGGGTGCGCCGCATACGGGGCAAAAGAGGGCGTCGTCGACAAGCGGCGTGCCACACGAGCGACAAAACATGGCGGGCTCCTTTCGGTTCATTCCTTCCACCATGAAGGTAAACCCAAAAATGCAACCCTTGTTGCGCAACATTCAGCCCAAACCACCGCAAAGGGGCGCAGTTCACAGGTGCCTTTGTGTTGGTTCGAACACTTGTTCTATACGTACACATGTTCTATAGTAAGGGTGCTTGCATCGGACTTAAATTGCAACTAGGATATGGTTGCAGAATGTGAGGTGGGATGACTCGGACCGATAAACTCATCGCCCAACTGCTTAGCTGCCCTTCAACGTATCGGTATACCGATTTTTTAAAAGTCATGGCTTCATATGGCTTTGAAATGGACAACAAAGGCAAGACATCCGGATCGCGCATTCGCTTCTACAGGCCATCAGATGGCAGGATATTCGTAATGCACGCACCACATCCATCTGACGAATTGACAGCGGGGACCATTCGAAACATCGTTCGATTTCTGCAAGGTGTCGGAGGTAGTCATGAGTAACGTTTTGGCATACAAGGGTTATTTCGCCCCAGTCGAGTTCGATGCCGAACAGCATGTGCTAACAGGTATGGTCACCGGCATTAGGGACGCAATCGTATTTGAAGGCTCCACGGCTAAAGAAGTGGAGCAATGCTTCCACGAAGCCGTCGACGATTACCTTGAGTTTTGCGCCGAGAAGGGCAAGGAACCCGAGCGGGCTTTTAAGGGCTCGTTCAACGTAAGAACGGGCTCTGAGCTCCACAAGCAAGCAGCGCTGGCAGCGGCAAAGAAGGGTGAGTCACTCAATAAGTTTGTGACTGAAGCAATCGCTGCGGCGTTATAGCATTAACACATAGGCCCAAACAACCACAAAGGGCGCAGTTCACAGGCATATTTGCGGTGGCTTTACTGCCTATATCGCGTTTGCCCAGATAAAACCTGCCAAAATAAACCTGTCCCTTTTTGGAAGGTTTGGGAGATGAGGCCGGGATGGATAAGGCTGAGTTGCGACGGGCGGTGATTGCTCGGCGCGATGCTATTGATTTGGATGTTCGGGCGGCAAAGTCTGCTGTTGTATGCGCGCGGCTCATTGAGCTGCTGGATCGCTTGGGTGCCGCGGCACCGTACACCGTTGCCGTCTATGCCGCCATGGGCTCCGAAGTCGACCCCGCCGCATTTGCCGCCGCGGCCGCCGCGCGTGGCTGGCGCGTAGCTTATCCGTGCATGCTCTCGGCAAGCGACGCCGCCGCATGCGGCCAGCGCATGTGCATGCGGGCGGTCGCCGCCGGCGATGTATCCACGGCTCCGTTTATCGCTCATCCCACGCGGGCCTTCGCGGCTACGGATATCGACAGCAATCGCTGCCCCATCGTGCCCGCCGCCGAGCTCGACATAGTTGTCGTGCCGCTCGTGGCTTTCGACCGCGCCGGCGCGCGCCTGGGCTACGGCGGAGGCTGCTACGACCGCTACCTGCCCACAGTTGCACCTGAATGCCTAATCGTCGGCATCGCCTTTGACGAACAGCGCGTCGACCACGTCCCCACCGACGCCCACGATCTGCCGCTGCCCAACATTGTCAGCGCCTAAATGCCGTTGTATCGTACCCGCAAGATGAGCGTGGAAAATCTCCCACTTTGGGCCTATTCGGGGGCAAAAAACGGGAGATTATCCACGCTCATTATTCAAACGTCCGATAATCCACGCTCGTGTGTCCGAAAATCCACGCTCAACCAAATCGCGTCTAAATTCCCACGCTCATCCGTCCGGATTTCCACGCTCGTGCAGCCTAACGCCCTGCAACCGTCTCAGCAGGCACGCGGCACGCCGACAACCTTGAGCTTGCGATCGAGCTTTGTCGGATCCCTTAGGTCATCCCAGCACAAGCGCACAATCTTGCAGTTATCGAGCATCGAAAGCCTCGACTCGCGCTGGCGCTCGTCAAATTGCGCCTTTGCGAGCTTGCCCTCCTCCGCCGCCTTCTCACTTTTAACGAATCCGTCGAACTCACCGATAATCAGCTGGTCGCCCACACGCCACAAGTAGTCAACGCGATACGGCCGTCCCGGCTCAACTGGGTCGAACAGCTCAACTTGCAGCTCCGGCGTCTGCCAGCCGCGCTCAATCATCAGAGCACGCGCCTTGGACTCGCCACCGCTTTCCGATAGGCCATCGGCACACCGCGCAACACTTCGCGCCGTCACAACACCGCGACGATTTAAGCCAAGCTTGTTGATTGCCTCAACGAGATGCTCCTTCGACAACAGCTGCTCATGAAGCGCCGAGTCCGCAATGATCAGTCCCTCGACAAACGACGCATCGACCAGGCAATCCGTAATCGTTTGATCGATATCGGTCACGGCAATATCCATCTGGATTGCCCGTGTTTGACGAGCATAACGATGGCGAATCACCTGAGAGCCGGGCGTCGTCGATTGCGCCGGCGCCGCGGCGATATGGATGTGCGTCAAATTGGCATGCGAGACCGAAAGACCATAGATAACAGCCGCCGTATAGGAGCAAAACGTCCAGTCGGGATGCTTTTGCGCAAGGGCCCGCACCCGATGCAGATAACGCTGCCGAAACTTGAGCTCGGACCAATAATCCGGACGCGCATACAGCCCCGGCATGACCGCCTCTAGACTTCCCGCCGCCACCCGCCGCTCAATCTGCTTTGCCTCCGCCGTCGTGCGTGCGTACACGCAGCTCATCTGCCGTTCGCATGCTTTAATGTGACTTGTAAGCCTTTGATTCGCCGTCATGTTTCCCATGTCGCCTCCCAACTCTTGGAACGGCGCAAACGTACCAGACGGTTTCATGCGAAGTCTAACCAAATGCTGTCCAGGCGCTGACAAAATGCTTGACGGTTTTGGACGTTTTAGGCTGATGACTTATATCTGCAGGTAGGGTGGTTGTCGAGAGGTCCCCGTCTCCATAATTTGGCGCCTTGGTCCATCGGATTATCAGAAAGAAAAACCCGTCGAGATTCAAGACCACGCCGAATGCGACTTGGCCTCTTCACGCACCGTCTCTTAGCCGAGCCATCGGCATCTACATACCTAAAAAATGAGCGTGGATAATCTCCCGTTTTGAGCCTAGTTTCAAGCCAAAAGTGGGAGATTATCCACGCTCGATTTGTAAATGTCCGAAAATCCACGCTCGTCCGTCCGGATATCCACGCTCGTCACGCCGCCGGCACAGCAGCAGCCGTAGCCTAGTGCTCCTCGCCGGCGCGAGCTAGGTCGTAGGGCGTGGTCTGGTAGACGTAGTAGTTGAGCCAGTTGGTGTAGAGCAACTGAGCCTGGCTGCGCCAGACGTTGCGCGGCTCGGCGGTGGGGTCGTCACCTGGGAAGTAATGCGCCGGCACCTGGGGGTTGAGCCCGCGCTTCACGTCGCGCTCGTACTCCAGGCGCAACGTGTCGGTATCGTACTCGGGATGGCCAAAGACAAAGAAGCGGCGGCTGTCGGTCGACTTGACGATGTACAAGCCCACCTCGTCGGACACGGCCACGACCTCAAGCTGCGGCTCGGCCTCCACGTCCTCGCGGCGCACATCGGTGTTGCGCGAATGCACGGCATAGAAGCGGTCGTCGAAGCCGCGGACCAGCGGGCTTTGCGGCTTCACCAGATAATGCTCGAACACGCCACTCGCCTTTGCCGGTAGATCGTACTTCTGGATACCGTAATGATGGTACAGGCCGGCCTGTGCGCCCCAACAAATGTGCAGCGTAGAGTGCACGTGCGTGGTGGACCAATCCATGATCTGGCAGAGCTCGGGCCAGTAGTCGACCTCTTCGAACGGCATCTGTTCCACCGGCGCGCCCGTGATGATCAGGCCGTCGTAGTGGATGTCGCGGATGTCGTCGAACGTGCGATAGAACGTCTCCAAGTGACCGGCACTCACGTGCGTGGCCTCGTGCGTTTTGGTGCGCAGCAGATCCACCTCAACCTGCAGCGGCGTGTTGGAGAGCTTGCGCATGATTTGCGTCTCGGTGGCGATCTTGGTGGGCATGAGGTTGAGGATGAGCACGCGCAGAGGACGGATGTCCTGGTGCAGCGCGCGGTACTCGGTCATGACGAAGATGTTCTCGCTCTCGAGCTGCGCGGCGGCAGGGAGGGCGTCGGGGATGCGAATGGGCATGGATGCTCCTTACGAGTCAGTTGCAGCTATGGTACAACGACCGGCCCCATCCGCGCGAGCACATCGCCCAGCGATGCCGTCAGCGGCCCAAATCACCCCAAAAGTAGAGATTAGGGCATGTCCCAAAAATCTACGGCGCTTTAGTCTAGCAAAGTGGCAGCTGGACGCTACAATGGTTCGACGCGAAAAACTCGGCCGAAAGGATACTCATATGTACCAGACGCGTAAGATCGGTGTGGTCGGCCAGGGCCACGTAGGAGCACATGTCGCCAACAGCCTGCTTATGCAGGGCATTGCCGACGAGCTGTACCTGTGCGATATCAACGAGGCCAAGGTGACGTCCGAGGTCCAGGACCTGCGCGACTCCCTTTCGTTTGTCCCGTATAACACCAAAATCGTCAACTGCTACGACCACTACGAGGAGCTGGCCTGCTGCGACGTCATCGTCAACGCCGCCGGCAAGGTCGCGCTGGCCGCCGGCAACCGCGACGGCGAGCTGTTCTTTACCACCGACGCCGCCCGCTCCTTTGCCAAGCGCATCGTCGACGCCGGCTTCGACGGCATCTTCGTGAGCATCTCCAACCCCTGCGACGTCGTGTGCACCGAGCTGTGGCACCTGACCGGCTACGATCCCAAGAAGATCATCGGCTCTGGATTCCGCCCGCCTGCGCACCGAGATCTCCAAGAAGGTCGGCGTGAGCCCCAAGTCCATCGACGCCTACATGATTGGCGAGCACGGCTTTAGCCAGCTGGCTGCCTTTAAGGCCGCGACCATCGCCGGCAAGAGCCTCAACGAGCTTCAGGCCGAGAACCCCGACAAGTACGCCTTTGACCACACGGAGGTCGAGGAGCTTGCACGCAAGGGCGGCTACGTAACCTACCAGGGCAAGCAGTGCACCGAGTACGCCGTCGCCAACTCCGCCGCGCGCGTCTGCGCTGCCGTTCTGCACAACGAGCACGCTGTGCTTTCCGCCTCTACGCTTATGACCGGCCAGTATGGCGAAGAGGGCATCTTCACGTCCCTGCCGTGCGTGATCGGCGCCGAGGGCGTCGAGGAGGTCTACACGCTCGACCTGTCCGAGTACGAGCTCGAGGGCTTCCACAAGAGCTGCCAGCACATCCGCGACAACATCGCCCAGCTCGACTGGTGGGACGCCGAGGCCTACGACGCAAAGTAGGCCGCTGGCTGCCGCAACCTTGCGAATCTAAACGCGATGCCAAGCGGGCCGCGCCGGAAATCCCCGGCGCGGCCCGCTTTTTTGACTCACGCAGTGCCCTTGCGAATCGAAGGTGAATACTTTTCCGCGAAGTGAACGAGTAAAAACGAGCCCCCGAAGCATCGACACTTTTCGGACGCCGTTTCCTGCGGTTTCGTCGAGTTTTCCCTGCAGTTTTGGCGTCAAAAAGTGTGGATGCTTCGGGGGTCCAAAATAGGTCGTTCACTTCGCGGAAAAGTATTCACCTTCGTTTTCGCGCAGACACGAATCCGGCTGCCACAACGCAAAACGGGGCCCGCGCGCAGCGCAGGCCCCGTCAAAAAAGATAATTCCCGGTACCTAGTACTGCTCGATGCCCATGTAGCGACGAACCTCGGGGCTGTGGTCGAAGACCTTGCCGCGTGCGGCGCGCAGCTCGCAGCTCATGTTGTAGAAGAAAATCGGCTCCAGGTACGAACGCACGCTGGCAGGCACGTCGCCCACACCGTACTCAAGCGCGTCGAGCACCATAATCGTATCGGTGTGCGTGTTGAGGAACGCAAGGGCGCGCTCCTCCATGGGGCGGCACTCGCCCGCGCCAAGCTGCACAAAGTAGAACACACCGGGCTCGGTGGCCTCGAACGGGCCGTGGAAGTACTCGCCGGAGTGGATGTAGCAGCAGTGCTGCCACTGCATCTCCATGAGCGAACAGATGGCCATGGCGTAGGTCTGGCTAAAGTTGGGGCCGGAGCCCAGGATATAGAAGAACTTGTGCTGCTGGCAGAGCTCGGCAAAGCGGGCGCCCAGCTCGGCGTTGACCTTCTCGCGGGCGGCGGGCAGCAGCGCATCCATCTGCTTGAGGCCCTCGTACATGTCGGCGAGCGCCTCGTAACCCTCCTGCTGGTCGAGCAGCTCGGCGGCGATCAGAGCGCCGATGCCCTGCGGCACCTCGGCCTGCGGCACGCCCTCGCCCCAGGGGTAGACCCAGGTAGTCCACTTGCCGTTGTCGATCTTGGAGCCCTCGCAGTCGGTGAGGGCAACGACCTCGGCGCCGGCGGCCAGCGCCATCTCGCAGCCGTCGACGACCTCCTGCGTGTTGCCGCTGTGGCTGCAGGCGATGACGAGCGACTTCACGCCAAGACTCTTGGGAGCCATCAGGCAAAACTCGCGTGCCGTGTAGACCGTCGAGGTAAACGTGGTTGCCTCGCGCTTGAGCAGCTCGTTGGCCGGCATCAAGTCGATCATCGAACCGCCGCAAGCGATCCAAAAGACGTTCTCGATCTTGCCCTTGCGCTCGATGATTTCCTGAACCAGATCATGTGCGTTCATCCTGATGTTCCTCCTTGTGGGGCAGCTTTGAGCGACGGCAGCTCGTACCTGCTGTCGTTCTATGTTGTCCTATTTATAACACGTGTAGCAACGCCCGTGAAGTCATTTCACCAAAGTTGTTCTATGTTGTTCTATCTATGGACGTTAGATGTCGAAGACGTAGCGCGAGCCCACGATCTTTTGGCGTCCGAGCAGCAAGGGGCGCTCGTCCTCATCGGTAAAGTACGCCTCCATATAGAAGAGCGGCTCGCCGACCGGCACCTCCAGCAGTGGGGCCGCTTGAGCATCGGCAAGCGCAATCTCCACGGTGCAGGGGTCGGACTTGAGCGGCGCGCGACCCGAATGCTCGGCAACGAGCACAAAGATAGAATTGTCCGTGAGGTTCTTGTCGGCAAGCGTCTGCAGATAGGGATGGTCGGCGAGCACAAAGGCGTTGTTCTCAAGCATAACAGGGATGCCGTCGGCTGTGCGCACGCGTTCGACCACGATAAGCTCGCAGCCGGGCTCCACGCCAAAGAACGCCGCATCCTCGTGCGTCGCTGCGACCACCGTGCGCGACACCAGACGCGCACCCGGCACCATGTCGTTGGCAGCACAACCCTCAGTAAAGCTCTGGACGTCACCCTTCTGGCGAATCTTGCGCTTGAGCTTGGGAGCGCACACAAAGGTGCCCCTCCCCTGCTGGCGGTTGAGATACCCCGCACGCGACAGCTCCTCGATGGCGCGACGCACGGTGACGCGCCCCACGCCGTAGGACTTCGCGAGCTCCATCTCGGAAGGAATGCGCGAGCCGGCAGCGTACACGCCGCGCGCGATCTCGCCCTTTAGGTCGTCCATGACCTGCTGGTACAGCGGCACGGCGGACACGTCAGTACGGTCGGTCTTGCTATCGAAAGCCATCGTTACGCTCCATCCCGCGCATGCTCGGACTCAAACTCTTCAATCGCCGCCATAAACTGCTCGCCAAAGGCGTCGGCCTTTTTCTCGCCAATGCCGTTGACCTGGATCAGCTCGTCGCGCGTCTGCGGGCGCAGGCGGCACAGGCCGCGCAGGGCCTTGTCGGAGAAGACCATGTACGGCGCCATCTCCAGCTCCGTCGAGATCTCCTTGCGGAGGGCACGCAGGCGCTCGAACAGCTCGGCGTCGTCGCCCACGCGCGGGCGCTGATCCAGCTCGGCCTCCTCACGCAGCAGATCGACGGCGCGGCGGGCGCGGGCCGAGGCCTTGCGCTTGGACGCGCGACGCTTAACGGTAAAGGCAAACGCCTCGTCCTCGACCTCGCCGGCACGCGGACCCAGTCCCACGACCGGGTACTGCCCCTGCGAGGTAGCCAGATAACCGCGACCGCACAGCTGGCCGATGATGTCCTTGATGCGCCCGACCGATTCGCCCGACAGCTCACCGTAGCCGCAGTCCTCGTCCAAATGCATCTGGCGAATGCGCTCGGTGTTGCCGCCGTGAAGCACATCGGCGATGAGCGACTTGCCAAAGCGCATGGGACGCGTGGCCACATAGCGCACAGCGGCGCGGGCCATATCGGTGACGTCTTCGACCTCGAACTGCGTCAGGCAGTTACTGCAGTTGCCGCAGCCCTCGGCGTCGTCCGTGGCGGTGGCGCCCGCACCAGCCGCAGCAGCATGCTCGGCCGCGGCCTCGTCGCCAAAGTAGCGCAGCATGTATTCGCGCAGGCAGCCCGTGGTATTGCAGTAGCCCTCCATCTGGCTGAGCAGACGATAACGGTTCTGGAGCGCCCACGCGCGCTGCTCGTCATCGAGCGCCTCGTCAGCCGCATCGCCGCGGTCGATCAAAAAGCGGCGCATGCGAAAATCGTTACCGTTCCACAGCAAGTGACAGCTGGCCGAATCGCCATCGCGGCCAGCGCGGCCCGCCTCTTGGTAGTACGCCTCGATGCTCTCGGGCACGTTGTTGTGAATCACGTAGCGCACGTTGGGCTTGTCGATGCCCATGCCAAAGGCGTTGGTAGCAACCATCACCTGGATGTCGTCGTCGATAAAGGCACGCTGGCTCTGGCGGCGGGCGTCGTTGCCCATGCCGGCATGGTAGCGGCCTACGCGAATGCCGCTGGGGCCCAGTGCCTCGGCAAGCTCCGCGGCCAGCGCGTCGACCGTCTTGCGGGTCGAGCAATACACGATGCCGCTCTCGCTCGAATGCGCGATCACGTAGTCGCGCACCCACGCGGTCTTGGCCTTGTCGCCCATCTCCTCGCACCCAAAGTAGAGGTTCTTGCGATCGAAGCCCGTCACTACCGTCGCGGGATTTTGCAGGCCGAGCATCTGCTGAATGTCCGCGCGCACGCGCTCGGTCGCCGTGGCGGTAAACGCCGCCACGATCGGGCGCCGCGGCAGCGAATCGATAAACTCGCGAATCTGCAAGTAAGCGGGACGGAAATCCTGGCCCCACTGGCTCACGCAGTGAGCCTCGTCAATGGCCACGAGCGGAACGCCGATGCCGCCTTCGGCCGCAGCTTCCTGCGCAAAGGCCAGAAAGCGCGGCTCGAGCAGGCGCTCGGGTGCCACATACATAAGCTGATAGCGGCCCTCGCGCGCCCGCTTGAGCACGGTGTTTTGCTGGGCCGGAGTAAGACTGGAGTTGAGATAGCTGGGGCGCGCACCCGCCGCGAGCAGCGCGCGGGTCTGGTCCTCCATAAGCGACAGCAACGGGCTCACCACAAAGGTGATACCAGGCAGCATGAGCGCGGGCACCTGGTAGCAAATGGACTTGCCGGCGCCTGTGGGCATAACACCCAACGCATCGCGACCGGCAAGAATCGCATCGACCATGCGATCCTGTCCCGGGCGAAACGAGGTGTAGCCAAAATAGGCGCCGAGCGTGTCGAGCGCCATCTGCTGCATGCTATCGGTCATGGTTTCCTAACGTCAGAATCATCTGCCGCCGATTATACGCCGCCACGCGGACCGGCGTCGCCCGGCTGTCAGCCACGCTCATTCTGCGGGTAGTCGTTGGGGACGTTCTTGAATGACTAGCCATTTAAGAACGTCCCCAACGACTAAGGAGTGTCCCCAGAAAGGAACGTCCCCAAGTGCCGGCCCAGCAACGCCGATGTTTTATCTCTTGACAAGCACGGAAACGTCGCTGGTTGAGCATAAGTCAGCGAAAACGCCCCTAAGCGAGCAAGGTGACGTGAAAGAGGAGGGAAGCGTACTTCGGTACGCGACCGACGATTGAACGTCAGATTGCCGCTTAGGGGCGTTTGCAGCGTCGAGCCGTTACGCGGTTTGGTAAAACCGCGTAACCAAAGGCGCAGCGTCGATCGGTCCGCCGTTCGTCAGAACGGCGGAACCAACCCTACATCACCATAACGTAGCGCGATCCCACGTAGTACTGCTTACCCATCAGGACCGGCTCGCCATTGGGGCCGATAAAGCCGGCGCGCAGGTTGAGCAGCGGATCGTGCGGAGCAATGCCCAGCTCAGCCGCCTGCTCGGCGTTGGCGCGAACGGCCTCGACCGTGCGGTAGCCAACCGAGACAATCGGCGTTCCGCCAACACGCTCGACCTCGGCAAAAATCGACTTGTCCTCAAGATCGGCCGTCAACAGCTCACGGTAGGCGTCAAACGGCACAAAGATGTTCTCTTCAAAGATGGGCTCGCCGTCGGCAGTACGCACGCGCTTGATGTGCAGCAGCAGCGCATCCTTCTGCAGGCCAAAGAACTCCATCTCGTTTTGGCGCGCCGGCACAATCTGGCGATCGATCACGTGCGCACCGGCCTTCATGCCGTTGCCGGCACACAGCGCGGTAAACGTCTGCAGCGTCGAGGCGTGAAACTGGCGATTGATGTGCGGCGTGGAAACAAAGGTGCCACGGCCCTGCTGCTTAACCAGGTAGCCATCGGAGCACAGCTCCTCGACGGCGCGGCGCACCGTAATTCGGCTCACCTCGTACTGCTCGGCAAGCTCAAGCTCGGACGGAATACGCTCCTTGGGTGCATAAACACCTTTCTCGATTGCATCCTTGATTTCGTCGTAAATCTGCTGGTAAAGCGGTGCATTTTTAGGCGCAGGCATATCTAATCACTCTTATCGAAATATTGAAATAACTAATACGTATATAACGTCTAGTTTCATGTTACCTCATATTGATAAAACGATACACCACATACAGCAAATCCTTACTTGCCGTCGTCCTGCTGCAGGCTATCCTGCTCGCTGAGGCGCGCCTGCCTGCTGGCCATGCGTGCGGGCTTGTCGGGATCGGGAACGGCCGTGGGCATGGGCTCGTCGACATGACCGCCCCACCAGCCGCCCACAAAGTTGAGCGTGTGGAACACATTGATCACGGCGCCGGGATCAATGTCGCACACCAGCTTGATAATGTCCTGGCTCTCGTAGGTCGAGACAACGGCATGCAGCAGGTACATCTTCTCGCGGCTGTATCCGCCAATGACCTCGGCACAGCTAATGCCATGCTGAAAATGGTCAACATAGGCGGTCATGACCTCGTCCGCCTTGTGCGTTGTGATCTGCAGCGTCACGCGGTCGTAGCGACGATAGAAACTGTCGATGGTCTTGGTCGAAATAAACTGGAACACGATGGAGTACGCCGCGTTGTCCCAGCCAAACATAAAGCCAAAGATCGCCAGGATAAAGCAGTTGAAACCAAAGATAACGCCCCAGATGGTCTTGCCCGTGTGGTTGGAGACCCACAGCGCGATAAAGTCGGTGCCGCCGGTGGATGCGCCGGACTTAAGCGCGATGGCAGCGCCCAGACCCGAGACCACGCCACCAAAAATGATGAGCATGATCTTGTCGCCCAAAAACGGCGCGAAGTGAAAGACGTTGAGGAACAGCGACGAGAGCATGACCTGCATCATCGAGAAGATGACGAAGCGCTTGCTAATGCCGCTCCAGCACAGGAGCGCCACGGGGATGTTGAGCGCGAGCATGCCGAGCGAGATGTCGATGTGAACGCCGCCCAGCGAGGTAACACGATCGAGCAGGACCGCGACGCCGGTGAGGCCGCTCGGAAGCAGGTCGGCGGGTTGAATGAACGCCTGGATTAGGAATGTTTGGAGGACGGCAGAAATTGTGACCGCCACAGCAGTAATGGCGCGGCGGACGATGGTGAGGCGGCCGAGCACGAGCACTCGGTCCGTGAGCCGATCGATGGCGTTCGCCACGCAGGCTCCTTTCGAAGGCAGATGTAGTTGTGGGATATGTCCGCGATTGTAACATGGAGCGTGCGGGGACGCTTCAATTCACCCTCTCTCGACAACCAAAGCGGGACCAGCAACCCCACGACCAAAGGCCCAAATTACAAGTGAGTAGACTTTAAGCGACCTGCAGAGCACACCCAAAACCGCCACCCCTGTGACCTGCGGTTTTACTAGAGCAGATGCGCTTTGTGCTCGTCCTGCACCAAAAAGCCTACTCACTTAGTCCGAATCGAAGCCAAACGGATCCAAATAGATGACAAATAAAGCCAATCCGCGGCAAAAGACGCGTGAATCAGTGCTTCTCGCGGCGGATTGACGCTACAAAGCGGCCAAAATGTCGGTCAGATTATCGATAACGGCATCGGCTCGCGATTGATCGAGGTTGACACCCTCGTGCGGACGCAGCGCCAGGACGCGGGCGCCCGAGCGCTTGCCGGCCTCGATGCCCAAAGGCGAGTCCTCGATAACCAGGCACTCGGCAGGCTCCACCCCCAGCGCCTCCATGGCACGCAGGTAGATCTCGGGGTCGGGCTTAAACGCACTGCACTCGTGACCGCTGATGGTGTAGTCCAGCACATCGGCGATACCGGCAATCTCTACCAGCTCGTCAATGAGCTCACGATAAGACGAGCTCGCGATGGCACACTTCACGCCGCGCTCGTGCAGTGCGCGCATCACCGGCTCCGTCTGCTCGTTGAGCAGCTCGGCATACGGAACGGGGTGGTCCGGGCTGTAGACCTGCTTGTACTCCACGCGAAGGCGCTCGCGCAGCTCAACATCGTCGGGCACCAGCGCCTCCCAAATGGCCGGCTCGTTAGACCCCGAAAGATCGGGGATCTCGTCAAAGTGGAACCCCTTCTCCTCCATAAACGCCACGCGACGACGGTTGTAGAACCACTCGGTATCGACCAGCACGCCGTCCATGTCAAACAGCACTGCTTTGATCATACGCATCTCCTCCCACCTGCCAAATAGAGACAGGTTTATTTTGGTAGGTTTTATCCTGGGTTTTGCGACGCGACAGGCGTGCCCTCCCAAGAGCAAAAAAGGGGATGGGGCGCAAACCCCATCCCCTTTCAATCAACCTGTAAGGTCTACTTACTTGTGATTAGTAGGAAAGCTTCCACATGTAGCGACGCATGGTCAGCGGGTGCTGACGGGCCTCGGCGATCTGGTTGCCGTACTCGCGCATAACGGCGAGGTGCAGCAGCGGGTTGAAGTAGGTGATGACGCTCGCCGGCACGGCGTCGGCCAGACCGTAGTCCTTGGAGTCGATCAGAGCGACCTTGGCGCCCATGCGCTCAAGGAAGGTGAGGGCGCGGGCGTCCATCGGACGGGTAGCACCATCGGACATGAAGAAGACGTAGGGCTTACCCTCGGTGGAAACCTCGAACGGGCCGTGGAAGTACTCGCCGGTGTTGTAGGCGGCGGCGTCGATCCACTGCATCTCGGTGAACAGGAAGGCGGCGTGAGAGTAGGCCATCTTCTCGGAGGCACCGGAAGCCATGAAGTAGATCATCTTGTCGTCCTTGAAGTCCTCAGCGAACTTCTTGGCAAGCTTCGTGCAGTGCTGAGCGGCGTTCTCGCACAGGTCGAAGATGTTGGTGAGGCCGGTGATCATATCCTCGTAGTGATCATAGCCCTCGGTCTGCTGAAGGATCTCGAGAGCGAGAGCGATGGCGTAGCCAGGCTTCTCGGCCTTGGCGGCATAGTTGGCGTGGAAGCCGTGGACGATGACGTGGTCGGCGTCGACGGTCAGAGCGGAGCCAGCCTTGTTGGTGAGGGAGACGACCGGGCAGTTGTGCTTCTTGGCGGTCTTGTTGGCCTCGACGGTCTCGGGCGTGGAGCCACCGAGGGAGCAGGTGATCACGAAGGTGTGCTCGTTGACCCAGGAAGGCGTGTCGTAGTTGAACTCGTTAGCGGTGAAGATCTGAACGTTCAGCTTGTCCGTGTTGTTGGCCAGGAAGTACTTGGCGGGGTACAGGTCGGACATGGAGGCACCGCAGCCGACGAAGGCAACGCTGTGGATCTCGTGGTTGGACAGGACGTCAGCGACGATCTGCTTAGGGAGGTTAAGGTCGATCTCGTACATCTGACACATTCCTTTCGATTTTTGCGGCGCCACATTGCCGGACGCTCGCAGGGTTACCGTGATTTGGGCCGAGTCGCCAGCCCGTCGAGGATGTGACATAAGGGACGGTCCCTTTGTCACGTTTGGGGATGGGAACCTGCCTGGGGTATGGGATGCCAGGCAGGCCCCCGGGGGAAAGCGGTTAGACGCTTGGTCGCGACTAGGCCAGGATGCCGGCCGCGGAGAGGGCGATGCCGCCCACGATGGCGATCACGAGAAGCCAACCGGTGTTGACGTTCTTCTTGATGAGCCAGTACATAAGGCCGGTGAGGCCAAGGGAGATCATCTGGGGCATCATGCCGTCCAGGATGTCCTGGATAACGACGGTGCCCTCAGCGAACTGCAGCGGGGTGGTGGCGCCGATCAGCGTAGCGATCATGCCGCCCACGGACATAAGACCCACGATGCCGCAGACATACATGAGCTTCTCCATGAGGTCGCCGCCCTGAAGCTTGCTCAGGTACTCGTGGCCGCCCTGATAGCCCATCTTGGCTGCGAACCAAGTGATCAGCACGGAGGGGACGATGGAGATGAGCATGGCCAGGATCGGGCCCATGATGGAGCCCTGCTGAGCCAGCTGAACGCCCAGGCCAAAGGCGATAACGCGGATGGTGCCCTGGAAGAAGGAGTCACCGATACCGGAAAGCGGACCCATGAGGGAGGTCTTGACCGCGTTGATCGAATCGGGATCGAAGTTCTCGGGATCCTTGGCGTACTCCTCCTCCATGGAGGCGGAGAGGCCCAGGATGAAAGCGCTCGTCTGCGGGGTGCAGTTGTAGAACGCCATGTGACGGTGGTAAGCCTCTTTCTTAGCAGCGAGCTGCTTGGGATCGGACTCATCCGGATAGAGGCGATCGAGCGTGGGAACCATGCCGTAGAGGAAGCCCATGTTCATCTGACGCTCGTAGTTCCAAGAGGCCTGGATGGCCCAGGAGCGCCAGAAGAACTGGCTGACCTTCTTGTTCAGGGACACGTCCTTGGTTGCGGTTGCCATAGTGTGTTCCTCCTTAGTCTTCGTCGTCTTCGAGCGGATCGTAGTCGGAATCGACACCGGCGGCTGCATGGGAACCGTTGAACTTGAAGCCCATGAAGACGACAGCCAGGCACACACCGATCAGAGCGACCGCGATGACGGACAGGTTGAGGTAAGCGGCGAGCAGGAAACCGATGAACAGGAACGGAGTCATACCCTTCTTGATCATCATGGTGAGCAGCAGGGCCAAGCCGTAGGCGGTCATGATCTTGGTCGAAACGTTAAGACCAGTGGACAGCCACTCGGGAACCATGTTGACGATGGCCTGAACCAGGTCGGTGCCAACAAAGACGGCGAGGAAGATCGGCAGGAAGTACATGATGGCGTACAGACCGGAGCCGGCGCAGATGTGCATACGGTAGGCGGTCTTGAACTTTCCGTTATCGATCGCGCTATCTGCCACATGGGTGAGGGCGGCGATGATGGAACGGAACACGATGCCGAGGAGCTGACCCAGGACGGCAACCGGGATGGCGATCGTCATGGCGGTCTCGGCGGAAGCATCGGTCAGGCACGCAAAGGCAGCGGCCACGATGCCGCCCAGGACCATATCGGGCGGAACGGCGGCGCCGACCTGCACCAGGCCCATGGACACGAGCTCGACGGCGGCACCGACGGCAAGGCCGGTGGGCACATCGCCCAACAGCAGACCGACGAGCGTAGCGCCGACGAGGGGCTGCTCGAAGTTAAGACGACCGAGCAGGCGGGAGTCCCACATGCAGAACACGCCGACGAGGCCGACGAGCACCGCACTGATGAACGTATTCATACCCTTCTCCTTTCAGTCAGGCAAAAGCCTGGTTGATTACAGCTTGGCGTCGATGTCGACGCTCTGATACGTAGGGGTCTGCTGGACGTAGAGCTTGATGCCCATGTCGAGCAGCTGGTTGACGTCGGCCTTCTGGGTGGCGTCGAGGAAGACGGAGCTGTCCTTGCCGCCAATCTGATCGGCACCGTCGTGGTTGGCGGTGGCGCCCAGGTTGATGGCGTCGAGCTTGTAGCCCTGGCAGAACTGCAGCATCTCGGCAGTGTTTCCAAAGACGAACATGACGCGCTCGCCGAGGGTGTTGAGCTTGTCCATCTTGGCGAGGGCACGCTCGACGGTGAAGACGTTCAGGCGCACGCCCTGGGGCTTGGCCAGCTTAAGAGCGCCCTTCTTGATGTCATCGTTGGCGGCGGCGTTGTCGACGACGATGATGCGCTCGGCCTGAACCTTGGTGGTCCAGGTAAAGACGACCTGGCCGTGCAGCAGACGGTAGTCAAGACGTGCGAGGACGATCTTGGCGGGACCGGAGCTGTGACGGGACGCCTTGGCCTTCTTGGCGGGAGCCGCGGCGGCCTCGACCGGTGCGTTGGGGTTGGTCAGACCGGTGCGGGCCTCGTTGATGAGGGCCGCGAGCTCGGCGCCCTTGACGGGGACGGGGCTCATAGCGAGCGTCAGTGCCAACGGAATGTTGAAACCGCTGACAACCGTGAACTTCGTGCCGTTCTTGGAAAGCTCGACCATGTTGTTGTTGACCGAGCTGCCGAGCATATCGGTCAGCACATAGACGGTGTCGTCCGCGTTGAACGTGGCGATCATAGCCTCAACCTTATTGGTGATGGGCTCCTTGTCGTCACGAGCAAGCGACACGACGTGGACGTTCGACACGTCGCCGAGAACCATCTCGAGCGTGTCTTTGGCGCCTGCGGCCAGGCCGCCATGAGATGCGAGAATGATCTGATTCATCTTGCCTCCTCCTTTTCGTTATGGTCATTATAACGTCTTATACGTTGCTTATATTGCTAATTAGTATAAAGACCGTTCGCGGGTGAAAATCGACCGTTGACGGGTTTAACGTACTCGAAACGTTGGCACGGGGTAGGTCGGCGTCGACTGGATAACCCCAGGTCGGAGGCTATAAGCGCTCCCCTATCGCACGAAGTACCAGGGGCTTTCCTGCACGGTGGGCTCCAGCGCGATGCCGGTGCGTTCCTTAAACAGATCCATGTCCTGCGATTTCTCCGTCCACCACGCATTGGGCTTAAAGGTCATGCTCTCAACGACATGACCGACAAACACACTGTTGCGCAGCTTGGAGAAGTCGGTGTTCATAATCAGGATGGACGCGAGCACCAGCACGATGCCCAGGACTTTGATCGCGCCGGCGGGCTCGGCGTAGACACCAATGCCCAGCAGTACGGTGACGACCGTCTCGAATGACATTACGACGGGAACTTTCGATGTCTCGAGCCCCATGGACAGACCCTGCATATATAAGATGTAGGCCACAGCTGTGGGGATGAGTCCAAAGCCAAGGAACAGCAGCAGCAGCTGTGGCGACATTGCCGCGGCGACATCCGGCCACGGAGCCGCGATAGCCGCCATAACCGCACCGCCAAAAACAAAGCCCCAAAACGTGACAGCCAGCGGGTGGACCGTCTTGGTTGCTATCCGGCTAAACACCGCGAGCGACGCACCACAAAGGCCTGCAATCACGCCCGACGTGACGCCCCAAACCGAAAAATGGAAACCGGAAAGGTCGCCATTGGTCACTGCAAGCACGCAGCCAACGATGTTAAAGACAATGGCAACGAGCTTGTTGGGGGTCACGTCCTCGCGATAAAGTACGCGGCCGAGCATGACACCAAACACCGGCGAGGTGTAGAGCAGCACCGAGGCCGTGGACATGCCGACCTCGCCCATGCACTCGTAATAGCAGGTGTTGGCGGCGGCCAGACCGACGATACCGACAAGCGCGCAGGGGACGAGCTCTTTGGGGCTTGCCTTGAACAGGGCCAGCGGACCCTGAGCCACGGTAGACCCCTCACCCGGACGGCAGCCCATAAACATCAGGACCGGCGCCAAGATAAGCGCTCCGACCAACAAGCGAAAGGCAGCCATGCTCTGGGACGAAACGCCCATGGCCGAGATGCCGTTTACAAAGATTCCGATGCTGCCCCACATAAGCGCGGCGACCAGCACCAGCACATAGCCCAGATTGCTTTTCTTCAACGCAGCCTCCTCGGTATTGTTTCCAATATGTTTCACACTACGTTATAGTCGTTATATACATTTTTCAAGACACAAATCGCCGAACGGAAAAATCTGCTTCCCCACATACTCATTGGGGACGTTCCCAAATGACTAGTCATTTAAGAACGTCCCCAACGTCTAAGGCACCGCTGGTTGAGCATAAGTCAGCGAGCGGGCCGCATTTGAGGCAAGGTGGCGTGAAACGAAAGGGCGCTGACCTTCTGGTCGCGCCCTTGAAGTTGAACGTCAGATTGTCCAAATGCGGTCCGCGCAGCGTCGAGCCGTTACGCGGTTTGGTAAAACCGCGTAACTCTTAGTAGTCCAGCTTCCACATGTAGCGGCGCGTCATGTAGTCCTTGTGGGTGACGGCAGAGAGCGCACGCATGTACACGTTGTTGAGGATCGGGGCAAAGATCAGGTGGTTGAAGTACTCGCTCACGCTGTCCTTGATGTCGTTGAGGCCGAGCTCCTTGGCGTCGAGCTGATAGACGCGCTCGCCACCGTACTGGTTGACGAAGCGGATGCCGCGCTCGTCGTTGCAGCGGCTGCGGCCGACGCTGATGAGCTGGAACAGCGAGGTGCGCTTGTCCAGGATCTCGAAGGGGCCGTGGAAGAAGTCGCAGGTGTTGATGGTGCAGGAGTCGATCTGCAGCATCTCCTGCACGTTGCAGATGCTAAAGACGTAGGCGGCACCAAAGAGCGGGCCCTGAGCCATCACGTTGATGCAGGGCTTGTCGGCGTTCTGCTCGGCCCACTTGGCAGCGAGCGGACGGGTGTACTCGACGGCCTTGCGATAGATGGGGTCGACCAAGTCGAACGCGGCCATAGCGGTCTCGTACTCGGCATAGCCCTCGGTCTGCTGCGTAAGCTCCATGGCGATCATGGTCACGACGGCGGAGTTGGTACGGCCCATGCAAGACTCGTCGACGGCCAGGCTGTCATACTGAATCTTGTAGTCGCAGACCTCGGTGAGGCCGGACTCGTCGACATAGATGGCGATGGTGCTGGCGCCGTGGTCCTTGGCGACCTGGGCGGCGACGATGGTCTCCTTGGTGCCGCGCATGGACACGACGACGGCCAGGGTGTTCTCGTTGACATAGGCGGGCGTGGCGTGCACGAACTCATTGCTGGTGTAGCTGGAGCTCACGACCTGCGTGGCCTCGTGCTCCATAAAGTACTGGGCAGGATAGTTGCCGCCGTTGGATCCGCCGGCGCCAATCCACACGACGCGCTTGATGCCGCCCTTGTCTGCCTTGTCGGCCAAAACCTGGGAGACGACGTCCTTAACCTGTTCCTGAGTAGTCATCGTGCATCAGCCTTTCTTCTCGTTTGATGCTCTCGATGGCATACAAGTTACATACATGTTTTGGTTATGTCGACTAGTTGTATGCTATATTTGTCTTAGAAAATTTGCTGATACGGTTTTCGATAACTTAATACCAGCGGTTTTGTTGTTGTATTGAATACATGCTTGATTAGATACGCATACAGGTTAGATACAGGTTGATCGCATGAACGCTTCATCTAAAAAGAGACTGACCCAATACGAGCGCTTGGCGGGCATGCTGCGCGACCGCATCGCCTCCGGCACCTACGCGCGCGGAGACAAGCTGCCGTCCGAGATGGAACTCATGGACGAATCGGGGCTGTCGCGTAGCACCGTACGCCACGCCCTTAAGGTGCTCGTTGATGAGGGCCTGGTGCGCACCGAGCGCGGGCGTGGCGCCTTTGTGGCCGACACGCCGGCGCTCCACGAGAACAACCTGGTGTTTTCGAGCTACACGACACAGGTCCAGGGTCAAGGTATGAAGCCCACCACGCGCACGGTGGACTCGGGCTTTGCCAAGGCCGCGGGCAATGCGGCCAAGTTCTTCGATGTCGCCGTGGGCAGCAAGCTCGTCAAACTTGTCCGCCTGCGTTATCTGGACGATGCGCCGCTGTGCCTGGAGACCACCTATCTACCACCGAGCTTCGAAGCACTCATCGATCGCGATATCAACGGTTCGCTCTACGCCACGCTGCGCCAGGAATTCCATCGCGCGCCGGCACAGGGACATAAGACCTTTGAGGTGTGCTATGCCTCGCAAAACGAGGCGTTTTTGCTCAACGTTGGGCGCGGGCAGGCGCTGATCCTGATCACCGACTACGTGTACGACACCGACGGCCGACCGCTCCATGTCTCCAAGCGCATCCAGCGCACCGACCGTGCCAAATACACCGAGCCCATCGGCTAACCTGCCAAAATAAACCTGTCCCTAAATGGTAGGTTTGGGGAGGTCGGGGAACCAGGTTGGTTTGGGTTGGTTGGGGACGCGCTCGGCTAGGACCAACTCCATCCAGCACATGTCGTACCAGCGGCCGAACTTTTGGGCGCAGCGGTCAAAGGCGCCCACCAGGCGATACCCCATATGGGCATGGAAGTCCTGGCTGTTGTGCGTCAGGTACTCATCGTCCTTGTCGTGCGGCACGGCGATGAGGGCGCACATGTTGGTGATACCCATCGCGATCAGGCATTGCTTGAGCGCGTCATGCAGCTTGCGGCCCAGCCCGCCGTGGCGCACATCACGCGCCAGGTAGATCGATGTCTCGACCGACCAGTCGTATGCCTCGCGGCTGTTGAGCGGACTCACATAGGCATAGCCTACCGGACGCCCGTCCAGTTCCATCACCAGATACGGATAGCGCTTGAGCGTGCGCTCGATGCGCCCGGCGAACTCCTCAACGCTCGGCACCTCGTATTCGCAGGTAATCGCCGTCTGACGCACATACGGCTCATAGATGGCAAGCAAGGCCGGCGCATCATCGGGCGTCGCCAGACGAATCGTCGGATCGGACATCTCGGTCATACAACCCTTCTCCCTCAAAAACAAAGGCCGCCTTGCGCCAAACCCAAGCGCAAAGCGGCCCCTCGTCATTACATCAGGCTACAGAACCGCCGCCAACGCGTCGATATCCTCCTGCGTCGTGGCCCAGCTGGTGCAAAAGCGCACCACCGTGTGGGTCTCGTCGTACTTTTCCCAGTACTCGATCGCCGCATGCTCGCGAATGCGCGCCATGTCCTCGTTGGGCAGAATCACGAACTGCTGGTTAGTCGGCGTCTCCAAGAAGAACCGGTAGCCGTGCTCGTGCAGCACGCGACGAAGCGTCTGCGCGGTTTCGATCGCCTGTCGACCAATCTCAAAATACAAGCCATCGGTAAAGAGTGCCTCAAACTGCACGCCCGTCAGGCGGCCCTTGGCCAACAGCGCGCCGTGCTGCTTAATGCGCGGAATGGGATGTGCCGGAGCGTGCATGCCGCAGAACACCACAGCCTCGCCGCAGAGCGCGCCGCACTTGGTGCCGCCGATGTAGAACACGTCGCACAGCTGCGCCAGCTCGGGCAGGGTAATGTCGCACTCATCGGCCGCCAGTGCATAGGCCAGGCGAGCGCCGTCCACAAATAGCGGAATCTCGCGCTTCTGGCACACCGCGTGAATCGCCGCGAGCTCGGCCCTGGAATACAGCGTGCCGTACTCGGTCGATAGACTCACGTACACGGCGCCCGGGAACACCATGTGCTCATGGCTCTCGTTTTCGTAGAACACCTGGAAATAGTTTTCGAGATCCTCGACGTGCATCTTGCCCTCGTAGCCGGGGATGGTGAGCACCTTGTGACCACCAAACTCGATAGCGCCCGCCTCGTGCCCGGCGACGTGGCCGGTCTCGGCGGCAACGACGCCCTCGTAGGGCGCAAGCAGCATGTCGATCACCGTCGCGTTGGCCTGCGTGCCGCCCACCAGAAAAAACACGTCGGCATCGGGGGCCTGACAGGCCTCGCGGATAAGCTGCTTGGCACGCTCGGTGTGCGCATCGGTACCGTAGCCGGGCTGCGGCTCCATGTTGGTGTCGACGAGCGCCTGCAGCACTGCCGGATGTGCGCCGTGGGAATAGTCGTTGTTAAACGCGAGCATGGCAATCCTCTCTTACCGGGTATCGGCCAGATGATTCAAACGGAGCTATTGTACGCCGTTGGGATAGGCAATGCGCGCGGCAAGGCACTCAAGCGCCAGCACCAGGGCAAAGCCGCAGCTCACGTCACTCAAAAAATGCGCTCCGATCACGATGCGGCCAAAGGCGACGAGCGCCGCGACCACAGCCGCCGTCCAAAAGACCACCCGACGGCGCGACGGCTTTTCCTTAAAGGCCGTCGCGGGAAGTCCGGCGAGCATAAGACCGATCGCCGCATGCGCGGTGTGCCCGCTCGCGAACGACTTAAAGCCGTCCTTGATTACGCCGGCGGCGATATAGGTCCACTTGTCGGGATTGCCGATCACCCACCACGGCTGAAAATTGAGCCCCGGCGTGACCTCGATCACGCGCATGCGCGGGCGCGACCACAGCGGCTTGACGATCACGTTGAGGATGATGGCCTGAGCGACCCACACGGCAAGCACCATCAACGCCCAGCGTGTGAGCTCGTCGGGCTCGGTCGTGCGCGTGAGGCGATAGACGATAAGGTTGGCGACGATGACCAGCACAAACGTCAGCACCAACTGAGCCGCGATGAGTTTGCCGCCAACCCTCAGGGACGAAACGATCTCGTAGCCGGTCAGGCCAACGTTGACGAGGATGCCGAGCACAGCGAGCCATTTGCTCCCCCTGGAGTCGGGACGCACCGCGCGCACGAGCATAACGCCCGCGATGCTCGCCGTCAGCTCGAACGGCAGCTCGCCGGCGGCCTCGATAAAGCGACCGTACATGCTGCCGATATTGAACAGCGCGCTCGAGATCTGATAATCGAAGAAACTGCCCACGCCCAGACAAAGACACAGGACAACCGCGATAATGGCGGCATCTTTCTTATAGATGTACCCGAACATGCTTTCCTTTCGGTCGGGCGAAGGGCGGTCAACCTGCAATGTGGGTGAGACGAAGATGGCTTTGTCCCGAAAATACCCTCACAGGTTGAGCATAAGTAAGCGAAAGCGTTCCATTTGTGGCAAGGTGGCCCGAAGGAGGAGGGAAGCGTACTTGCGTACGCGACCGACGAGTGAGGGTCAGATTGCCCAAATGGGGCGTTTGCAGCGTCGACCCGTTAGTCATCGTCGCTCGCGCCCAGCTGTTGCAGCAGCATGAGCGCCGCGGCCACCGGGCCGGTGCCGTCGTTGGCGTCGAGGCCGCGACCCAGGCCGCTGCCCGCACCGGCGCCTGCCTTGTAGGGTACCGACAGCTTGCGGCTCTTGGGGAAGTTCACCGCGCCATAGCGGGTCTTAAGCTCAAAGGCCACCTTCTTGGGCACGTCGACACCCAAAAACGTGATGCGTCCGCCGCTGAGCGTGACGCTCTCGAGCCCCAGACGCTCGCCGCGAATGCGGATGCGCGCGCGGTTGAACAGGTTGAGTCCCGCCAACGGCAGCTCGCCATGCGCGGCCTCGGTCTCTTCCTGCACCTCGTCGATGCTCTCCAGGTCCTCGGCCGCTGCGAGCTTACGGTACACGAGCACGCGCTGGTCCACCGCCGGCAGGTACTCCTCGGACAAGAAGTAGTCGGCCGGCAGGTTAATACCCACGCTCGCCGCCTCCACGCCGGCGTCGTCATCGCCGCGCGCCTCGGCCACGGCCTGGCCCAGCATCTGCGTAAACAGGTCAAAGCCCACGCTCGACAGGTTGCCGTGCTGCTCGGCGCCCATAAGCGAGCCGGCGCCGCGAATCTCCAGGTCGCGCATGGCGATGCGCATGCCGCTGCCCAGGTCCTGGAACTCAGAAAGTGCGGTCAGACGCGCCGTTGCCTCCTCGGTGAGCGGCAGCTCGCCCGGGAACATAAAGTACGCATAGGCCTGCGTGGCAGAGCGGCCCACACGGCCCTTGAGCTGGTAGAGCTGCGCCAGGCCCAGACGCTGCGAGTCCTCGATGATCAGTGTGTTGGCGGTCGCGTTGTCGATACCGCTCTCCACGATGGTCGTGGCGATGAGCACGTCGATCTTTTTGGTCGCGAACTCGATCATCACGTCCTCGACCTCGCGCGGGCTCATCTTGCCGTGCGCCACGCCCACGCGCGCCTCGGGCGCGGCCTCGTGCACGCGCGCCACGGCGTCGTCGATGGTCTTGACGCGGTTGGACACGTAGTACACCTGACCGCCGCGGCCCACCTCCAGGCGAATCGCCGCACTCACCACGTCGGGGTCGTACTCTCCCACGTGCACGATCACGGGGCGGCGCCCGGTCGGCGGCGTGGTGATCAGGCTCATGTCGCGCACGCCACTCGTAGCCATCTGCATGGTTCGCGGAATCGGCGTTGCCGAAAGCGTGAGCACGTCAATCTGCTCGCGCAGGTTCTTGAGCTGCTCCTTGTGCTGCACGCCAAATCGCTGCTCCTCGTCGATGATCACCATGCCCAGGTTCTTGGGGTTCACGTCGGCAGAAAGCAAGCGGTGCGTGCCGATGAGCACATCAATCGTGCCCTCGGCAAACGCCTTAAGCGCGCGCTTTTGCTGCGCCGGGGTGCGGAAGCGGCTGAGCACTTCGACCTCGAGGCCAAACGGGGCAAAGCGCTCAAAGAACGTCTCGTAGTGCTGCTGGGCCAGAATGGTCGTGGGGCAGAGCACCATGACTTGGCGGCCGGAGTCCACGCACTTAAACGCCGCGCGCAGGGCGACCTCGGTCTTGCCGAAACCCACGTCGCCGCACAGCAGGCGGTCCATGGGCTTGGGCGCCTCCATGTCGGCCTTGATGTCGGCGATAGCCTCCAGCTGGTCGCGCGTCTCGTCGTAGGGGAAGCTCTCCTCCATCTCGATCTGCTCGGGCGTATCGGGCGGACAGGCGATACCGGTAATCGACGAGCGGCGTGTATACAGGTCGACCAGGTCAAACGCCAGCTTTTTGGCGTTCTTGCGCGCCTTGTTGGTGGCACGCGTCCAGTCGGCGGTATTGAGCCTGGTCAGGCGCGGCTTGTCGCCGTCGGGGCCAACATAGCGTGTGATGCGGTCGACCTGCTCGAGCGGCACGTAGAGCTTGTCGCCGTCGGCATATTCCAGCAAAAAGTAGTCGCGCTCTTTGCCGCCCACTTCCTGGCGCGCAATCTCGCTAAAGAGCGCGATGCCGTGGGTAGCGTGCACCACGTAGTCACCCGGCTTAAACGGGAAGGTGATCTGCGTAATATCCACCTTGCGGCGGCTGCGCGCGCGGTTGGCATCCATGCGGGCGTTGAGGTCGGCAATCGAGAACACTGCCAAATTGGCGTCGGGCACCACCACGCCCTGCGGCAGAGCGGCATCGACAAAGGTCACGCGCCCGCGCGAGATGGTGGGCACGGCGGCGCCGGCGGCAGCCTGCGCGGCGCCCGCCTCGAGCGAGCGGGCGTTAAGCGCGTCGGCGCGGCGCTCGCGGATCGAGGCATGGGCATCCTGGCGGACAGCACGGTCGGCGGAATCCGCCGCTGCCACGCGCACGCGCTCGCCAATGACGCCTGCGTTTTCGGGCGCGGCCGTCAGCGACTCCTCAAAGGTAATGCCCTCGTCGCCAAAGGTGAGCTCCATCGACTCGCGCGCACCGCGATCGGGAATGGCAAACACGCAGGCGTAGCGCTTGCCCACGGCTTCCTGAATGCGCGTTATAAAGCGATTGTCCGAGCCTGCGATGGCCGGCTGCTCAATCTTGAGCTCGGCCGTCACCGCACCGCCGGCACGGATGAGGCTCACATAGTTCAGGCGTTGCTGGGAACCAAAGTCGAGCTGCTGGGCACGCACGTACAGGCCGTCCAGACGGTCGACCCCCGCCTCGCCGGCACGTGCCTCGATATCCTCGTAGGCGCGCAGACAATCGTCGAACAGCGAGCGCGGCTCGGACAGCACCACGAGCGCCTTGCCGCTCACGTGCGACAGCGGGCTCACAGTCTGGCCGTACATCACCGGCAAAAAGCGGTCGAGCTCAGGCGTGACGATGCGCGCATCCACCATCTCGAGCAGCGCCGCCAACTTGCTGTCGTCCTGGCTGGCGCGGTAGAGCGCCACATGCATGTTGTGGACGGCCTCGTCGGTAAGCGCCAGCTCACGGCACGGGAAGATCTCAATACTGTCCTCATTGCCGATGGTCTGCCCCGTTGAGCTCACCATGCGGCGGATGCGGTCAATCTCGTCGCCAAAGAACTCAATGCGCACGGGTGCCTTTTCCTGTGCAGGGAACACCTCGACGGTGTCGCCGTGAACGCGGAACAGACCGGGCGCATCAGCGGCACCGGCATTGGTGTAGCCCATGCCCACCAGGCGCTGCGGCACCTCGTCAAAGGGAATCTCCTCGCCCACCGCAAAAGTAGTGGACTCCCAGTAGTGGCTCTCGACCGGCGGCACGCAGCGCAGCAACGCGCGAGCCGAGGCAACCATGATGCAGTTGTCCCCGCGCACGATACGCCCCAGAGCCTCGCAGCGCTGCGCCACCACGGCGTCGTCGGGCGCCTGCTCGCGCCACGGATAGTCCTTGCGCTCGGGAAAGCGGCACACGTGCGCCAGGCCCACATAGGCGGCAAGGCTGCGCGCGGCGCGATCGGCCGCATCCTCGCCGCTCACAATGTAGACCGTCGGGCGCGGACGGCGCGCAAACTGGGCGGCCGCCATAAGCGTGCGGCCCGACTGCGACACAGCCAGCGTCACGTCCTCGCCAGCATCGAGTCCGGCCTCGACGGTCTGCAGTGCCTCGGCAGTGTAGAGCTGCGCGGCTATACGGTGAATGAGCATGCTGTTCCTCCGGCATTGCAACGCCAAAAGCCCGCCGGGGCAAGCTCGGCGGGTCGTACGTCAAATACATTGTCTGTCATGGTAGCGCATGGAGAGGACTCCGGCTCAAGGGCAAACCCAGCCCCGCAAAAAACGCCAGACGAAGATGCGTTCCGCCCTACCCCGCCACGCGCACGCTGGGGCACAAATCTGCCAGCGGACACTCGTCACACTTGGGTTTGCGGGCGTCGCAGATCTCGCGACCGAAGGTGATCCACTGATGGTTGACCGACTCCCAATACTCGTGCGGCAAAATCTTGAGCAGATCTTGCTCGGTCTTGAGCGGCTCCTTTGCATGCGTCTTGGGACTCAGCATCAGGCGGTGCGCAATGCGGTTGACATGCGTGTCCACCGCAATGCCCTCCACGATGCCATACCCCACGTTGAGCACGATGTTCGCCGTCTTGCGTCCCACGCCCGGCAGCTTCACGAGTTCCTTCATGTCGGCCGGCACCTCGCCGCCATAGTCGGCGACGATCATCTGCGCGGCCTCGACGGCATGCTTGGCTTTGCTCTTGTAGAAGCCGAGTGACTTGATGGTGTCTGCCACGTCAGTCACGCTCGCCCCGGCCATGGCCTCGGGCGTGGGCCACTGGGCAAACAGCTTCGGCGTCACCTTGTTGACCTGCGCGTCGGTCGTCTGCGCCGAGAGCAGCACCGCGATGAGCAGCCTAAAGGGATTCTCGTGATCCAAAAAACACTCGACCGGGCCATAGCGACGGTTGAGGCGCTCGCACACCTCAACGGCGCGCTCGCGTTTGGCGGCATTGGTCTCGCGTGGCATAACGACTCCTCGGCTCAGCGGCATAACAAACTTATGGGCACGATTGTCCCACGTATGGGGTCTTTACGCCTCCAAGAATGCGCCGGTCTGACGGCTCCACAGGCTCCCGCCTCGACGAGCTGCGCATGCGTGCCGTCCTCGGCGATCTCGCCATCGGCCAGCACCACGATGCGGTCGAGCGCCGCCACGGTGGACAGGCGATGTGCCACCACAATGGAGGTACGTCCACGCATCAGGTTTTCGAGCGCCTCCTGCACCAGCGCCTCGGACTCGCTGTCGAGGGCAGAGGTCGCCTCGTCGAGCACCAGAATCGGCGCGTCGGTTAGGATGGCGCGGGCGATAGCCACGCGCTGACGCTGGCCGCCCGAGAGCTTGACGCCGCGCTCGCCCACCATGGTGTCAAAGCCACGAGGCAAGCGGTCGATAAACTCGGTCGCATTAGCCAAGCGAGCCGCCTCGCGGATCTGCTCGTCGGTGGCGTCGGGGCGGCCGTAGGCGATATTCTCGCGAATGGAGCGATGGAACAGCAGCGCCTCCTGCGGCACGTAGGCAACCTGGCGGCGCAGGCTCTGCTGCGTGCAGCGCGAGACATCCTGACCGTCCACGAGCACGCGGCCGCCCTGAACATCGTCCAGGCGCAGCAGCAGCTTGGTGAGCGTCGTCTTACCCGAGCCCGATTTGCCCACCAGGCCCACGCGCTGGCCCGCCGCCACATGAAGAGTCAGGTCATCGAACACGCTCTCGCCCGCCGCAGCGTCACGGTACGCAAAGCTCAGGTGCTCAAAATCAATCGCGCCCTCGGTCACTTTAAGCTCGGGAGCGTTCTCGTCGTCTGCCACCAGACGCGGCTCGTCCAGCACGCGCGTCATCTCGGCCGCATCGCCGAGCGCGCGGTTGATGCGCTGCATCATGGAGCTTACGTAGTTCAGGCGCATGGTGAGGTTATAGGTATAGGTAAAGATCATGACGAGCGAGCCGGCCGAGATGCCAAACCACGCGTTGCCGCCCGCCACGAACACACTCACCACGGCCATAGTGATGACGATAAGACCCGAGGTCGTAAAGTTGCGCTGCATCATGGCGTGCATCGAGACCGTCTCGGCATCGCGCGCGGCACGATCGGCGGCGTCGAACAGATCGCGTTCAAAGTCCTCGCGCCCGCAAGTCTTGACGGCCAAGATGTTCGTGACCGCGTCGGAGAGTACGCCCGAGAGCTTGTTCTGCGCGGCGGACGTCGCGGCCGAAAGCGGCATGATGCGCTTGTACATAAGCCAGACAAACGCGATGTAGACGACCATGATGCACACTAGGATCACGGTAAACGTCGGCACCACCGGGGCGAGTGCGGCCACGGTGCAGATGACCGAGGTGATGGTGGGGATGAGCGAATACACCGTCACGTCGACCAGACCCGTGTAGCCGCTCATAAAACGGCTTGTCTGGCTCACAAGCGATCCGCCAAAGCGGCTGGTATGGAATGTCATGGATTGGTTGGAGAGCGTGTCGAAGCTTAGACGCGCCAGGTGATAGTTGCCTGCGATCTCGAGCTTGTAGACGGTATAGTCCTGTAGCTTGGAGAGGATTTGACCCACCAGGTTAACGAGTACGAGCGCCAGGATATAGGGGCCGAAGACCTCAAACACCTGGTCACCCGCCACGGGACCGGCTTGAACGCGGTCGACAATGAGGGCCATCACATAGGTATTGGCAAACGTCAGCAAAAAGATGTAGCCCGCCGACGAGAATACCGAAAGAAAGACAATCAGCGGCTGCGTGCGCGTGACACCCCAAAACCGCTGCAGCGTGCGGCGCACGGTGGAGCGGCTGAGCGGGCTGGTGCTTCTCTGAGACATGGTCTTCCTTTCGCATCTGATAGGGCGAAACGCCCTTGTTGCACATTGGAGCCCTTCAGACAAGTGCGATACGAAAAGCGGTGGGGCGCCCGCGTTTGCGCCGGTGCCCCACCGTCTTGTTACAATTAGTCCTCGTCTTCTTGGTCTGTGAGAAGGTCCGCGGGCGTGAGTCCCAAGATCTCATCGGCTTGGTCGGCATCTTCCAGCGCGTCGATGTCCTTGAGCTTGCGCTCCATAACGTTGGTGCGCGTGGTGATGATGCCCTCGACCGTTTTGCCCGCGGTCTCGATCTGCTGCTGGGCGCGGCGCAGCGCCTTTTGATAGCGCGGCAGCTCGGCCTTGACAGCGGAGAGCACGCGCAGCACGTCATCGGTGCGTTTTTGCAGCTTAAACGTTTGGTAACTCATCTGCAGGCTGTTGAGGATGGCCGCCATGGTGCTGGGACCGGCAACGTTGACGTGATAGTCGCGGCCCAGGGTCTCGATAAGCCCGGGGCGGCTGACGACCTCGGCGTACAGTCCTTCAAACGGCACGAACATGATGCCAAAGTTGGTCGTTGCCGGCACACTCAGGTACTTTTCGCAGATGTCCTTGGCCTCGCGCTTGACCATGGTGTCGAGCGTCTTGCGCGCAGCCGCCACGGTCTCCGCATCGCCCGACTCCTGCGCGTCGAGCAAGTGCTCGTACGCGTCGCCCGGAAACTTGGAGTCAATCGGCAGCAGCACGGGGTCGCCCTCGTCCACCGGCAGCTTGACGGCAAACTCAACGCGCTCCGAGGCGCCGGGCTTGGTGGCGACGTTTTCCAGATACTGGTCGGGTGTAAGGATGTCCGCCAGAATTGCACCCAGCTGCACCTCGCCCAAAATGCCACGCGCCTTCACGTTGCCCAGCACGCGCTTAAGGTCGCCCACGCCGGTGGCGATGGACTGCATGTCGCCCAGGCCCTTGTACACGGCCTCGAGCTGGTCGCTCACCTGCTTAAACGATGCCGACAGGCGATCGTTGAGCGTGCGAGAGAGCTTCTCGTCCACCGTCGCACGCATTTGATCGAGCTGCACGTTGTTGTCTTTGCGGATGGCGCCCAGCTGAGCATCGACCGTCTCGCGCACCTTGTCCAGGCGATGCTCGATGCCCTCGCGATTGGCGCCGAGCTGTTGGGCCGTCTCGCGGCGCAAGTCATCCATCCGGTCACCAGCTTGCGAGAACTCGCGCGCGATGGTCAGGTAACGTTGCTGCTCCACGGCCGCATCGGTCGTCTGCTGCTGCGCGATGGCATTGGCCGTGCGGCGGGTTTCGGCCAGCGCGACGTTCAGGGCATCGAGCGCGTTGTTGGCCTGTTCGAGTGCTGCCAGCGTTTCCGCGCTACTGTCGCCACGCTCCCGCAGCTCGGCACGCAGGCTCTTGAGCTGGAGGGCGCAGGTCACAGCAACCCCCACCGCCACCAAGGCGATCACAACAAGCACAATATCAATAGCAGACATAAACTCCGCCCAACAAACCCAATCGAGCACCAATCAAAACCGCGATCAATCTTACCCCGCCACACACACGGATCACTCACTGCCTTGCAGACAAATTTCTCTTAGAGCCGCGGACGCTAAAACGCTAGCTCTCCCAGCCGGCGCGGATTGTTGTTATGACATCGCCTAGGCGCTGGCCGAGGGCTGACAGATGTTGGAGCACTTCGCCGGGCGAAGCACCGTTGAGGATGCAGGTGAGCGCATACGAGACCAAGAAAATCGCCGCAAGTCCTAGCGGAATGAGCACGATCATCGCCAATGTGCGCAGGCGCTGGCCCACGCGGCGACGACGCGCACGACGCTTGTCGAACGCGAGCTCCTGCGCATATGAATCTTGCTGTACGGAATAGGCCTCTGGTGCCGATTCGCCCGCAGGCGAAACCGCGGGTGTAACGTTTTGCGCAGGGGGCTGGGCTGCCGCCCCCTGCATTTGCATCTCCATGAGTCGTTGCTGCTGACGCAGCATGCGCTCAGCCTGTTGCTGCGGAGTCTCAAGAAACAGATCCATGCTGGCCTCCAAAATCGGAGCATTCGACGCTTACGACCAGCATCCCGCACCGCCATGACCGCGACAACGCAATCGCCGGCAATAGCCACAAAGTTTCTTTTGCTCAAAAGCTGTCGAAAAGCTCAACAACTCCCCTACCAGCACTTTCTCTGAGCTTTTTTCGCCAGCAATCTTTTGGCCTTCCACCCTTACGCCAACTGACCAAAATCTAACCAAAAGCTTGACGGAAATTGTGAAGACAGGGACCCCATACAAAAACGTGCCGCCCCAAAAGGGGCGGCACGCTAACTTCTTATCAGTTTTTCAGTAGCAAGCACGCGACGACCCGAAGCCGGAGCACAGGGTAGGGAAACACCTTTACCTCGCGCGACCTGCGCAGCCGTGAGCGAGAGGGAAAGGTGTTTCCCCGCCCCGTGCTCCGCAGTCGGTGGAGGCAGCTTTAGATGCCCGCGAGACCTCGGGTGGCTGTGGCGCACATAAACGCCAAGGCTAGAATCACGAGCGAGCCCGCGATGTCTGCCAGCACGCCCATTGCACGACGCTCAAACAACCAGCTCTCAAAGTGCGGGGCGACGTTGCGCCAAACACGCCACAGCAAGATGCCCATACCGATGACGCCTGGGATATTGAGCAGTAGGATCTCGGAGCACAAAAGACCGATCAGGTTACCGGCGGCAAAGCCCGCATCACCCTCGCAGTATTTGCGGTAGACCATATACAGCATGTACGCCACAAACGGCTGCAAGCACGCAGAAATAAACGAGACCACCATCGAGGGGTCCTGCGAAAAGACCTCGGTGAGTTTATCGACACTCGTGGCGTCCTTCGAAGCCAAGAATAAACCGATAACCACAAGGGGCACCACGCCCAAAATTACCTCGACCAGAGTAAACAACTTGGCAGTCAAATCCTCACTAGCCGAATTCAAATGAGGCGCCCACTCAGGATGAGCATGCGCGCCGACTTTCTTGTCCTTCTCGGCACGATCGGCCTTTTTACCCTCGGCAACCCGACGACCAGGATCCTTGCGAGTTCCCGCCGCAGCAACCCGAGCCCGAGACTTCTTACCCATAACCAACACCTCACAAGAGGAAACGAATAGCCAACGCTACCCAGTGTACCCTCTAAGCAACGTCACCGCCCCAACCGGCCCCCACAAAAACGTGCCGCCCCATAAGGGGCGGCACACAAACTTTTTTATCAGCTTTTCTGTAGCGAGCACGCGACGACCCAAAGCGGGCCGGGAGGGCCGGACTACCTTCCCTCAACGCGACCCTGCGAAGCCGTGAGCGAGGAGGGAAGGTAGTCCGGCCCTCCCGGCCCAGCTCACGCTAGCGCCAAGCGCTAGTAGTTCACCACCTGCTCCTCAAAGTACGCCTTCGGGTGGTTACAAACCGGGCACACCTCAGGCGCCTCGGCACCAACGTGCAGGTGCCCGCAGTTCAGGCACTTCCACACCTTCACGCCCTCACGCTCAAACACCTCGCCCGACTCGATGCGCTCGACGAGTTTGTTGTAGCGCTCCTCGTGAGCCTTCTCCACGGCGCCGACGCCGCGGAACTTCTCGGCAATCTCGGCAAAGCCCTCTTCCTCGGCGGTCTTGGCAAACTCGTCGTACATCGTGGTCCACTCGTAGTTCTCGCCTGCCGCGGCATCACGCAGGTTGTCCAGAGTGCCCGGAACGGCACCGTCGTGCAGGTACTTAAACCACAGTTTGGCGTGCTCGGACTCGTTGCCCGCCGTCTCGGCAAAGATATTCGAGATCTGAACGTAGCCGTCCTTTTTGGCCTTGGATGCATAGTAGCGATACTTGGTGTGTGCCTGGGACTCACCGGCAAAAGCAGTCTCGAGGTTCTTCTTGGTCTGAGAGTTCTCAAAATCCATAGGTGTACTTCCCTTCAACGCATGCCGCCCGTAGGCTTCGAGCGGCCTCGTCTTTAGGATGCCCTCATGCCGAAAATCTAAACCTTACAATCCCGTTCTTCAGATTTGAGCGAGCTATACACTCAGCCAACGATCGCTCTCGGAGCGGCAAAAGCCCTCACGCTCAAGATCGGCAAGAATGCTTGCGACCAACTCGCGCTCGACCGACTCTCGGCCGGCTGCCGTCTCCATCTCGTTAACGCCTGCAACGGCTTCATCGAGCGTAATCCCCACCGGCTGGCCATCGCGCGCTGCCAGCAACATACGCACGATATGCGCGCGCTTTTGGCGACGCGAGCCCTCAAACTTGGACTGACGACTATAGCCCGCCGACCGCCTGGACGGATTGGGCAGCGTCTTTTTAAGATACGCGCCGTAATCCAGCAACGCGTAATACCACGCGCGCGGCGTATCGGCATCATCTTGAGGCACGGCAAAGGGCGCGATCTCGTCCGCCGCCGCACCGGGGGCCGCCGGACAGGCAGCTTGGATCAGCGGCACCAGTTCGCGATCGGGAACGGCCGGCACATCGGGAAAGAAATGATGCAAAAAGACCGTGCGCACGTTGGTCTCCAGATACACGCCCGGAAGATCAAACGCAAACGACCGGATACCCTGCGCCGTTGCCGGGCCAATACCAGGCAGAGCGACCAAGTCACGCGTCTCACGCGGAAACTCCCCGTCCCAGCCCTCTACAACGCACTGAGCGGCATTGTGGAGCGCCAGAGCGCGTCGGTTGTAGCCCATCCCCTGCCAAGCGTCCAAAACATCGGAAGGCGCGGCCTGGGCAAGCGCCTGCACGGTCGGAAAACGATCGAGCCACACCGGCATGCGCGCCTCCACACGCGGCACCTGTGTTTGCTGCAACATGACCTCAGAAAGCCAAATGATGTACGGATCGCGCGTGCGGCGCCACGGAAGGTCGCGATAACGCAGGACCCCTTCCGAACGAATCATCGAACGAAAGGGGTCCTGAATCATGGCTATGCTCCTTATGCGGCGCTATTCCTCCCGACAAGCGTGCGCGCAGGTGGCGTACTCGGGAAACGCTTCGCGGTCGGCGAACTTGGGATCGACAGCCGGAAACTGGCGATGGGCGACGATATCGCCGAGCGAAACGGAATCGAGATAGTCGCGCATCAGCGCCTGGGCTCCGGCCCACAGGGGATGATAGCAGCACGTGCCCATTCGCGCACAGTCGCCATCGGGAGCGGTACAGTCGTTCATGACCATGGGACCCTGAACCGCCTCTACAACCTGACGAATCGTGACATCGTCGGGGCTCACCTTAAGGCGCATGCCGCCATGAACACCACGCAGGCTCTCCACAATACCGGCCTGGACCAAACCGTGCTGAATCGAGCGGGCAAACGAATACGGGACATTGACCTCTTCGGCAGCGGTGCGAACAGAAAGCAACCGCTCCGGCTCCTCGGCAAGCATCGCAAGCATGCGAAGGGCATAATCAGTCTTCCTCGATATGTCCATTTTTCCCCTTTCAAGGAATACGAACAGCTCGAACGAGCTCCGGGGCCGAGCTTGTGTCGAGACGCCAAATGACCGCAGGATATCCAAATAGTAAATCGGATATCCACTGAGCGCCGCGCTTGGAGCGAAATGCATCAAATGCGGCCTACAGTGCAATTTAGTATAACCTAACCCCCTGTCTCGTTGAACAGGTGTTGCGCAACAAAGCTGTTGTTCAGACAAATATACTTATTAGATTTTACTTGCGTTCCCGAAGGCGCGGGGATTCTGGGCGAAGATGCGCCGGGGCGATTGTTCTATCGAAACAAAGTGCATCAAACGCAAAAAGCCACGTCCGAAGACGTGGCTTTAATTGCGTTGGCGGGAAGTACGGGGCTCGAACCCGCGACCTCCGACGTGACAGGCCGGCGCTCTAACCAAACTGAGCTAACTCCCCAGGCAGACGTTCGCGTTTGTTTCCGCTCGCGTGCGCTGCGGGGATTAGTATACACAGAAGTCTGTCCGGCGCGCAACAACTTTTTTGAAAAAATTTTTCGGTCCCTCCGGGAGGGTCTCCGGGGCCGGCGGGCGCGGGTTAAGTTTGCTGCTCTACAGTCCTGCGCAAGACGGAAAGCACATTAAGCGCTTTCCTTTGCGTGCGGAACTCGCGACAAACTTAACCCGCGCCCGCCGGCCCCGGAGACCCTCCCTGCCGTCACATTGTTCGAGCCGTTGTTGTTGCTCGCCGCTTCGCGGCTCGGCGGCCCCGTTCTCCGCGGCGGGGTTGTCTAAGGTTTTTGTTGAAGCTCGACCATTGGCTCAAATGGAAACGGGGAACGCATCTGCATCCCCCGTTTTTGTTGCGGTTAGTCTAGGTCAATAAACTTGGTGCTTATGATCTTGCCGTCTTTTACTAGCATTCTGGCCATGGTGGGGCCTCGGGTGCCTCTGGGGTAGCTGGCGCTGCCCGGGTTGAGGACTAAGCAACGGCCCACTTGGGCTTCTTTGGTTACGTGGGTGTGGCCGTTGATGGCTACGTCTACGGATCCCACCGGAAGGTCTTCGCGGTAGTGGGCTACGGCGAATTTGAGGCCTTCGTAGGTAAAGAGCGCAAGACGGTCTACATCGGGGCCGTAGTCGCGGTAGTAATCGTTGTTGCCCAGTACGGCCCGCACGGGGGCGATAGTGCATAGGTGCTCGTAGTCCATCTCCGACGTAAGGTCACCGGCATGGATAATCAGATCCGCGCCCTCAAGCTCATCCAAGAGCGCAGGCGATAAATAGCCGTGGGTGTCCGAGATGATGTCGATACGCTTGGCGCTTGCACTGTTCATGGGATCCCTTCCGCAAAAAAAACGATTCGGCAGATACATACAAAAAGGCCCCACGGCTCCGCAGACGATAGGTCTACAGGGCTGCGGGGCCAGTGTGCTAGAGACTCAGGGCCTTCTTAAGCGGCACGACGCGGCGGCGCGAAACCGGCACGCGTTCGTCGACGCCCGTAATGCCCAGCTGGATGGCGCCCGAGGGCACCGTCTCCACATCCGTGACGCACGCCAAGTTGACGATATAGCGGCGGTGAACACGGAAGAAGCCAAAGTCGCAGAGCTTGGCCTCAAACTGCGCCAGCGAGGTCGTCGACAAAAAGCGATCATCGACGGTATAGATGCAGGAGTAATCGTCCTTGGCCATGATAAAGCGAATGTCGTCCACGGGAATGAGCACCTTGCGGCCGCCCTTTTCCACCGGGATACGCTCGATGGTCACCTTGCTGTCCGTAACCGGCTTGGTGCGTTGCATGACCTTCTCGATCGCGCGATCCAAGCGAGCTTCCTCGACCGGCTTCATCAGATAATCGACGGCATCCACGTCGAATGCCTCGACCGCATGGTCACTATACGCAGTCACAAACACGATCGCCGGCGGATTTTTGAGCTTATGCAGCGCCTCGGCAAGTTGCAGGCCCGAGGCACCGGGCATCGAGATATCGAGAAACACGACATCTACGCGACTTTCCATAAGCATCTCGATGGCGGAGCGGACGCTCGACGCCTCAGTGATCGTGCCGATCTTGCCCGTTTGCTCGAGCAGGAAGCGAAGCTCCGAGCGAGCCGGCGCCTCATCATCCACAATCATCGCACGCAGCATAGGGATAAAACCTTTCGTCAACTAACTACGCCGGGCATCCGTCGCATGACGTTGAGCCCGTAGCCTTTTATTTTACTCTTGAATGTCAAAGATGCTCTCTGACAAATCAAGATGAAGGAGCACTTTGGTGCCCTTGCCCGGCGCCGATTCGACACGCGTATAGGAGTGCGGCCCATAAAAGCGATGGATGCGCTCCGAAATATTGTGCATGGCCACACCGGCGCCGCCACCCTGGGGAGAGCTGGCGTCGGGACGGGCAGAACGCTCGTCAAACAGTCTGGCGGCGGTACCCTCATCCATGCCCACGCCATTATCGGCCACGGCAATCAAGATTGCATCCTCGCCGTCTTGGTGAACGGTCACGTCGATCCTCAGGGCGTCGTCATCGCCCATACCATGACGCACGGCGTTCTCGACAATCGGCTGGATCACGAACGCCGGCACCAGCGTATCTTCCACGTCCTCGGACACATCGAACGTCGCAAGCACGCGATCCTCGCCAAAGCGGGCCTTCTCAAAGGTAAGGTAGCGCTTGGTCTGTGCGACCTCGCGCGAGACCGGAATAAGCGATCCCGAGTTGTCGAGCGTGGCACGATAGAACGATGAGAACTCACGAAGCAGTTCGCGGGCCCGCAGCGGGTCGGTGCGCGTAAACGATGCAATGGTGTTCAGCGTGTTGAACAGGAAGTGCGGGTTAATCTGCGCCTGCAGCGCACGCACCTCGGCGCGCGCCGTGAGTTCCTTTTGCACCTCGAGCTCGTGGATGGCGAGCTGCGTGGACAAGATCTCGGCAAAGCCCGAGGCAAGCGCATACTGGGTACGGTCGACGGCGCGCGGGGTCTTGTAGTAGAACTTGAGCGTGCCGACGGTACGATCGCCCACCTTGATGGGGGCGATAATGCCGGCGGGGACTTGGTTGTGCGAGCCGTCCGAGCCCACGACATCCACCATACGGTTGAACGACTGCACGATGCCATGTTCGATAACGTAGCGTGTGGCAAGCGTGTGGATGGGAGTATCGGGCAGCAGTTTTTCCTCAAACTCGCCCGCGCAGGCAAGCACGTTGTCCTCGTCGGTGATGGCCACCGTCATGGCGCGCGTCTCGGGCAAAATGCGCCGGCACACCAAACGCGCCGACTCCTGCGTCAGACCGCCCTTAATGTCCTCGAGCATGGCCGAGGCCACCGAGAGCGTCTCCTCGGTGTACTGGGAGCGCACCGAATCGGGATTGAGCGTCAAAAAGATAAAGATGCACAGAAAGATGCACAGCAGCGCGCAGGCAATCACCGTGGCGATCGGCTCGATACCGGTCACCAAGGCAAAAATAAAGTACACCAGCACACAAATGGCGCAGGCAACGGCAATGATGCGAAAGATTGATATTGAACTATCGCGCTGGGCGCGGCGGTCGATCATTCGGCCCCCTCCAGGATACTGATCAGTTGTGCGTCACGCCAAAGCCCGTCCATGATCTTGGGCCAAAAGCTCTGGAAACGCAGGTAGCTTGCAGCGTTTTGGCGCGCATAGGCCTTTGCCTCGTCGATACCATGGCGCCAGATGCGCAGGTAGCCCTCATGCTCGCGGGTAAACACGCTGCGGACCATAGCGGTCTTGCGCACGCGGTCGTCGAGCTCGCGCGAAATCCACGGGCCCGGGTAGGGCATGAGCGATGCCGCCGTAACGGGAATGAGCTCCTTTTGATGCGCGGCGAATGTCAACTTGGCCCGTTCGTAGTACCAACGGTATACATCCTGCATAAAGCGCGGTGAGCGCTTTTCGGACTCCGGAGGCAGATGGCGCACGGTCCACTCGTTATCGAACCACACGTCGTAGCCAAACATGCGCATGTTAAAGAGGTAATCCAAGTCCTCGCCGCGGGTGATAAACGGGTCAAAGGCCACACGCGTAAAGGCGCGGGCGTGCAGGGCCATCAGGCCGCCGCACACGTAGTTGGAGCGCGAGATGCGGGTGCCCGAAAGCGCCTTTTTCATCCAACGGTTGAACTCGATGCGCTTGGTCCACCAACGATGGCAGATGCCCGCCTTGTCCGTGGGAGCCAGCGGCGAGCCGTCGCGATCGTAGAAATAGCCGCTCTTGACCAAGATCGGCAAGCCCTGACGCGTCTGCTGCCCCAACGCATAGGTCGCGCGCTTCATAAAGTCGGCGTCGATGACAGTCTCATCGTCATCCAAGAAGATAACCGCGTCATGCCCCAGCACAGCGGCGCAGGCTAGCCCCATATTGCGGATGGCACCGTAGCCTCGCAGGCTCACGCACTCGCCCGAACCCTTGGGCGCGATCTGAGCAACCCGGTCTGCGATGCGCGAGGCCTGGGTGTTGGTGACAACGGTGACCTTGAGCGTGGGATGCGCGTCGACAATCTCGTGCACGCGCAGCGACACATCGGCTGTGGCAGAAACGGGACAGACCACCAAAAGGATGATGCGCGGGATGTCACGTACCTGCTCAAGCGAGGCCAGGCAGCGGTCGAGTTCGGGATTGTCGGCGTTGAGTCGCGTCGAATGGTCATAGGTGCCAGGGGCGTTTGCGCAAGCGTCATCGCCCGCCCAATACGTTGGAATCACGACTGTGGCGTTCATGCCTTACCCTCCCTGCAACACAAAAACGGGACGCCGCCAAACACAGGCGACGCCCCGCGACCTAGCTGATTCCATCATACCCACTTGGGCAAATCATTGCTCGCAAGTCGCAATGTTTATTGCGGATAACCCCAAAAGAGTACCGTGGACAGGCACAATAGCCGCTCGCTCCTATGCGGCATGCTCTGCTGCCCGAGTCATGCGGGACAGGCGAACCAGCAGCATAAAGCCAACGATCAGCAGCACGCCAATAGAAAGGACGCCCAGCGACGGGTTGCCGGTCAGCGAGGTAACGACCGACACTAGGAAGGTACCCATGACGCTTGCATAACGACCAAAGATGTCAAAGAAGCCGTAGTACTCGTTGGACTTTTCCTTGGGGATAATGCGACCAAAGTAGCTACGGCTGAGCGCCTGCACGCCGCCCTGGAACAGGCCGACCATAATGGCAAGCACCCAGAACTCAAAGGCGGTCTTTAGGAAGAACGCGGCGAACAGCACAATGCCCATGTAGGCGGCGACCGCCACCAGGATCATGTTGAGCGTGCCCACGCGTCCGGCGAGCTTGCCGTAGATGATGGCGGACGGAAAGGCCACGAACTGCGTAACGAGCAGCGCCAGTACCAGCTGGGTCGAATCGATGCCCAAAGCCGAGCCGTAGCTGGTAGCCATGGAAATGACCGTGTGGACGCCATCGATATAGAAGAAGAACGCAATCATGTAGACCAGCACGGTCTTGTTGTGGGCGATCTCGCGCATGGTGTGTCCGACCTCGGAGAACACACCGCCAACGATGTGGCCGATGGTGTCCTCGGGACCGCGCTCGCGACCATACTTTTGCTTATAGGTGTGAATGAGCGGCAGGGTAAAGATGAGCCACCAGGCACCAGTGATGATAAAAGACAGACGCGTTGCCAGCATGGTGGGGACGCCAAGAGCGGGGCCACCCATGATGAGCGCCAGGCAGATGACGAACGGCACGGTGGAACCGATGTAGCCCCAGGCATAACCCGAGCTGGACACGGCGTCCATGCGCTCGTCGGTGGTAACGTCGGGCAGCATGGCGTCGTAGAACGTCATAGAAGAGTTAAGGCCGATGGTGCACAGCACGTACACGGTCAAAAATGCCATGGCGGACATTGGGATAGCCTGCGCCAGGCAAAGAACCAGGCCCGTGAGGAAAAAGCCCAAGAAGAACTTGATCTTGTTGCCGGCGTAATCGGCAAGCGCGCCCAGAATGGGCATGAGCATGGCAATGACCAGCGAGGCAATCGTCTGCGCGTTGCCCCAAGCGACCACCAGGTCTGCCGAGGAAGCACCGGTATTGATGGCGTTAAAGTAGATGGGCACCACCGAGGTATTGAGCAACACGAGGGCCGAATTGCCCACATCATACATAACCCAGTTACGCTCGAGCTTGGTGTATTTCATGGACAGGGACCCTTCGTATTCGCCCGATATGCAGTTAGTTCATCGTACCCCAATTGTCCAGAACCGCCGGTAAGGATTCGGCAAAGGGGCACGCACGGGCCCTATTCCTCGCGGTCGAACTCCTCATCGGCATTGAGCACGCGACCGCTGTAGTTGACGTGACTGGTCACGGCATCCATGTCACCGGTCTCGATAAAACGTGCGACCGTGCACTCGTAATCGCCCAGCGCGCGATCAAAGACCTCGGGGAAACTCTCGTTCGAGACCTCGTCGGTAAAGGGATTCTTCCATGTCAGATGGCCCAGGTTACCGGTGCGCTCGGGCAACTCCGTCGTCACGCGATGAGCAAGGCCGTCGAGCAGCGAGTAATCGTGCACCAAGCCCTCAACCAGCGAGATCGCGCGCGTCTTTGCGGAGCCGGCCGGCTCAATCGCGCGGTAAAGTCGCTGCATATTGGCAACGGCAGCACCGTACTCCCCCGCCGGAATGTCAATGCCGTACACGCGTCCGGCAACATAGCTCATCAGCACGCCGGCCACGCGATTGATGCGATCAGTGGTGACGATCTCGCCCGCCGGCGGGTAATCGTCAACCGTAGCGCCATCGCGTTTAAGCTGCAGCATCAGCACATCCAGGTCGCTCTCGATCACGGCATGGACCTGACTGCTCGAATCCTCAAGCTCTGAATCGGACTCGACAATGCCAAACTGCTGCTCATAGACAAAGGGATGAGCGTTGCGGTCGAGCACGTAATGAGACAGCAGGCCCAGCGCAAAGGCACGACCCAAGCTGGCGTCGCGCGGCAGCAGATGCGACACGCCGTCGCGCAGGCACGCAAACTGACGAGACATGCGCGACCGATGCATGACCTGCGCCAGCAGCGTGCAGTCGGAAACACGCGGTGTCAGAATGTGAAAGAAAAACGGGTCGGGGCCTTGGTTGCCCAAGATAAAGGCAATGCGCTCTTCATCGGACGTGATGACGCCCTGTGGAAGACGGTCGATGCTTTCCTCGCCAAACAGATGATGGGTGATAAGCGCGGGCATAATGATCCTTTCGATTTCATTCGATGCCACCCATTATGCCCACCGCGCGCCCATGCCAAACCTGCGATGGTAAACGACGGCACGCAGACCGTCTACGCAAGCCCCAAGTGTGCTTTAACCTCGGCAGCGCGACGGCGGGACACGGGCACCGTCGAGGTTACGCGATCGAGTCTGAGCTCCATAAGACCCGTGGAACCGATCTCGACATTGTGCACGTCTTCCAAATTGACCAGATAGCTGCGATGAACGCGAATAAAGCCCTCGGAGACCAAGCGACGCTCGAGCGAAGAGATCGACTCATTGATCAGGTACGTTCCCTCGGCGCAGATGGCGTTGCAAAAATCGGCGCGCGCCTCAAAGTAGCAGACGTCTGCGGCGGGAATGAACACCTTTTTGCCCCCGCGGTCCACCGTCAGACGCAAAGGCTGGCGCGGAGCGTGGATAACACGACGGGCACCCAAGGCTGCCTCGATCTTGTCGAGTGCCTTTGACAGGCGTGCGTCCTCGACCGGCTTGACGACATAGTCGACCGCATCGAGGTTATACGCATCGGCGGCAAACTCGGCAAACGCCGTCACAAACACAACCACCGGCGGCGTCTTTAGGTTCTGCAGCGTCTCGGCAAGCTCAATTCCCGAGCGGCCGGGCATCGTGATGTCCAAAAACAACACGTTGGGCTTGTTCGAGAGAATCGACTCCACGGCCTCGGTGACATTGCCCGCCTCGGCAATCTGGCCCACACGCGTATCCTTTTCCAACAGATAGCGTAGCTCAGCCCTAATGGGAGGTTCGTCATCAACCACCAAGATGTTCCAGCCTTCGGACATATGTGCTTCCCCTCTTTTTCTCTCAATCCAACCGCGTGCTACGCCGTCAACGGCGCCGGCTCATGCGGCTCGCCGTTCAGCTCGACGATGACCTGCGTTCCCACGCCCTCCTGGGACTTCACGCGCATGCCGGAATCTTCTCCGTAAAAGAAATGGATGCGCTGAAGCACGTTGAAGAGCGCCAGGCCGCAACCTCGCTTGACGGAGCCGTCGGCGGTAATGCTCTCGGGCTCCTCCAGGCGATGTTGCTCAAACAGATGCGCGCAGACTTCTTCGCTCATACCGATGCCGTCGTCCTCGACGATGATCTCCAAACCGTCATCGGTCTCGAAAGCCCTAACATGAATAGAAAGCGGCTCGGTCTCGCGCTGCGCGTGCTTGATGCAGTTTTCGAGCAACGGCTGCAAGATAAACGGCGGCACCATGCAATCGCGCACCTCAAAGTCGATATCGACCGAGACGCGCAGACGGCCGTCGCCATAACGAGCCTGCATAAGATTGATATAGCGAGTGCCCTGTTCCACCTCGTGCTCGAGCGTTGTGAGGGTATCGGAATCAGAAAGCGTCTGACGGTAGTAGTTGGAGAAGTCGATCAGCAGCGATCGCGCCTTGTCGGGCTCGGTTCGAACGAGCGACACGATGGTGCTGATGGTGTTAAACAGAAAATGAGGATCGACCTGCGAGTGCAAGGCGCGCAGCTCCACGCGGGCCGTAAGCTCGTCCTGGCGCTCGAGCTCAAAGCTCGCAAGCTGCGTGGAAATGAGGTCGGCAAAGCCCGAGGCAAGCGCCGTCTGGCGCATATCGATGCTGCTCAGACGGGGATAATACAGCTCGAGCGTGCCCACGCAATGCCCGCGCACGGTAAGCGGTGCGACAATACCGGCGCGCAGGCGCGGAAAGTAGCCACCTGTCTCGGTCGAGGCATCGCGCGAGAACACGCTTTGCTCACCGCTGTTGATCACGTTGAGCGTAGTCCGCAGCACCACCGGGGTGCCCGCGGGGCATTTTGCCGAGTCCTCGCCCCAGCTTGCCAACACCTGCTTGCCGTCGGTAAAGCAGATGGCAGAGGCGATAGTTTCGGACAGGATGATCTTAGAGGCGCCCAGGGCAGCTTCGGGCGTAAGGCCGCGCGACGTGTAGGCGAATATTTTTGAAGCGATGGCGAGCGTGCGGTCGGTTGCGCTCGATGTGAGGTCGTCGGGAACGACAAAGACGTACGAGAAGAAGAAGCACAGCATGACCAAGCCGGCAATGACGACAACGGCCGGAACGGGATTGGGATTATCGGTTAGATCCCAGATGAGCAGCAGGATAAGCAGCGGAACGACAATACCGAGCAAGATGGCTTGAACCACATGCTGAGCGGTACGAAAGACCTTGGTAGAGTTGTAGCTCTTGCCCAGAATCAGCCTATTGAGATCCACCGTCATCTCCTTCTTACCGACGCACCCCATAGCAATAAAGAGGGCCGCAAGCGACCCTCTCCATTGCATTATGCAATCAAATACTGTGTTTTACATCAAGCCATCGATGAACGGTAGCTTAGGCGCTGTACTTGTTTGCCTCGCCGAAGGTGCCGCCCTCGACAATCCAGCCGTCCTTCATGATGACGTCCATGTTGTCGGTGTTGAGCACGTGGATGTCGGCGGCGACGTCACCGTTGACGACCAGCAGGTCGGCGCACTTGCCGGCCTCGATGGAACCGGTCTCGTCCTCGATGTGGCACATCTTGGCACCGTTGAGGGTGGCGCAGGTGATGGTCTCGACCGGAGTGAAGCCGATCTTGTCGACGAACTCGTACATCTCCTCGATGGAGCAAGTGCCGTACGGGGTGACGAAGGAGAAGGAGTCGGAGCCGATCGTCATGACGACGCCGCGCTTCTTGGCCTCGCGCAGGCAGTCGTAGTTGCGCTGCAGCTCCTTCTCGACCAGAGTGCCCTCGTACTTGTCGTGCAGCTCGGGAACGTAGACGGGCGGATAGGTGGCGTACCAGGTGGGCAGGAAGGCGATCGTCGGAGTGAAGAAGGTGCCCTGCTCGGCCATGAGGTCCATGGTGCGCTCATCGATATCGAAGCCGTGAATCAGCTGCTCGCAGCCAAAGCGAACGGAATCGTAGGCAGCGGCGTGGTTGTTGTAGCAGTGGCTCCACACGGGGATGCCGACCATCTTTGCCTCTTCGACCACGGCCTGAATCTCCTCGGAGCAGTAGTGCTGGTCGCGGCCGGAGTCCCAGCGCCAGATGCCGCCACCAGTAGCCCAGATCTTGATGGCATCGGGGTTCTCGCGCAGGCGACGACGGACGGCCTTGCGCAGATCCCAAGGACCGTCGACCTGATCGCCCCAGGGGTGCGATTCCTTGTTGAGCTCTTGGCTGCAGTGGTGGGAGTCGCCGTGGCCGGCAACGCGGCAGAAGCCAAGGCCGGTGGCCAGAACGCGCGGGCCCTTGAAGACGCCCTTGTCGATGCAGTCACGGATCTGGATACCAAAGCGGCCGATCTCGCAGACGGTGGTGAGGCCGTGGGTGAGGCAGTCATAGGCCTGCTTGACGGCGACGGCCTGCTTCTCGAGGAGCGGCTGCATGACCCAGTCGGTGTCATCGTCGGTCAAGTTGCCCGAGAAGTGCAGGTGGGTGTCGATCAGGCCGGGAAGGACGGTCTTGCCGGCGGCGTCGATGACCTCAACGCCCTCGGGAAGGTCCTGCATGGCACCGGCGTACTCGATCTTGCCGTTGTCGTCGACGAGAACGAGGGAGTTCTCGACCGGCTCGGCACCGGTACCGTCGATGAGCTTGCCGCCAACGATTGCATACTTAGTGGACATGGTTCCTCCTTATGGATCCATATAGTGGGCGAGGCCGCGTTGGGTTAAGGCCTCACAAAGCTACCCAAGTGGTGCCGGGTTCGGTGCGCGGAAGAGAGGGTCCCGCACACCTGATCCGCCCCGGCTCGGCGTTACTTTTTGCGGGAATTGGTGAAGGCCATGAGAGCCAGGCCGACGGCCAGCCAGCCGATCACGATGCTCCACTCCACCATGTTGAGGGAGGCGGGAGAGAACGGAATCACGAGCAGGCCGATGATGATGGCGCAGGCAGCGATAGCGAGGGAGATGCCAAACTTGCCGCCGGGCACCTCGTAGGGACGAGGCAGGTCGGGCTCGGTGAAGCGCATGCGCAGGCAGGCGAGGGCGACCATACCGCAGGAGAAGATGAAGGCGAGAGCCGACACGTTGGTCAGAGGAATGAGCATGTTCTTGCCCAGGAACGGACCGATGACGGTGATGACGCCTAGAACGACGCAGGCGAGCTTGGGAGCGCCGGACTTGGGGTCGACCTCGGCGAACTTCTCGGGCAGCTGGCCCTTGCGGCCCATGGCGAGCATGATGCGGCTCGTGGCGCCGTAGAAGGAGTTCATCGGACCCATGGGTCCAAGCGTGGCGATGACGAGCATGGCCAGGTACAGGAGCATGTTGATGCCCTTGAGGCAGGCAAGCGCGGGAACCGGGCTCTTAACAAACTCATGCCAGTCGAGGATGGTACCGAACGAGTAGATGCAGACCATGTAGAAGCCACCGGCGGCCAGCAGGGCCAGGGAGATGATCTTGCCGAACTTGTTCCAGTTGAGGCCCTCGGCTGCTTCCTCAGCCTGCTGAGGAATGGTGTCGAAACCGGCGTAGAAGAACGGGGTCAGAACCAGGACCGACACGATGCCGGCGAACAGGCTGGTGCTCTCGGTAGCGGCCTTGCCGCCGCCAGCACCGGCGACCTGCGAGAACACGGGCATGGCGTTGTCCGGCGAGCCGGTGAACAGCGAGACGCCCATGGCGAGCAGCATGCCGCAAAGCAGGGCCTTGGTCAGGAAGGCCTGGAGCTTGGCGGCCGAGCTGGCGCCGCGGAAGTTGAGGAAGATGACGTAGACTGCAAAGCCGAGCGCGATCAGCGTCGGGAACAGGTAAACGTCGGCGCCCAGGATGGTGTAGAGCTTGACAGCGCGCAGCCACTCAAGACCGGGCAGGCTGCCGAACATCTCGGACACGAGGGTCGAAATGGCGATGGCCTCCCACGGGCACAGGATGCCGTTGCCCAGGGCCAAAAGCCATCCGGTGATGTAGCTCAGCGTACGGCCAAAGCTACGATCGACATACTCGACAATGCCGCCCGAGATGGGGATAGCAGCCGTGAGCTCACCGAAAACAGCTCCGACGGGCACGAGGAAGATTGCACCCAAGAGGAATGCGATCATAGCGGGAACGGGACCGCCGCCCACGACCATCCAGTCGCCGACCTGCAGAACCCAACCGGTACCGATGATGGCACCGAAGCCGATGGTGAAGAAGTTCCAGAGCGAAAGCGTTTTCTTCATGCCGCCGTTATCCTCGACTGCAACTTCTGCGTTCTTGTCCGCCATTGTTCCCCTCCTTTCCTGTTTGACGCCCTTGGCGTCACCCCTTGCGCGGTCCGTTTTGCCGCGCGCTTTTATTCCATGGCTTTAAGATACGGCCTTGGCGCAGCAGCGCCGCTCGCAGCTCGACCGAAGGCAGAATTGCAAAACGAGCGGCACCGTTTTTGGGACGAACGGCGGGAGACGTCATTCGTCTTGGACGCTTTCATCTTGTCTGCTTTTGAATACCTGTTGCCGTGACGCTTGGCGCGCGGCGCGGCAACGTTCATACCATTTGTCAGGCTTTTGGCGCACATACCCATGTGTCGTGCATCTTTTTATGTAGGATAGACAAGTTACACATGAGGCAAGGTGATTCGAATGGCATACGGATACAATGACGGCGACCAACGGCCACAAAGCGTGCGCCTTGCCGGCCGCACCACGTCAACGCCCAAAATCACCTCCGACAACGACAACCCGCAGCGCCCCCAAGAGCAGCTCGGGGCTTCTTCGCGGCAGCAAAGCCGTACCGTGCAGCAGTCAGACCGTGTGAGTACGAGCACACGCCAACGCCAGACCGGCACATCGCAGCCACGCCGCTACGATCGCCGTAAGACCGACTACTACGTCAAGCGCTCCTTTTCGCGACCTCAACGCGATCGCGGCAATTCCGCCCCTCACCCCGCGTCGCACACCACAAGCCACGCGCTTCCGGCCCGCCGCCTACGCCTTGCGCTTTGCTCCATTGCCGCCTGCCTCGTCTTTGTGTTTTTGGGATCCTGTATCTCCCACGGATCAGCCGGTCTTGAGCCCACTGCCGAGGACAAGCTGCCTAAAGCTCCCGTCGCGCCCGGTTACTCCTTTGCGTTCTCGACCCCACGCTCGCAATGGCAGGCCGGCGCCATGCCCCACATCTACCAAATTGACCCCGCATGGTCGGAGCTGCCCTATGCCGGTGGCACTATTCGAGAAAACGCTTGCGGTCCCACTTGCCTCACCATGGTCTATATCTTTAAGACCGGCCACACCGATAAGACGCCGGTCGATGTATGCGCACTGGCCGAAGCCGGCAACTACGCCCCCACTGGTGCCACCGAGTGGTCGTTTATGACAGGCGGTGCGTGGCAGCTAGGGCTCAACGGAACACAGCTCTATAACGATCGCGAATCGATTACCCAAGCACTTCGCTCGGGTGCGCCCGTCATCGCCGCAGTGCGCCCCGGTACGTTTACCAACGTAGGCCACTACATCGTGCTCTACGGCATCGACAACGCCAACCAGATTGGCGTCTACGACCCCAACTCGGCCAACCGCAGCGCCCGCCGCTGGGGCGTCGTAGAGGTCCTCAACGAAGTCGAAGCCATGTGGGCCTACTACTAGTCATTGGGGACAGACTTAAATGAGTGGTCATTGGGGGCGCTCTTGTTTGACTAGTCATTTAAGAACGTCCCCAATGACTAGGTGAATAGCAAAAGCCCCGCAGTCGGAGCGGACTGCGGGGCTCATGAAGAGAGGCTAGTTTGTGGGCGCTTTGCCTGGCGCCCACAAGAGAGGCAGCAGAGTAGAGACTACTCGTGGATGCGGGTACCGGAGAGGCCGGCCATGGTCTCGGCGGCCTTGTCCAGAGCGCCGATGATGCAGGTGCGGCCCTTGCGGGAACGCGCGAACTTGATAGCAGCGCGAACCTTGGGCTCCATGGAACCCTTGCCGAACTGGCCCTCGTCGGCCAGGCGCTCGGCCTCGTCGGCGGTGAGGTCCTCGAGCTCCTCCTGGTTGGGCTTGCCGAAGTTGATGGCGACATGCTCGACGGCGGTCAGCAGGAACAGAACGTCGGCGTCGCAGTCCTCGGCCAGCAGCTCGCCGCCCAGGTCCTTGTCGATGACGGCGGGAACGCCCTTGTAGCAGCCCTTGTTCTCGTAGTCGCGGACGACGGGGATGCCGCCGCCACCGCAGGCGATGACGATGAACTCGTTGTCGAGCAGGTTGAGGATGGAGTCGGCCTCGACGATCTTCTTGGGATCGGGGGAAGCGACGACGCGACGCCAGCCGCGGCCGGAATCCTCGACGAAGACCTTGGAGGGATCCTCGGCCATGAACTCCTTGGCCTGCTCCTCGGTGTAGAAGGGGCCGATCGGCTTGGTCGGGTTCTTGAACGCGGGGTCGTCCGGGTCGCACTCGATCTGGGTGACGACGGTGGCGGCGTGCCAGCGCTTATAGCGCTTGTGCATCTCGCGGCCGATGCCCTGCTGCAGGTGATAGCCGATGTAGCCCTGGGACATGGCGCCGCACTCGGGCAGCGGCATCTCGGGGGTGCCGATGGCGTCGTGGGCAGCGGCGAAGGCGTTCTGGATCATGCCGACCTGCGGGCCGTTGCCGTGGGTGATGATGATCTCGTTACCCTGCTCGATGAGGCCGAGGAGGGCGTGGGCGGTGTTGCTCACGGCCTCGATCTGCTCGACGGGGTTGTTGCCGAGGGCGTTGCCGCCAAGGGCGACGACAATACGATCGGGCTTACCAAGAGGCTTAGACATTGCTGGAATCCTTTCTGTAAAAGGCCTACAACCCATTAATAACCCGCGTCCGTGCGATACGCGAGTTTATTAAGGATTATATTCTCTTTATCGCTCATTTTATTCATTTTGAAAATAGCAGAACGGTGAACGGTCGTTTTTATCCGCTCAGCGTACAGAACCCCAGCTCAGACATATCTACGCCATTTACGTGCAACTTTATTTAAATGCAGCGAGGATTATGTCGGATTATGCAAACTACATCTCTGCTAAACACAAAACGGACAGCGCAATATCTTACTCGCGCTATACGAGATTCTATGCACTAATAAGTCGAGTATGCACCCCTGCAAAAACAAGGGGCTTTTCATCCAGCATAAGGAATAAAGAAGGGCTCCGAAAAGGTGGCAACAGCCAAGTCCCCCATCCATCCCCAAAGTGGCGCGAGGTTTCGCGGCAAAGCCGCGAAACAGCGAAAGGGACGGAATACCCGGCCAACTACGTCCTTCATCCGCCCACACAGTCCGAGGACGTAGTCGTAGCAGGATCTGAGGGCTGACCTTCGCGGACACTCCGCAGAACGAAAGAACCCCCGCCGCACGTAGTGCGCAGCGGGGGTTCTTTCATGTCCGAGGACGTACGCGAAGGTTAGCCCTCAGATCCTGCGGTGGGAGACCTAGGCCTCGTTGTACACCGTCTTGAGCTTCAGCAGGTGAGCGTAGCGGTCCATAGCGGCCTGCTCGTTCTCCTTGAAGAGCTCCTCGGCGCGCTCGGGGAAGGAACGCGTCAGCGAAGCGTAACGGGCCTCGTTCATCAGGAACTCCTGATAACCGCCCGCGGGCTCCTTGGAATCGAGCGAGAACTTCTTGCCGGCAGCAGCCTCGGGGTTGAAGCGGAAGAGGTTCCAGTAACCGCACTCGACAGCCTTCTTCATCTCGGCCTGGCAGTTCTGCATGCCGCCCTTCTTGATGGAGTGCATCTCGCAGGGGCTGTAGCCGATGATGAGGGACGGGCCGTCATAGGCCTCGGCCTCGTGGATGGCCTTGAGGGTCTGAGCCGGGTTGGCGCCCATGGCGACCTGCGCCACGTAGACGTAGCCATAGCTCATGGCGATCTCGGCCAGAGACTTCTTCTTGGTCACCTTGCCGGCAGCTGCGAACTGAGCGACCTGGCCCAGGTTCGAGGCCTTGGAGGCCTGGCCACCGGTGTTGGAGTAAACCTCGGTGTCGAAGACGAAGACGTTGACGTTGTGGCCGGAAGCCAGGACGTGGTCCAGGCCACCGAAGCCGATGTCGTAGGCCCAACCGTCGCCGCCGAAGATCCAGAAGGACTTCTTGGTGAGGTAAGCCTTGTCGGCGAGGATCGCCTTGGAAGCGTCGCAGCCGCACTTCTCGAGCTCGGCAACGTAGGCAGCGGCAGCGGTCTTGGAGGCCTCGGCGTCGTTGACGGAGTCGATCCAAGCCTGACCGGCGGCCTTGAGCTCATCGGACGGGCCATCGGCGGCGATGATGTCCTGGGTGGCGGCGATCAGCTTGTGCTGAACGGCCTCGTAGCCCACGGCCATGCCCAGACCGTGCTCGGCATTGTCCTCGAACAGGGAGTTGTTCCACGCCGGGCCGTGACCGTCCTTGTCCTTGCAGTAAGGAGCGGTGGCAGCGGGGTTGCCCCAAATGGAGGAGCAGCCGGTGGCGTTGGAAATGAACATGCGGTCGCCAGCGACCTGGGTCACCAGACGTGCATAGGCGGTCTCGGCGCAGCCGGCGCAGGAACCCGAGAACTCCAGGTAGGGCTGCTTAAACTGGCTACCCTTGACGTTGGCCGCGATGAGCTCCTTCTTCTCGGAGACGTTCTCGACCATGTAGTCCCAAACGGGCTGCTGGTCCATCTCCTGCTCGGTGGGAACCATCTCGAGGGCGCCCTTGGGGCAAACCTTGACGCAGTTGGTGCAACCCATGCAGTCGAGCGGGGACACAGCCATGGTGAACTTCATGCCCTTGGCCTTGGGGCCCATGGCGTCGAGCGTGCGGGTAGCCTCGGGCGCGGCGGCAGCCTCGTCCTCGGTCATCGCGAACGGACGGATGGTGGCATGCGGGCACACGTAGGCGCACTGATTGCACTGGATGCACTTGGTCTCATCCCAGTGGGGAACGACCACGGCGACGCCGCGCTTCTCGTATGCGGAGGCGCCCAGCTCAAACTGGCCGTCGGCGCAATCGACGAAGGCGGAAACAGGCAGGCTGTCGCCGTCCATGCGATCGATGGGCTCGAGCAGGTTCTTGACCTGCTGGGCGATAGCGGACTTGGTCTCCTCGGAGAGCTCGACGGGAGCGACATCCTCGGCGGTAGCCCAGTCGGCCGGAACCTCGAACTTACGGAAAGCGGTAGCGCCGGCATCGATGGCCTTGTGGTTGGCGTCGACGATGGCCTGGCCCTTCTTCATGTAGGACTTGGTAGCCGCGTCCTTCATGTACTGCAGGGCGTCCTCGGCGGGCAGGACCTTGGCCAGCGCGAAGAAGGCAGACTGGAGCACCGTGTTGGTGCGCTTGCCCATGCCGACCTTGGCGGCCAGGTCGATAGCGTCGATCAGGTAGACGTTGACGTTGTTGTTCGCGATGTAGCGCTTGGCCACGGCGGGCATGTGCTCGGCGAACTCCTCGTCGCTCCAGTGGCAGTTGACCAGGAAGGTGCCGCCCGGCTTGACGTCGCGGACCATCTTGAAGCCCTTAACGATGTAGCTGGGGTTATGGCAGGCGACAAAGTCGGCCTTGGTCACGTAGTACGGCGAGCGAATCGGGGAATCACCAAAGCGCAGGTGCGAGACGGTGACGCCGCCGGTCTTCTTGGAGTCGTACTGGAAGTAGGCCTGGACGTACTTGTCGGTGTGGTCGCCGATGATCTTGATCGAGTTCTTGTTGGCGCCGACGGTACCGTCGCCACCCAGACCCCAGAACTTGCACTCGATGGTGCCGGGGGCTGCGGTGTTGGGCGCATCCTCGGCCTCGGGCAGGCTCAGGTTGGTCACGTCGTCGACAATGCCGATGGTGAACTCGCGCTTGGGCTCGTCCTTCTTGAGCTCCTCGAAGACAGCGAACGCGGACGCGGGAGGCGTGTCCTTGCTGCCCAGACCGTAACGGCCGCCGACGACCTTGATACCCGTCTTGCCGGCCTCGTAGAGAGCGGAGACGACGTCCTGGTAGAGCGGCTCGCCGATGGAACCCGGCTCCTTGGTACGGTCCATGACGGCGATCTTCTGGACGGTCTCGGGGAGAACGTCGACGAAGTGCTTGATGGAGAACGGACGGAACAGACGAACCTTGACCAGGCCGACCTTCTCGCCGTGAGCGTTGAGGTAGTCGATGACTTCCTCGAGCACGTCGCAGAAGGAGCCCATGCACACGACGACGCGATCGGCATCGGGAGCGCCGTAGTAGTTGAACAGGCCGTAATCGGTGCCGAGCTTCTCGTTGATCTTCTTCATGTAGCCCTCGACGACGGCGGGAAGCTCGTCGTAGACCTTGTTGCAGGCCTCGCGGTTCTGGAAGAAGATGTCGCCGTTCTCGTGGCTACCGCGGGTGTGCGGGTGCTCAGGGTTGAGCGCGTGGTCGCGGAAAGCCTGGACAGCGTCCATGTCGCACATCTCGGCCAGATCCTTGTAGTCCCACATGGCGACCTTCTGGATCTCGTGGCTGGTGCGGAAGCCGTCGAAGAAGTTAAGGAACGGAGTCTTGCCCTCGATGGCGGCAAGGTGGGCCACCGGCGAGAGGTCCATGACCTCCTGGACGTTGCCCTCGGCGAGCATGGCGAAGCCGGTCTGACGGCAGGCCATGACGTCGGAGTGATCGCCAAAGATGTTCAGGGCGTGGGAAGCGACGCAACGCGCGGAGACGTGGAAGACGCCCGGGAGCTGCTCGCCCGCGATCTTGTACATGTTCGGGATCATCAGGAGCAGGCCCTGAGAAGCCGTGTAGGTGGTGGTCAGAGCACCGGCGCCCAGCGAACCGTGAACGGTACCGGCTGCACCTGCCTCGGACTCCATCTCGACGACCTTGACCGGGGTGCCGAAGATGTTCTTGCGACCCTGGGCCGCCCACTGGTCGACATGGTCGGCCATCGGGCTGGACGGCGTAATGGGATAGATTCCCGCTACCTCGGTGTACGCATACGAAACATATGCGGCCGCCTCGTTGCCGTCCATAGACTTAAACTTACGCGCCATATACCCCTCTCCTCTCATATAGGTATACAGGCCCCGGCGATCGCCGGGATGTTGGCGTGATGGGATTTACGCTGTTGCTTCCAATCATCTGGCAGGCAGGCTCAGCAGCAGGTACGTGGCGTGGAGAGAAGACATGCCGAGGCGAGGGGCAGCTGATGCGCCCCACAGACCCGACCGCCCGTCTTGCACATGACCGAGCGCCGCAAAGGCCGCATGCCGGATGCTCCCGGGCACGCCCCGGCGATGGGAAGCGCCCGCAACGGAAATCCGCATGCGGGTTTATTGTACCCCGCCGTTAAGTGTAATTTCGACAAATATAGGCGGGCGGTAAAGGTTTACCTCGGGTGACCGCCAAAGGCCAGAATGGCCCCTCCATCCCCGGACGACTGGCTCTGACGCGCCAAGGAGTGTCCCCAAGTACCGGCAGGAAAGGAACGTCCCTAACTGCCGGCTAGAGGGCGCCGAGCAGGATGGCGTAGGTGGTGGATTCGCCGAGTTTGAGCTCGTCGCCGGGGTTGAGCTGGGCGGAGCGGCCGGGCTCTACTTGAATACACACACTCGTGGCCCCGTTTACCACCACGGTGCCGTTAGTGGACGACAGGTCCTCGACAAACCATGCGCCAGACTCGTCGCACCAGATATGGGCATGGCGGGCCGAGACGTCGTCGGTGATGCCGCCCTCCCCCGTTGCCAGCGCGCCGATCTCAACGCCTTCCTCACTCGGCTGAATCCAGCGCGGGACGCTCACCACGTAGCCGTTTTGCACGCACAGCAGTCCCAGCGGATGCGCCGGCGCGACCTCGTGCTCGCCCGCGACCGAAGATGTGCTCATGCGACCCGTGGCGTCGACGTGTCGCCGCCACGGGTCGCATGAGCGCGGCGGCTCGCCCGACTTGGAACTAAGGCGGGCGTGAGAGCAAACGGCATAGGGAACGAATCTTGCGGATGTACTCCTCGACGTCAGGCAGGTAAGCCCCACGAAGTCACCGGGGAGGCCCAAGCGGCCCGGCACCACTTCCAGATTCTGACCAGGGCGAGTCGTTCGCCGGTGGCTGAAGGCTCGCTCCCACCCAAAAGGGGAGATTCGCGTTGTTCCCCAATCGCTCTCGCATCTTTCATTTTGCTCGAGGTGGGCTATAAAAACTTTCCTGGTGAAAGGCGGCGATTGGTTTCCTTTCTTTCTAGAGGAGCGCGCCTGTAATCTGTTTTCATCCTAAATCAAGTTAAGATCGGACCTTCCAGAGGCAAGTCGACTCAAACTGCGAGGCTCCATGTTGGAATAAAGAGCGCTGTCGAAGTGCCAACAACACAAAGCTTGCCAGTCTCAAATAGAACCTTTTGGGAGTCCGATTGGGCCGCACACCGAATCCCCGCTGGTGGTTTTTTATAGCTGCGCAACAATAAACAAGGTTAGTGCCAGTCCAGCATGAAATTGAGGAACGTATGCATTTTTTCTCAGTAAGTGATCGTCGTTACTGCTTCGATGAGGTCACTCGCAATTGCTTTCAGGTTGACCAAGCATCAGAAGATGCGCTTCGCATATTTGAAGCATCGGGAAGAACGGTCAACTCGAAGTTGCTAACAAAGTCACTTGCTGCGAAAGGCTACGACCAAACGACCATAGCAGAACTTGAAGACGACATTGATGAGTATCAACGATTGTCTGAGCGGACTTTCTTAACAAAAGACACGCCTCGAAAACTTAGATCCATCGAACTCCACGTTTCACATGCATGCAACCTTGGTTGTAGTTACTGTTTTGCCGGTAAAGGAGATTATGGAACGTCTCCTCTGCTGATGACAGACGAGATAGCCTTCAAGGCGGTCGACTACCTCGTCGCAAGTTCATCGGAAAACGAAACGCTTGCGATCGTCTTTTTTGGTGGGGAACCCATGATTAACGAGCCGCTGATATGGAAAACGGTCGACTATTCAAAAAGAATATACCCCAATAGAAACTTTACCTATTCTATTACGACCAACGGAACGCTTTTGAATGACACTGCTGTGAATTCTTTCAAGGAGCACGGGTTTTCTGTTCTGATTAGTCTCGATGGTACAGGATGCAAGCACGATGCATCGCGCCCGTACAAGACGGGAGGCGGCTCTTTCTCCGATATCGACAAAAACGTTCGTCGTTTTTCCGAGTCGTTCCCCTTCGGCGCAAGAGCGACCTTAACAAATAATAACTGTAACCTTGTTGAAGACTATCTTCAGTTTAAAGAGATGGGCTTCAGAAGGATTTACTTCTCGCCCGTGAGCTCATTCGATGAGAATATCAAACTCGACGAACACTCATTAAACAAAATCAGGGCGGGCCTAATAGATTTGGCGGATCAATATCTCAAACAGATTGATCAAGGGGAAAAGCCCTTGTTTAGAACATTGAAAACTGCAGTTGATTTGATTATGAGCAACAGGATCGCCTTTGTCGGATGCGGGGCTGGCAGGCGTTTTATTTCCGTGACTCCCGAAGGGGACGTATACCCCTGTCACAGGTTTGTCGGGATGATGCGATTCAAAATGGGCAACATCGTCACCGGAATTGACGAAACTAGGTATATTGAAAACTGGAGTCAGGGTGTCGAAAAAAGAATTGACTGTACGGACTGTTGGGCTCGGTCTTTCTGTGGTGGGGGCTGTAGCTGGGAGGCTGCAGACGAGCACGGCTACTTGCCCAAGAGTCTACACCCTGCATCATGTGAATATAGAAAAATGTGCTACGAGATGGCTTTTGACCTTATTTCCCGCCACTCATCTTCGCAGGAGAAAAATCAACGAGAAGCTACTGTATCGGAATAAGCGGTTCAGCGCATTGCTGTCACCATTGTGGAGGTGTTCGTTCTTCTGATTACCGTCTGCGAAGCTTATTGCTACGTTCGCCGAAACCATTCTAGAAATATGGTGAACTAGACATCTTGGTTTGTTATACACAATATTGAGGTTTTTCTGCACTCAAAGGGAGGTAGTCGTGAAGCATATTCATCCGATTAATCCAGGAAGTGGCGGCGAGGCAGGCGTGAAGCCGATGTCTTTTGACTGCCTCTTGGGCATTACTGACATCTGTACTGTTTATGATAAAGCAGATGGCTGTGGTGCATACGATTACTGCGACTATGACATGGATGGCGGCAGCATCTGCGTTGTAGATCACTGTGGCATTGATCAAACGTAGTCTCTAATTGGATTAAGGTGAGGAGCTGTTATGAAGCATATCCATCCTGTTGGTTCAAATGAACATCCTCCCGTTGAGCCTTGTTGTCTTGGAGTTGATATATGCAATTTTTACGACATCGCCGAGTGCCCTGTTGCGGATTGGTGCTATGTCGATAAAGAATCAAGCTGTGTTTTGCCAGCAGATTGGTGCGATCCAGTTGACGAGTAGTTTTGTGGCTAGGAACTATTTGGTCCAATTCAGAATAAGATGGGAACAAATACCAAAATCTCGTGTCTGGGAGGAGTTATGCCATTATTGCAAGGTCTCGTTGGATTAGCCTTTATACTTGCGTTATATCTGGCACCTTTTTTAATTCTATTCTTCATTATCCGACTCTTTCTTCGGAGAAAATAGGAGTGTCACGCAAACATTAGCGTAGCTTTCTTCCAATATGAGCCGAGCATTGGCAAGTGGAATAAGAAGCCCGACCGTTCGCCACATGAAAGTGATCGGACGGGCTTCTCTATTTAACCCGGGCCGCCACCCATAGCGGCTTTCCAAGCGTATTCTCAGTGCAAAGCAATCGTCAGTTTAATCCTATGCGCTGATACCGCATTTCATTTGTTCGGCTCGAATTCTACGGCCTGGCAACCCTCGCACTCTCCGGCAAATGGATTGAACGCGAAGGCAGAGATGATGTGTGCGTGGACATCGAGGCTGCTGTAGGCAACATACTGGGACATGGACCCCCGCTGCGCGTGGTATGCGGCCCGGCATATTCATTGCCGTCCAACCCCGTGTAGTTGCAGCAAAGGGTGGAACCTCAATGCTCAGCCCATGTTGTCCGTGGGACACGAGAATCGTAAGTACACTTTGGTGCGATTCTCACGCTGATACTGAGCCACCTGGAATAAGATACGTCGCGACAACACTTCGCTTCACCTCCGTCTCGACAAGATGACGTAGACTAAAGTCTCCTTTAGTAAGAGAACGAGAACCATATCTGAAAGCGTTGCGATGGCGTGAAGGCACCGAGTCCGAACCGCCTGAATGCTACGTGCATCTGCATCGCCTTTTTGTTATCTCTGCCAGTTGGGTAGCACTACACTTGTCATCATTTACCCTGGTACATGCTGCCTAAATCCACTACCCCTTCTACCGCGCCGACCATCTCGTCATCGTGAGAGACAACGATGATCAGCTGGCTTTGCTTGTTGCGCTTAACATAGGCCGCAAGCTCGGCGCGGCTTACAGCGTCTAACCCAGTCGTGGGCTCGTCGAGTACCAAAACTGACGACTTGCGTGAAATCGCCGACCATAAGTACACTCGGCGCAGCTCACCGCCCGAAAGCGCGGAGCAACGTTTCCCGAGCAACTCCTTCACGCTGTTTTCCAGCGAAAGTAGGCCATCTACACCCCGGTGATAGGAAGAAAAGGGCGTGTCGAAATACTCTAACAGCTCTTTCACCGTTTCGTCCGGCGCGAAGCACGACTGTGGGCAGCACGATATCTCTCTCGCACGTATGTAATCCAAGTCGCATTCTTCGATTGGCACGCCGTTGTATTTTACTTTGCCTTTCGATGAGTATAGCCCGAGCATCAAGTAAAGAAGTGACGTCTTGCCTCTTCCGTTTTCCCCAACTATGCAATATGTACCAGGACCGGAAAACTTGAAAGAAAACCCGCCGAGGACCTCTCGGACAGATCCGTCTGGAAGGGCAACCGAGAATTCCAAATCAGATACCGAAATGTCATTTATTTCATCGAGTTTAGCTAAATCGGTCCGATTCCACCCCGATCTCTCCTTTTCTCTCGTCGCGATAGCCGTCCTATCCCATGATGCTTTGGCATCTTGATAGGATTTGAACAATGACATCATACTTTTCAAAGTCTTAAAGAGAACCGCGAAGTATGTACCGATGATAGTGTACTCGCCTATTGACATAGTTCCGTTAATGATTCGTACTCCGGAAACAACAAGTATCACCGCTTGAAACAACGCTGCGAAAAGACCATCGAGCGATGTCAGAGAATATGATAGCTTTCCGGAGCGCAAAACTTTGGGAAAATAGCTCTTAAACCCAGCGTCGAGCGCTTGTTCGCTCTTGCCGTACGAAGATGTCAGTTGAATGTTGAGAATCTGATTAAGCTGCGATGCAATTGCGGCGTAAAAGGCGCTGTCCGCCTCTTTCTTCTCATACGTGACCCTATACAAGAGTTTCCTCAACCCAGTAATTACACAGAAATACACGATGAGGAGAATGATGGAAAACACCGCGAGAGTTGAATCAATTGACCATATGATAAGCAATACGATGGGAATGGCTACAATGGACAGCGGCGCACTGATAAAATTCGCCAAAACGAAGGATGAGACCACGCTGGAGTCGGAAATAATCCGTTGCGTTGTATAGGCTGGATCGATGGTCCGACTCACCAAGTAATCGTCTCTTTCAAAACGCAAGACGGCCTCCCTGAGAAGATCAAAGGAAAGTCTCGTGGTTATGCGAATGGAAAGTGTTCCTGCAAAATAAGTAAAGAGGGTGGAGAAAACTCCTATTGACGCAACCAGGAGCGCGAAGAGTACGGCGTCTCTTTCGCTGCGGTTACCGAGAAGAAAATCTAAGAATTTCCCGTTCACGTATGGCATGGCATAGGAGAGAGCGGTTCCAATCACCGTGATAGCAATGAAGACGAAAGCCCCTTTTGCTCTGATGAACCTCGAGAGAACGCATCGAATCAAGGAAGGCCCCAATCTACCCGCCACAAAACATCAATCACTGATACCTTACACCTCAACACAACAGGAGCGAAGATTTGCCAATGAGACTGCTTTAAGATTGCCTTGGGCCAATACGATCTCAAGCTCTTCCTACAAGAGAGTCGGAATCGGACATCTCCTCCGACGAACCTGGCAATCGGGCGGTTGAAATATCTTTTTCAACCGCCCGATTGCCACAATAGATTTGAGCATCCGCCCACAAACGTCCGCGTTTTATACCCATCAAATCCTTTGCCTTTTGTCGTCTAGACTAGAAAAATCGCTCGAAATAACGCAACCGGCCTGCTCGCTTGAAGAAACCTAAGCCCGTAACGTAGATGTGCAAACTTCCGAAACGCCTTGCGCGGCATAGTGCGTATAAACTTCGTCAACCGCCTCAGAAATATCTGAGTATCGCGCCGGGTCAAAAGCATACGATGTCGCAGCTATATCCTGCACCCATTCGGAACGCGGATTAATTGAATAGCCACACAGCATCATCATACATGCATCTAGACCTGATTTCCCAAGTATCCGACGTATTGATGAGAGCATCGCGGGTCGCCCCTGCACCATCGTCGTCACCCCTATTAGCAGTATTTACCGTTTTTCTCTAAATGCGTATCGCCACCCTTAAGAATACGAAGTGTTTTATCCAGACCCGATTGTCCTCCATCTCAAACGAAGGGATAAGGAATCTCATCCGGAATCGGCAGTAACGGAGGATTCACAACGACAAGCGAAAAACATGAGTCATCTCTCAGAGGGGAGTAAAGGCTCCCCTCAAGCACCCTAGTTTCGTCATCCAAAGAGTTGATGGCAGTGTTTTTCTTACAAAGGTCGACAACAAAAGGGTTGATTTCTACAGATGTTACATCCATGCCACAGTTGGTAAGTATCAGGCCCTGTATTCTGGGGCCAGAACACAAATCGAGAGCCTTCCGTGCGCTCTGCGGTGTAAGGCGCCAATCTCAGCAAATCTGTCCCACAATACTGCGCTGAAGAACAAGACGGAACCCCTGAGCCAAACTCCCCTATACCTTATTAAGGCTAAGACAGGCAAGTTCACGCACCCGGCATATTCCAGAATAACATCCTATTGTTTTAGATGCTCTACAAGCATGAACAGCCGCGAATCGGAAAGATCTTCTAGTTTCGCCCCGACTGACCGCCAAGGGCCAAAATGGCCTCTCCATCCCCAGGCGACTGGCTCTGGCGCGCCGAGGAGTGTCCCCAAGTGCCGGCAGAAAAGAAACGTCCCCATCTGCCGGCTAGAGAGCACCGAAGAGGATGGCGTAGGTAGTGGATTCGCCGAGCTTGAGCTCGTCGCCGGGATTGAGTTGGGCGGAACGGCCGGGCTCGACCTGAATGCAGACGCGCGTGGCCCCGTTTACCACCACGGTTCCGTTGGTGGACGACAAGTCCTCGACGTGCCAGATATTTTGAGCATCGCACCAGATATGGGCATGGCGGGCCGAGACATCGTCGCCAACGTCGGTAATATCGCCCTCACCAGTGGCCAGCGCGCCAATCTCAACACCCTGCTCACTCGGCTGAATCCAGCGCGGGGCGCTCACGACAAAACTGTTTTGTACGCGCAGCAAGCCCAAGGGGTGCGCCGGGGCGGGTTCGCGTTCGCCCGCGGTCATCGACATGCCAAGCGAACGCGGCGTGGAGGTGCCTCCGCCACAGGTCGCGTGCGCGTAGTCGATGGCATAGTTCACCGAGGACCGCACATCCGCCGAACAACCGACGGCGACAAACAGCACCAGCACGGCCTCGGCGCGCTCAGCGGGCATGAGTTCCGCCGCCTGGGACAGGCGATCGAGCGCGTTGCGATAGAGATTCGTGTCCTGGTGGCACTCTTCGAGCGCGCGTACCATCGGTTCACCTGCAGGACCGCACACCATATTGATCACAGCCGTGGAGTCCATGGGATTGCGCTGGCGCAGGGCCAGTTGCGACATAATACGCGCAGCCGAGGTACCGTATTCGGCAAAGTAGCGCTGCTGAAGCGTGCCGACCGGCGCGCGAACGATAAAGCGGGAAACCCAAGAGCGATCGGCGGCTCGGCTCTGCGGGCTGCGGCCGTCGGCGAGCGGACGGGACGAAAGCACCAAGCCGCACAGCTCGATATGGCTCAGATGCGCTGCGCGCTTAAAGATGTCAAACATGGCCCCGCATGGGGTGAGCTCAACTTGAGATGCCATGACCTAGGCCTCCTTGGTCGTAGAAATAGAATCGGACGATACTTCGACAGGTCCGCCAAAAGTACGGGCAGCTGCGGCTCCACCGGCAAGCGGAGTCGCCATCTGGGCTTTTGTGCGTCGCGGTGCCGAAACGGGAAGTTCAAAGGCAAAGCCCATCGCAAGCAAAAACCACGTAAGCGTATAGGTTGCAACCAGAGCGGCAACAAGGCCGCCCATCACGGCGCGTTGGGAAAATACGCTACATGCAGCCACAACCAGCACCGGAACCTCGCAGGCAGAAAGCGCAAGCACACCCTGCAGGAAGCCCGAGCGCCGATCGCGCGCAAGTGCCCCCGCGGCAACGCCGGCTATGCCTGGCAGCGCCAACGCCAGTGCGGCAATAATACCCGGTAGCGACCCAGACCACACGAGCGATCCCAAAGTCGCCGTCACGCGAGCGCCCGACGCCAGCAGCGCGGCCGAAACCACGACCACAGCCCAAACCACGCCACAGACGACCGTCGCGCCGACCATCAGCGCGCGACGAACCGCGCGGCCAGACGCATCCATGGGGCACGGCGTGAGCGGCTCGCCGCGAAGCGAACGACCGACATTTTGCGCATAGTGGTCACAAAACGCCGAGAGCGCCGCCTCGACCGCCGCCGGCTCGGGACGATCTTTTTGATGGCTGGACAGACAGGCCATCACCACGTCGAACAGCTGGGCATCGACAAACGCCAGCGCATCGCGTAGCTCTTCGGAATCCGGCTCAAGCCCTAGCTGCTGGGCCTGCTCGGCCGCGGCGAGCGCCACATCGGGCTCACGACGAAGCAGCTGAGTCAAATCACAACCGGGCGCATGGGCACCAATAGGATAGTCGGGCCGCGTGTCCATCTTGAGACGGTAGGGGCTGGCGATGTCGCGCGTCTTTTTGCGCGAACCCGAGGCACCCGAAGTACTCGGCGCGGCTTCGTATGGCGCGACGCCGGCAATGAGCTCGTAAACCGTGCTTGCCGCGGCGTATACGTCAATCGCCGGCGACATACGCAAAGCGCGCAGGTCGGGAATATCGTCGGTGAGCATCTCGGGCGGGGCATAGGCAACCGTCGCGCGACGCAGCGTGGCATAGCGCTCCGTAAACGACGCCTTGCCGCCGGTACCGGCCACGGCCGACGCAGGCTC
>CABVDJ010000007.1 GCA_902497025.1 uncultured Collinsella sp. | reverse complement strand
GCAAAGGAAAGCACTTAATGTGCTTTCCGTCTTGCGCAGGACTGTAGAGCAGCAAACTTAAACAGCGGGCCGCCCGGGCCGGGAATCCGCCCCCGCGCACAGGAGGGGATTCCTTTTGTGTAGGCTTTGCGGAAATATGGCTATTTTGGGATACGCCCGGCGGCGTGGTCTGTTGACGGCACAGCTAACGCCACGTATTCTATCGAACTGCGTGTTTCGTAGGGGGATGCTGACCCCTCGATTCAAGCCGTTGCACTTTACAGAAAGCTGGAATCATTCGAGAAGGAGTACGCTTTGCCTACTATTAACCAGCTGGTTCGCCAGGGCCGTCGTTCCGTGCCCAAGAAGTCCAAGAACGCTGCTCTGCAGCACAACTCCCAGAAGCGCGGCGTGTGCACCCGCGTCTTCACCACGAGCCCCAAGAAGCCGAACTCGGCTCTTCGTAAGGTTGCCCGTGTTCGCCTCGTCAACGGCATCGAAGTTACTGCTTACATCCCGGGTGAGGGCCACAACCTGCAGGAGCACTCCATCGTGCTCGTCCGCGGCGGTCGTGTCCGTGACCTCCCTGGTGTCCGTTATCACGTCATCCGTGGCGCCTACGACGCTGCTCCGGTCCAGAACCGTATGCAGGCCCGTTCCAAGTACGGTGCTAAGCGCCCCAAGGCTAAATAAGCCAGATAACGTTTTGATACTTTCGCCGTGTGCCGCCTAAGGGCCGCACGGTAGACACTTAAGGAGATTTCACATGCCGCGTCGTGCAGCAGCTAATCGTCGTGAGGTTCAGCCTGACGCCGTTTACAACAACCGCCTGGTGACTCAGCTCATCAACAAGGTCCTTCTTGACGGCAAGAAGGCCACCGCTGAGCGCATCGTTTACACCGCTTTCGAGATCGTTGCCGAGAAGTCCGAGGGTGGCGACGCTCTCGCTACCTTCAAGAAGGCTATGGACAACGTCAAGCCCACGCTCGAGGTTAAGCCCAAGCGTGTCGGTGGCGCTACCTATCAGGTCCCGATGGAGGTCAACTCCCGTCGTTCCACCGCTCTGGGTATCCGCTGGATCGTCAACTTCTCCCGCGCTCGCAAGGAGAAGACCATGGCCGAGCGTCTCGCCAACGAGATTCTCGACGCTTCCAACGGCCTGGGCGCTTCCGTCAAGAAGCGTGAGGACGTCTTCAAGATGGCCGAGGCCAACCGCGCGTTCTCTCACTATCGTTGGTAAGTTAAGGTAAGGAACTAACATGGCTAAGCCTAAGTACAAGCTTTCCGATACCCGTAACATCGGCATCATGGCCCACATCGATGCCGGTAAGACCACCACGACCGAGCGTATTCTTTACTACACCGGTAAGACCCACAAGATCGGTGAGGTCCATGAGGGCGCTGCCACCATGGACTGGATGGTTCAGGAGCAGGAGCGCGGCGTAACCATTACCTCCGCTGCCACCACGTGCTTCTGGAACAAGGACGGTAAGGACTACCGCATCCAGATCATCGACACCCCGGGCCACGTTGACTTCACCGCCGAGGTCGAGCGCTGCCTGCGCGTCCTCGATGGCGCTGTCGCCGTCTTCGACGCCGTTGCCGGCGTTCAGCCCCAGTCTGAGACCGTTTGGCGTCAGGCTTCCACCTTCAACGTCCCCCGCATCGCCTTCATCAACAAGTATGACCGCGTGGGCGCTGACTTCTTCAACGCTATCGAGACCATGAAGGATCGTCTCGACGCTAACGCCGTGGCCGCTCAGGTCCCGATGGGCGCCGAGGACAACTTCTGGGGCGTCATCGACCTCGTCACCATGACTGCTTGGGACTTCAAGGCCGACGACAAGGGCATGACCTATCCCGAGCCGATGGACGAGATCCCGGCTGAGTTTGCCGACATCGCTGCCACCAAGCGCGAGGAGCTCCTTGACGCTGCTGCCAGCTTTGACGACGAGCTCATGGAGAAGATCCTCATGGAGGAGGACTTCACCGTCGAGGAGCTCAAGGCCGCTCTGCGCAAGGGCGTTCTGGCCAACGAGCTCAACCTCGTCTTCGTGGGCTCCGCCTACAAGAACAAGGGCGTTCAGGAGCTGCTCGACGCTGTCGTCGACTACCTGCCCAGCCCGCTCGACGTCGAGGCCGTCACCGGTACCGATCCGGACACCGGCGAGGAGATCCAGCGTCATCCTTCCTTCGACGAGCCCTTCTCCGGCCTGGTCTTCAAGATCATGACCGACCCGTTCGTCGGTAAGCTCACCTATGTCCGCGTTTACTCCGGCCGCGCCGAGTCCGGCTCCTACGTGGTCAACGCTTCCAACGGTCAGCGCGAGCGCCTCGGCCGCATCCTCGAGATGAACGCCGCAGAGCGTATCGACCGTGACGACGCTGCCGCCGGCGACATCGTCGCTTGCGTCGGCTTCAAGAACTCCACCACCGGTGACACCCTGTGCGCCGAGGGCAAGGAGATCGTCCTCGAGAAGATCGAGTTCGCTAAGCCCGTTATCGACGTTGCCATCGAGCCCAAGACCAAGGCCGAGCAGGACAAGATGTCCCTTGCTCTGACCAAGCTCGCCGAGGAGGACCCGACCTTCCAGGTGTCCACCAACCACGAGACCGGTCAGACCATCATCGCCGGCATGGGCGAGCTGCACCTCGAGATCATCGTCGACCGCCTGCTCCGCGAGTTCAAGGTTGACGCTAACGTCGGTAAGCCCCAGGTTGCCTACCGCGAGACCGCTGGTCACGACGTCGAGAAGGCTGAGGGCAAGTTCGTCCGTCAGTCCGGCGGTCGCGGTCAGTACGGCCACGCCGTCATCAAGCTCGAGAAGATGGAGGAGGGCTTCGGCTACGAGTTCGTCAACGCTATCGTCGGCGGCGTCGTGCCCAAGGAGTACATCCCGTCCATCGACAAGGGCATCCAGGAGGCCCTGAACACCGGTGTTATCGCCGGCTTCCCGGTCCTCGACGTTAAGGTCACCCTGTTCGACGGTTCTTACCACGAGGTCGACTCCTCCGAGGCCGCCTTCAAGATCGCCGGTTCCATGGCTATCAAGGACGCCCTCAAGAAGTCCGATCCGCAGCTGCTCGAGCCGATCATGGCTGTCGAGGTTGAGACCCCCGAGCAGTACATGGGCGACGTTATGGGCAACCTCTCCGGTCGCCGCGGCAAGATCGAGGGCATGGAGGATCGCAAGAACAGCAAGCTCATCCGTGCCAAGGTGCCGCTGGGCGAGATGTTCGGTTACGCTACCGACCTTCGCTCCCAGACCCAGGGCCGTGCATCCTACACGATGCAGTTCGACTCTTATGAGCCCGCGCCCAAGTCCATCGTGGACGAGGTCATGAGCAAGAACGCCTAAGTTCGAGCTCCCTGTTACGTAATCCGCGAGAACATCTCTCGCACTCTTTGGAGGTTTAAGTTGGCTACCCAGAAGATCCGCATTCGCCTCAAGGGCTATGATCACGAGGTCGTCGATCAGTCCGCGAAGCTCATCGTCGAGACCGCTCAGAAGACCGGCGCTCGCGTTTCCGGTCCTGTCCCCCTGCCCACCGAGCGCAACCTGTACACGGTTATCCGCTCGCCGCACGTGAACAAGGACTCCCGTGAGCAGTTCGAGATGCGCACCCACAAGCGCCTCATCGACATCCTCGACCCCACCTCGGGCACCGTTGATTCGCTCATGCGTCTCGACCTCCCCGCTGGCGTCGACATCGACATCAAGCTCTAAGCGATATCGCTCATAGCTTAAAGGGCCTCGCTGCCGTAACGGCAGCGGGGCCCTTTTGTTTTGAATGATGGTTTGGACTGCGGGGTAATGCTGCCGAGTAGGTGGTTGCGGCGCCCTATTCGCTCAAGGGGCGCAGCGATGCCTCCTCAAAATGGAAGGATCGAAAGCCGTCTTCCGTTTCGATGCACGCGCGGCCGCAATCGTCGACCGTTCTAAATATGCCACGCGCCAGCTCGTCCTCAGCGGGGGAGCGGGCGATAACGTGCTTCCCGATCCAATTGAGGTGAGCGATATATTCGTCGTGGACGGGCGCGAGCGGACCGGCGTCTTCTTCCTTGGCGTTGAGGCGCTCTGCCCAGGCATCTACAGCGTCTATAACTGCGTGATAGACCTCATCGAGGAGCATGTCGACGGCGGGAACGTTCTTGTTGAGGTCTGACAGGCCGATTGCTGGCAGGCCGCCATCGGGAACCTCCGCGGGCACATAGTTCACGTTAACGCCGATGCCACAGACCGCAAAGGGGTTGCCTTCGTTATCGCGTGCGGCCTCGACCAGAATGCCGCCGAGTTTGCGTCCACGCGCGACCAGGTCGTTGGGCCATTTGAGGCCAATCTCGTTTGCAAGACCCTGTTTTTCGAGTGCCTCGAGCGCCGCTAGGCCGCTGACGGCGGCAAGACCAGAGTACTTTGCGGGATTAACGCATGGACGCAGGACAATTGAAAGCAATAGGTTGCCGGCGGTTGAGTCCCACTTGTGCCCGCGCCGACCGCGTCCTGCTGTCTGAGCCCGGGCGGCAAGTCCTGTGCCGTGCGGCGCTCCCTGTTTTCCTGCTTCGAGCAGGTCATCGTTGGTCGATCCGGTTACGTCGACCACTGTTAAACGTAAATCCATAACAGCTGGTACCTCCTAAGGTAATAAGGCAATCGCGTAATGGTGTCGAGAGATAGACACAATGTGAAGCCTTTGTCGCATTTGGACAATTTAATGTTAACACGTCAACAAAGACTGAAATGCGTTATCCTCTCTTGGTCGATGTAAACACGTCAACAACTCAAAGGAGGTTAGTGATGGGTTTCACGATTCTTGGAACAGGTTCGGCACTTCCTGAGCGCAGTGTTTCCAATGACGAGCTGTCTGAGTTCCTCGATACCTCGGATGAGTGGATTTTTACTCGCACAGGTATCAAGAGCCGCCACGTCTGCACCACCGAGTCACTTGACGACCTTGCCGTAGCAGCGAGCGAGCGGGCACTCCAGGTGTCCGGAATCGACGCGAGCCAGCTGGATCTGATCGTCTGCTCGACGACGACGGGTGACCACCTTGTTCCCGCCGAGGCGTGTGCCGTTGCTGAGCGACTAGGCGCGACGTGCCCTGCCTTCGATGTCTCGGCGGCTTGTGCCGGCTTCGTATTTGCGCTCGATGTCGCCGAGGGCTATATCGCCCGCAGCCGTGCCGAGCGCGTGCTTGTTGTTGCTGCCGAGCAGATGACGCGCGCGCTCGAGTGGACCGACCGTGCCACCTGCGTGCTATTTGGCGATGGGGCAGGCGCCGCAGTGATTGAAGCTGGGGGAGACAACCCCCTTGCCGTTGAGCTTTCGACGGCGCCCGACGTCGAGACGTTGCGCGTTCCCGGTCTGGTCGGTACCTCGCCGTTTAAGGCTTCCGCAGATAGCGCGAGCGTGCTGTCCATGAATGGCCGCCGCGTGTTCAAGTTCGGCGTCAACGCCATCTGTGACACGGTCCATAAGCTTGCGATCGATGCGAGCATTTTGGTCGAAGACATCGATCATTTTGTATTCCATCAGGCTAACGAACGAATCCTGAGCCAGGCGGTCAAGCGTCTGGGCGTGCCGGACGAGCGTGTGGTTCGCACGTTGCGCGAGACCGGCAACATTTCGAGCGCATGCATTCCGCTTGCCCTCGACCGGCTGGCAAACGCCGGTGCACTTCACACGGGCGACACGATCGCCTTGGTTGGATTTGGCGCCGGTCTGGATATAGGTGGCTATCTGCTTCGTTGGAAGTAGTCGCACATAGGAAATAAAAACGCCCTAGGGCACAACCAAAGGAGAACTACCATGGCAGATCAGAAGACCTTCGAGCGCGTTTGCGACGTTATCCGCGAGACCGCTGGTCTTGACGACGTTGAGATGAAGCCCGAGTCCACGCTCGAGGAGATTGGTCTCGACAGCCTGGGCACCGTCGAGATCCTCGTTGCCGTCGAGGACGAGTTTGGCATCCAGCTCGATACCGAGGAGAACCCCAAGACGGTCGGCGAGTTCGCCGATACGGTCGAGGCGGCATTGGAGAAGTAGAGATGCTCAAGACTCCTCTCTGCGATCTGCTCGGCATCGAAAAGCCCGTGTTCCAGGGCGGTATGGCCTGGATTGCCGATGCCTCGCTGGCGTCCGCAGTGTCCGAGGCGGGTGGCTTAGGCATCATTGCGGCCATGAACGCCGACGCCAACTGGCTGCGCGACCAGATTCACGAGCTGCGCGCCAGGACGGATAAGCCCTTTGGCGTCAACGTCATGCTCATGAGCCCGTTCGCCGACGAGGTTGCACAGGTCGTGATTGACGAGCGAGTGCCGGTCGTCGTGACGGGCGCCGGCAATCCCGCCAAGTACATGAAGGCGTGGAACGAGGCGGGCATCAAGGTCATCCCGGTCGTTGCCTCGGTGGCGCTGGCGCGCCTCGTGGCACGTCGTGGAGCCACGGCGGTTGTTGCCGAGGGTACCGAATCGGGCGGCCATATTGGTGAGACCTCGACGATGGCACTGGTGCCGCAGGTCGTCGATGCGGTTGACATTCCCGTCGTGGCCGCCGGCGGTATTGCCGACGGCCGCGGCGTGGCGGCCGCCTTTATGCTGGGCGCCGAAGGCGTGCAAGTGGGTACGCGCTTTCTGGTCGCAGACGAGTGCACCGTCTCGGAGCAGTACAAAGAGATGGTCCTGAAGGCCAACGACACTTCAACGCGTGCGACCGGTCGCTCGACGGGACATCCGGTGCGCGCCCTCAAGAGCCCCTTCACCAACGCCTATGCCAAGAGCGAGGGTTCCGGCGCGAGTGCCGAGGAGCTCGGTGCTATGGGAACCGGTGCGCTGCGTAAGGCCGCCAAGGACGGCAACTACGAAGAGGGTTCGTTTTTGTGTGGACAGATTGCCGGCATGGTTAGCGAGCGCCAGAGCGCACGCGAAATCGTTGACGATCTGGTCGATGGCGCCGAGCGCGTCCTGAAGGGTGCGTCCGCATGGGTAGCGTAGCGTTTCTGTTTGCCGGCCAGGGTGCCCAACACCCCGCGATGGGCGTCGACCTGATCGAGACATCGCCGGCGGCCGCCGAGGTGTTCACCATTGCCGACGAGGTGCGCCCGGGGACGAGCGAGCAGTGCCGGAGCGACTCCAAGGAGGAGCTCTCGCAGACCGAGAACACGCAGCCTTGCGTGTTCGTGCACGACTTGGCTGTCGCCGTCGCCCTGCGCGAGCGCGGCGTGGTGCCTGCCGCCTGTGCGGGATTCTCGCTGGGCGAGGTCGCTGCACTCAGCTTTGCGGGGGCATTCGATACGCGAGCGGGTTTTGAGCTCGTGTGTGAGCGCGCGGCATTGATGGCCACGGCGGCCGAGCGTCACCCTGGCGGCATGCGCGCCGTCATCAAACTTGATGCTGCGCAAGTCGAGAACCTGGCTGCGCAGGCCGGCGAGGACTGCTGGCCGGTCAACTACAACAGTCCCCAGCAGACGGTTGTGGCCGGAGCGCCCGATGCGCTGCAGACCCTCGACGTCCTAGTAAAAGAGGCTGGCGGCCGCGCCATGAAAGTCGCGGTGTCGGGTGCATTTCATAGCCCCTATATGGCCGAGGCGACCTGTGGCCTTGCCGCATATATTGAGGCCGGTCACGCGCCGTCCCCGTTGCTCATTCCTGTTTTGGCAAATATGACAGCGGCGCCCTATCCGGCGGACCCTCAGACGGCATCGGATGTCTTGGCCAATCAGGTGAGCAATGCCGTGCGCTGGGTCGATACGCTGCATGCTCTGCAGGATCAAGGCATCGACACATTTATTGAGGTCGGCCCCGGCAAAACGCTGTCCGGCCTGGTCAAGCGTACGCTGAGCGACGTTCGTGTGTATTCGTGCGAGACGGCCGAGCAGGTCGCAGCTATTGCCGACGAGCTCGCATAGTCCACAGGGCTGTAACCCGAAAGGAATGACATGGGCAACTTGAACAATGGCGCGCTCGAGCGCAACGACTCACGTCGCGTGGCACTTGTCACGGGCGGCTCGCGCGGCATCGGTCGCGCTTGTGCCGTGGGCCTGGCGGAGGACGGCTTTGATATCGCCGTCGTCTATGCCGGTAGCGCAGATGCGGCGCGCGAGACGTGCGAAGCCTGTGAGGCGGCTGGCGCCACGGCGCGCGCATATCAATGTGACGTGGCCGACCCCGCCGCCGTCAACACTTGCGTGGAGACGGTCCTCAACGACTTTGGCTCCATTTGGGCGCTCGTCAACAACGCCGGCATCACGCGCGACGGCCTGCTCATGCGTATGGGTGACGATGCCTTCGACCGCGTGCTCGATGTCAATCTCAAGGGCACGTTCAATACGACGCGCGCGCTCACCAAGACCTTTATGCGCCAGCGCGGCGGCTGCGTCGTCAACATGAGCTCGGTCGTGGGCCTGATGGGCAATGCCGGGCAGGCCAACTATGCAGCCTCCAAGGCGGGCGTCATCGGTCTGACCAAGGCGGTAGCGCGCGAGCTTGCGTCCCGCGGCGTACGAGTGAACGCGGTCGCCCCCGGGTTTGTCGAGACCGATATGACGGCAAAGCTTTCGGAGAAGGTTCGCGCGGCAACCGAGGAGCAGATTCCCCTAAAGCGCATGGCGCGCCCCGAGGAAGTGGCCGGCGTGGTGCGCTTTTTGGCGAGTGATGCGGCTGCCTACATTACGGGCGAGGTCGTGCGCGTCGACGGCGGAATGGCGATGTAGAAACTAGGGCCGAACAACGGCTTGAATGAGGAGACCATGATGGAACAGAGAGTTGCAATCACCGGTATCGGTGCCGTATCGCCGCTCGGTAACACGGCGCTTGCTACCTGGGCGGCCATGTGCGCCGGCACGTGCGGCATCGGCCCGATCACGCACTTCGATACCGATGCGTTTGCCGTTAAGGTGGCGGCCGAGGTCAAGGGTTTTGACGGCAACGAGTACTTTGGTAAGCGTGACGCCAAGCACCTGGACCCCTGCGTTCAGTTTGCCCTGGCAGCGTCGGACGAGGCCATGCACGATGCGGGCTTTGATGTCGAGGGCGCCATCGATCGCGAGCGCCTGGGCGTCTACGTGGGTTCGGGCGTGGGCGGCATGCAGACACTCGTCGACAACGTCCACACGATTGCCGACCGTGGGCCCCGTCGCGCATCGCCCTATATGATCGCGATGATGATCCCCAATATGGCTTCGGGCAATATCGCAATCCGCCATAAGGCAAAGGGCCCGACCCTGCCCGTGGTGACCGCCTGCGCAACCTCGGCCCATGCGGTGGGCGAGGCATTCCGCGCCATCAAGCATGGCTATGCCGATGCGATTCTCGCCGGCGGTGCCGAGGCCGCAATCATCCCCGATGCCGTTGCGGGCTTTACATCCTGTCGTGCTCTCACCACTAATCCTGACCCGTCGACGGCTTGCCGCCCGTTCGATGCAGACCGCGACGGCTTTGTGATGGGCGAGGGCGCCTGCGTGCTGGTTCTCGAGAGCATGGAGCATGCGCAGGCGCGCGGTGCGCACATTTATGCCGAGGTCGTGGGCTACGGCAACACCGATGATGCCTATCACATCACGAGCCCCGATCCCGAGGCTGCCGGCATTGCCCGCGCGATATCGCTGGCGGTTGCCGAGGGCGACGTCAAGCCTTCCGAGGGCCTCTACATCAACGCTCACGGCACCTCGACCAAGCTCAACGATTCGTCCGAGACGGCGGGCATTAAGCGTGCGCTCGGCGAGGACGCGGCACGAGCCGCGCACGTCTCGTCGACCAAGTCGATGACCGGCCATATGATCGGTGCCACGGGTGCCATCGAGGTCATGGCCTGCGCCATGGCGCTCGAGCAGGGCGTGGTGCCGCCGACCATTAACTACCACACGCCCGATCCCGCCTGCGATCTTGACTACACGCCCAATCGCGCGGTTCGCGCCGACCTTACCTGGGCGCTTTCGACCAACCTGGGCTTTGGTGGGCATAACGCCGCCATCGCGCTGCGTAGATATACGAGGAGCTAGAGCATGGATTCCAAAAGACTTGCCGAGATAGCTGATGTTATGGAGGACCGCGGCCTCACGCGCGTGCGCGTTGAGGAGCCCGATGGCACCGCGGTCGAACTCGAGCGCGCGAGCGCCGCACAGCCGGTTGCCGTGCCCATGCCTATGCCGGGTGCCGTGACTGCTCCGGCGGTGGCTCCTGTCGCCATGCCTGCTGCCGCACCGGAGCCCGCCGCGCAGGCGCCTGTCGCCGCACCGGAGCCCAAGGGCACCGAGGTGACCGCTCCCATGGTCGGCGTTTTCTATGCTGCCCCGGCGCCGGGCGACGAGCCGTTTGTGCACGTGGGCTCCAAGGTCAAGGCCGGTGAGACCCTCTGCATCATCGAGGCCATGAAGGTTCTCAACGAGGTAACGGCAGAGGCAGACGGCGAGGTGCTCGAGATCTGCGTGGCCGACGGCGACCTCGTGGAGTTTGGCAGCTGCCTCATGAGGATCGGATAGGTGATATCCATGAACAAAGAAGAGCTCAAGAAGCTGTTGCCGCATCGCGAGCCGATGCTTTTGCTCGACGAGGCCGAGCTGGTGGGCGACGAGGCCCACGGCAAGATTACGATCACGGGCGACGAGTACTTTTTGCAGGGGCATTTTCCGGGAAACCCGGTCGTCCCCGGCGTGATTCAGTGCGAGATGCTCGCCCAGAACTGCTGCGTGCTGCTGATGGGCGATGAGGAGGCGCGTGGCGCGACGCCGTTCTACACGAGTCTGGACAAGGTGCGCTTTAAGCGTCCGGTGCGCCCGGGCGACACGGTGGATCTGGTGTGCTCCATCACGCGTGCGCGCGGGCCGTTCCGCTTTGCGACAGGTACTGCGAGCGTTAACGGTGAGGTTTGCTGCCGCGCCGATATGTCTTTTGCACTCATGCACGAAAAGTAGGGAAGTTTTCATGTTCGACAAAGTGCTCATCGCCAACCGCGGCGAAGTCGCGGTCCGTGTTATCCGCGCGTGCCGCGATATGGGCATCAAGACCGTCGCCGTTTATTCCACGGCCGATGCGGACGCGTTGCACGTGCAGCTTGCCGACGAGGCGTATTGCATCGGCGGCCCGCGTCTTGCCGAGAGCTACCTCAACGACGATGCCGTGCTCACCTGTGCCGTAAAGTCGGGGGCAAAGGCGATCCATCCTGGCTACGGTTTCTTTTCCGAGAAGGCGAGCTTCGTGCGCGACTGCGACAAGTATGGCCTGGCGTTTGTTGGTCCTTCGGCCAAGGTGATCGACAGCATGGGCGACAAGGACGCCGCACGTCGAACGGCTGCCGCGGCGGGCGTGCCCATCGTGCCGGGCTGCGATTTGCTCAAAAGTCCCGAGGAGGCAACGGCCGAGGCTGAGCGCATTGGCTGCCCCGTGCTTATTAAGGCGCGTGCGGGCGGTGGCGGTCGCGGTATTCGTAAGGTCGAGCGCGTGGAAGATGCGGCAAAGGCCTTTATTGAAGCACGCGCCGAGGGCGAGGCCGTTTTTGGCGACGGCGAGTGCTACATGGAGAAGTTCGTCGCGCCGGCGCATCACGTTGAGGTGCAGATTATGGCCGATAAGCAGGGCCATGTGTTTTCGCTCGGCGAGCGCGAGTGCTCGGTGCAGCGGCGCAACCAAAAGCTTATCGAGGAGAGCCCCGCGCCGTGCCTCGACGGACACGACGACATTCGTGCTCGCATGCACAAGGCAGCGCGTGACCTGGCTCGTGCCGTCGGCTACGAAGGAGCCGGTACCATCGAGTTCCTGTATTCGGACGACGGCAATTTCTACTTTATGGAAATGAACACGCGCTTGCAGGTGGAGCATCCGGTTACGGAGTTTGTGACCGATACCGACTTGGTCAAGTGGCAGCTGCGCGTGGCAGCCGGCCAGCCTCTGCCCTTTGAGCAGGAGGACGTACCGGTCCGTAACCACGCCATGGAGTGCCGCATCAATGCCGAAACGCCGGACTTTCTGCCGTCATGCGGAACGGTCACCGCGTTGCGTGTGCCGGGTGGTCCGCGCGTGCGCTGGGATTCGGCCATGTTTACCGGTGCGAACGTTCCGCCGTACTACGACTCCATGCTCGGCAAGCTTATCGTGTGTGCGCCCACGCGCGACGGCGCCATTCGCAAGATGCGCTCGGCTTTGGGCGAGCTCGTGATTGAGGGCGTGAGCGAAAACAGCGAGCTTCAGCTCGACGTGCTTGCAAACGATGAGTTCTTGTCGGGCATGTATCACACCGATCTGATGGGGCATCTCTATGCTGATGAATAGAAAAGCGAAGACGGTCAACGTCCTCGAGGGGCCGATGACCGAGTCGTGCGCCGAGTTTCCCGCGCGCCACGTGTTTATCAAGTGCCCGGAGTGTCGCCGCGTGATCGATGAAGCACGCCTGCACGACAACCTCGAGGTCTGCCCTCGTTGCGGCAAACACTTTCGCGTGAGCGGTCGCGCGCGCATGCGCATGACGGTCGACGAGGGCACGTTTGAGGAATGGGATGCCAATCTGGCGTCGGAGGACTTCCTCTCGTTTCCCGGCTATGCCGACAAGCTTAAGAGCGTGTGCGAGCGTTCGGGCGAGCGCGACGCCGTTGTGTGCGGCAGGGGCAAAATCTGCGGTTGCGATACCGCGCTCTTCTTTATGGACGCCAACTTTATGATGGGCTCGATGGGTTCCGTGGTGGGCGAGAAGATCTGTCGCACATTTGAGCGAGCGACCGAGCTTGGATTGCCAGTTGTCGGCTTTACCGTTTCGGGCGGCGCGCGCATGCAAGAGGGCGTGACGTCGCTTATGCAGATGGCCAAGATTTCTGCGGCGGTTAGGCGCCACAGCGAGGCGGGCGGTCTGTATATCACGGTGCTCACCGACCCCACGACCGGAGGCGTAACCGCGAGCTTTGCCATGGAGGGCGATATTATCCTGGCCGAGCCCGATGCCCTGACGGCATTTGCCGGCCCGCGCGTGATCGAGCAGAACATGCACAAGCGCCTGCCCAAGGGATTCCATCGCTCCGAGTTTTTGCTGGAGCACGGCTTTTGCGATGCCGTTGTTCCGCGTGGCGAGATTGCGCTCACGGTAGGCGAGCTGCTGGCGCTGCACGAAGGGCACGCGCCCGGCCTGGGGGCACCGCATGAGATCGTGCATACGGGTCGCCGCGGCAAAAAGTTGGGACACTTGTTCAAGCTCTCGGCCGCACCAAAAACCGCGCTCGAGATTGTCAAACAGACCCGCTCGGCAGATCGCGCCACGGCAGGCGAGATGATCTCGCTGGGCCTGGATGGATTTGTGGAGCTGCACGGCGACCGCTACTTTGGCGACGACGCCGCCGTGGTGGGTGGCATTGGCTGGAAAGACGGACGTCCTGTGACGGTTATCGCCATCGAGCGCGGCACCACGACCAAAGAGCGCATGCGTCGCAACTTTGGCATGGCACATCCCGAGGGTTACCGCAAGGCACGTCGCCTTATGCGCCAGGCCGAAAAGTTTGGTCGACCGGTTCTGTGCCTGGTCGATACTTCGGGCGCGTTTTGCGGCATCGGTGCCGAGGAGCGCGGCCAGGGCGAGGCGATTGCTCAGAATCTCATGGAGATGAGCGGCCTTAAGACACCGATTGTCTCGGTGGTGACAGGCGAGGGCGGCTCTGGTGGCGCGCTGGCGCTGTCCGTGGCCGACCGCATCCTGATGCTCTCGAGCTCGGCCTATTCAGTCGTGAGCCCCGAGGCCTGTGCGTCGATCCTGTGGAAGGATACCGAGCGTGCGGATGAGGCCGCCGAGGCGCTTAAGCTCACGGCCCCCGATCTGCTGGCGCTCGGCATCATCGACGGCATTGTTGACGATAAGGGCCTGTCGCATGAGGAGATCGCCGGTGCCGTCATGTCCTCGGCATTTGATGCCTTCGATACGCTTGGGCAGCTCGACGACGTGACCCTCACAAACCTCCGCTACGAAAAGTACCGCGCAATCGGTCGATACCGCACGATGTGACAAAGGGACAGCCCGCATGTCATATTGGGAAAGGCGTTCCATGCTACAAGTTTCTAACACCTCGTTTACAACGTCGGTTTCATCAAACGCCATGGCCGTGGTGGACTATCTGTCCAAAAGCATGATGTCGGCGCTGCCGTTTATTGTTTGCGCGGCATTGTTCCGCACCGTCGCCGTCATTATGGGCGAAGGCATGCTGGGCCTGTGGTCTGCCGATTCCGAAATCTATCGCCTGTTCTACAGTTGGCTCTATAACGCCGGCTACTACTTTTTGCCCATTTATCTTGGCTGGGCCGCCGCCCGCCAGCTCGGTTGCTCGGAGCAGCTGGGCATGATGTTGGGCGGCGTATTGATTGCGCCCGACCTGCTCAAGCTTGTCGATGCCGTATCGACGACGGGGGCATCGATGACTTCCGTGTACGGGCTGCTTCCCGCGCCGGTCAACGATTACACGACGACTGTTATTCCGGTTCTCATCTCGGTGCCCGTGCTATGGCGAGTGGAGCGTCTCTTTCAGCGCGTTATCCCCAAGGCCGTGGCGTTTTCGTTCGTTCCGTTTGCAACCATGCTCGTTATGGTTCCGGTTTCGCTGTGTATCACGGCGCCGGCGGGCAGCTATCTGGGCATGCTGTTGGGCCAGCTTATGTTTATGCTTGGCAATTCCGGTGGCATCGTGTCGCTGCTCACGCTCATGGGGCTTGCCGCGGGCTGGGAGTTCCTAAAGATCGCGGGCGTCAGCAACGTCGTCCTATCGCTCGCCTATGCGCAGTTTATGAGTGTGGGAACGGATTCGTGCATTCTGATCGCCGCGACGATGGCAACGTTTGCCGTTTGGGGCATGCCCTTTGGCGCGTCGCTCCGCGTTGCGGATAAGGACGAGAAGGCGCTCATGCTGGGCTATTCAATCTCGGGTATTCTTGGCGGCGTAAGCGAGCCAGCGCTGTACGGATGCGGCTTTAAATATGGCAGGTGTCTGACGTGCATGGCCGTTGGCGGCGCCGTCGGAGGCCTTGTTGCGGCCGTAGGCCACGTTACGGCTTATACTATCGGTATGACGAATGTTCTTATGGTCATTGGCTTTGCCACGGGCGGCATCTCGAATCTGCTGTGGTGCTGCGCTGCCGGCGGCGCAGCATTTGCGGTGTCTGCGGCGCTGAGCTACTGCTTTGGCGTGGTGCCGACAAAGGTGCAGGCGGCAGAAGACGAAGCTGATTCGCTCGAAACAGTGGCGAGCGCTGCTGAAGCAAGCGCATAAATCTGTGCGACAAAAGGACGATTCCTTTGTCATATTCCAAGGCTGCGGCCCGTGTGGGCTGCGGCCTTTTTGTATCTGGAGGACAAAGTGGCTACACTACAATCCGTTTGAGCAATAGATATATAGGTAGTACCGTGGGGACTGATGAGGATGGTCGAGTGGATTGTTCGTCGTGCGCAGGGCGACCGTGCGCGCGTGGGAACGTTGACGGGCATAGTGTGTATTCTCGCCAATGTTGCGCTTTGCGCTGCGAAGGGTGCAATTGGCGTGCTGTCGGGATCGGTTTCGATTGTGGCGGACGCTATGAACAACCTGTCTGATGCCAGCTCGAACATCGTGAGCGTGCTTGGCTTTAAGCTGGCGGGCAAGCCGGCCGACCCCGAGCATCCTTACGGACATGGCCGCTACGAGTATCTCTCGGGTCTGGTCGTGGCGGCGCTCGTGCTGCTGATTGGCGTTGAGCTGGTGAAGTCGTCGGTGGAGCGAATTGTCAACCCCGAGCCTGTCGAGTTCTCGCTTGCCCTGGTGGCGGTTCTAGTGCTTTCGATGGTCGTAAAGCTCTGGATGGCGGCCCTCAACCAAAAGCTCGGCGATCGTATTGAGTCCGAGACACTGCATGCGACCGCTCAGGACTCAAAGAACGATGTCCTAGCTACGGGTGCTGTGCTTGCGTGCGCGATTGTTTCCCAGGTGACGCACATCAATCTTGACGCATGGGTCGGCCTTGCCGTTGGCGCCTATATTGGCTGGAGCGGCTTTGAGCTCATCCAGGATACGGTAAGCCCGCTTTTGGGCCAGGCACCCGATCCCAAGTTGGTCAAGCACATCCGAGACAAGATCATGAGCTACCCCGGCGTTTTGGGTGTTCATGACCTAATGGTTCACGATTACGGTCCGGGCAGGAAGTTTGCAAGCGCGCACGCCGAGATGGCGGCCGAGGCAAGCCCGCTGGAAAGCCACGACACGCTCGATAACATCGAGCAGTCGTTTAGGAACGAAGACGGCATGATCGTCACGCTCCATTACGACCCCATCGTGACCGACGACCCCAAAGTGGCGAGCATGCGCTTGCGCATTCACGCCATGGCTCAGGAGATTGATAGCCGCCTTTCGATTCACGACTTGCGTTGCGTACCGGGCCCCACGCACACCAATGTGATTTTTGACTGCGTGCGACCCTCGGATTTGGCGATGAACGCCGAGGACCTAAAGCGCGCGTTGGCGAAACGTGTCGAATCCGAATATCCCAAGTCGATTGCCAAGATCACGATCGACGAAGACTACGTAGGCCATACCCACGAGTAGGGCTGCGCCGGTAGAGCAAGTTATACAGAAGGGGAGAGCATGAAGCGTCTATATCTACTCCGCCACGGTCAGACAGAATTCAACGTTAAAAAGCTGGTCCAGGGCCGCTGCGATTCTCCGTTGACCGACCTCGGCCGCAAACAAGCGGGAATGGCAGCCGCATGGCTCAAGGACCACGGCGTCGTTCCAGACAAACTGGTCTCTTCGCCCTTAGGCCGAGCCATGGACACGGCAAGTCTCGTCGCAACCGAACTCCTCGGCCCGGATGCAGCAGTCGAGCCCTGCGAAGGCATCATCGAACGCAGCTACGGCACCTTCGAAGAAGGCCCCCACGACGCCCTGCCCACCGACGTCTGGGACCCGGGTGAGGACCTGGTCCCCTTCGGAGGAGAAGGAGGTCGCGCACTGCAAGAACGCATGGTAGGTACCCTCACCAATCTCATGGGCGCCGAGGGCATCGAAACCCTCCTAGCAGTAAGCCACGGCAGCGCCAGCCGCCAATTCATCAAGGCTGCAGCCCCAGAGGGCTTCGAGCTCCCAACAAAACTCCCCAACTGCGCCATCATGATCTTCGATTTTGACGATGCGCGAGAAGAGGGCGACACGCCTCAATCCAAGTTCACCTTGCGGCAAATTATCGATCCCCAACAAAGTCATTAGCCTGAGCGAGCAAGGTTTAGCAGACATCAACGTGGCGTTCCCAGTGTGCGGCGGAGGGGGCGGGCCTGAGACATATTAAGGTTGTCGCGAGTTCCGCACGAACAGGAGAGCACTTAATGTGCTCTCCGTCGTGAGCAGGACTGTAGAGCAGCAACCTTAATATGTCTCAGGCCCGCCCCCTCCGCCGCACACTGGGAACGTGCCACGCACTTTACCTGCGTAAACAATGTGAGTGAAATATGAATCTCGATGGATACGCCCGCAGCCGTGTATACTAAACAGCTGTGTGAAACCAGGGGAGTATTCTGGCTGGACAAAATGCCTGCTTAATAGGGTTGTCAGGTAGTCCGGGCGAAATACAAGGCTGGGGAGCACGTCGTGTAAGTAGTGGTCCTCTAGGGGCGTACGCTCGGTGGTGTACGCATTGTCCCAAGACCACGCGAGAGTTGGGATCATATCTTGATCAGCATGATTCTCGGCCGCAAGATTGGCATGACCCAGGTTTGGGACGAGGACGACAACGTCGTTCCCGTCACGGTCATCCAGGCTGGCCCCTGCGCTGTCTCGCAGGTTAAAACTCAGGCAACCGACGGCTATGACGCCGTCCAGATCGGTTTCGGCGACATCAAGGCCAAGAACGTGAACAAGCCCATGGCTGGTCACTTCGCCAAGGCCGGCGTCGAGCCTGTCCGCTTCCTTCGTGAGGTCCGCGTCGAGAACGGCGAGGAGCACAAGGTCGGCGAGGTCGTCACCGTCGCTGATTTCGCTGATGTCGAGAAGGTCGACGTCATCGGTACCTCCAAGGGTAAGGGCTTCCAGGGTCGCATCAAGCGCTGGGGTCAGCGCCGCGGTCCTATGACGCATGGTTCTCACTTCCAGCGTCACCCCGGTTCTATCGGTCAGTGCGCCTATCCTGCGCGCGTCCTCAAGGGCGTCAAGATGGCCGGTCACATGGGTAACGAGCGCGTTACCGTCAAGAACCTTTCCGTTGTCCGCATCGATGCCGAGCAGAACCTCATCTTGGTCAAGGGCGCTGTCCCGGGTGCCAAGAATGGTCTCGTCGCCATCCGTATGGCCTAAGGGCCCAGCCCATTTAGCCCAGCGTCATACCAAGGAGAACACTTAAATGGCAAAGTTTGAAGTAAAGAACAGCGAGGGCAAGAAGGTCGCCGAGGCCGAGCTCGCCGCTGAGGTGTACGGCATCGAGCCGAACATCCACGTTATGCACCACATCGTCAAGTGCCAGATGGCCTCTTGGCGTCAGGGCACCCAGTCCGCTAAGGGCCGCTCTGAGGTTTCCGGTGGCGGCAAGAAGCCTTGGCGTCAGAAGGGACCCGGCCGTGCCCGCCAGGGTTCCATCCGTGCTGCCCAGTGGCGTCACGGTGGCGTTGTCTTCGCCCCCAAGCCCCGTTCCTACGCTAAGCGCATGAACAACAAGGAGGTCAAGCTGGCTATGCGCTCCGCGCTGTCCGCCAAGCTGGCCGATGGCGAGCTCGTGCTCGTCGACGACTACGGCTTCGAGAAGCCTTCCACCAAGGCTGCCGTCGCCATGCTCAAGGCTCTCGGCCTTGAGGGCAAGCGTCTGACCATCATCGTTCGCGATGAGGACGTCAACGCCTACCTGTCGTTCCGCAACATTCCCAAGACGTTCATCATCACTGCCGACGAGGCCAACACCTACGATCTCGTCAACAACAACGCCGTGCTGATGCCCGCCGACATCGCCGCTCACTTCGGGGAGGTGCTTGCATAAATGACCGCCCACGAGATCATCATCCGTCCGATCGTGTCCGAGCGTTCCTTCTCCGGCATGGAGCTGAACAAGTACACGTTCGAGGTCGCCAAGGATGCTAACAAGTATCAGATTAAGGACGCTGTCGAGGAGATCTTCGGCGTCAAGGTCGTTCGCGTGAACACCCTGACGGTCAAGCCCAAGACCAAGCGCGTGCGCTATGTCGCCGGCAAGACCCGTTCTTGGAAGAAGGCCATCGTCACGCTGGCCGAGGGCGACACCATCGAGGTCTTTGGCAACCAGGCCTAAGACACGCTGCTGTTGAGTGAGCTCATGCCTCCCAAATAGGGGAGGCGAGAGCTCAAGGTTTCGGGCGTATAAAATGGACACGCCCGGAACCGTGTATACGTCCGGTGTCATCGCACCCGAGGCAGAACCTCGAATCCCTGTCTGCGATGGCTAACGGATTCCTATTGAAAGGGATTGTAATGGCTGTAAAGCACCTTAAGCCGACCTCCGCTGGTAGGCGTTGGCAGACGATCTCCGATTTCTCTGAGATCACCTGCACCAAGCCCGAGAAGTCTCTTCTCGAGCCCCTGCCCAAGAAGGCCGGTCGTAACAACAACGGCCGCATCACCACCCGCCACCAGGGCGGCGGCGTGAAGCGTCGTTACCGCGTGATCGACTTCAAGCGCAACAAGGACGGCGTGCCCGCCAAGGTTGCCACGATCGAGTACGATCCGAACCGTTCCGCTCGCATCGCTCTGCTGCACTACGCTGACGGTGAGAAGCGCTACATCCTGGCCCCCAAGGGCCTCGAGGTCGGTCAGACCATCATGTCCGGTTCTGACGCCGACATCAAGCCGGGCAACGCTCTGCCCCTCGCCGACATCCCCGTCGGTACGCTCATCCACGCCGTCGAGTTCCAGCCGGGCAAGGGCGCTGCTATCGCCCGTTCCGCCGGTAACTCCTGCCAGCTGATGGGTAAGGAGGGCAAGTACGCTATCGTCCGTATGCCTTCCTCCGAGATGCGCCGCATCCTCGTTACCTGCCGCGCCACCGTCGGTGAGGTCGGCAACGCCGATCACTCCAACATCGTCATCGGCAAGGCCGGCCGTAAGCGTCACATGAACGTGCGCCCGACCGTCCGCGGTACCGTCATGAACCCTGTCGACCACCCGCACGGCGGTGGCGAGGGCAAGAACCACACCTCTGGTCGTCCCTCCGTTACCCCCTGGGGTAAGCCGACGAAGGGCCTTCGTACGCGCAAGAAGAAGAAGGTCTCGAACCAGCACATCATTCGTCGCCGTAAGAAGTAATTTCGGATACCGAGTTTTAGGAGAAAGCACTTATGAGCAGAAGTCTCAAAAAGGGCCCGTTCGTGGAGACTCGCCTTCTCTCGCGTATCACCGCGATGAACGAGGCTGGCAAGAAGGACGTCGTGAAGACCTGGTCCCGCGCGTCCACCATCTTCCCCGAGATGGTTGGTCACACCATCGCCGTCCACGACGGCCGCAAGCATGTGCCCGTGTATGTTACCGAGTCCATGGTTGGTCACAAGCTCGGCGAGTTCGCGCCGACTCGTACGTTCCGTGGCCACAAGGCCAAATAGGGGGTTAACCGTAAATGGCAACTAAGTCTATTGAAACTGAGGCCACCGAGGTTCGCGCCGTCGCTAAGTACGTGCGTGTTTCCCCCAGCAAGGCCCGCCTGGTGGTCGATCTGATCCGCCGCAAGCCTGTCGCTCAGGCCTTCGACATCCTCCACTTCTGCGACCGCGCCGTCGCCGTGGATGTCGAGAAGGTTCTCCGTTCCGCCGTTGCGAACGCCGAGAACAACAACGGTCTGCGTGCCGACAACCTGGTTGTCGCCGCTGCCTATGTTGACGAGGGTCCGACGCTTAAGCGCATCCGTCCCCGCGCCAAGGGTTCCGCTTCTCGCATTCTGAAGCGTACTTCCCACATCACCGTCGTCGTTGCTCCTCGAAAGGAGGCGTAAAGCTGTATGGGTCAGAAAGTCTACCCCACCGGCTTCCGTCTTGGCATCACCGAGAACTGGCGCTCCCGCTGGTTCGCAGAGAAGGATTACGCTAAGACCCTCGGTAACGATCTCGAGATCCGCAAGTACCTCGAGAAGCGTCTTTCCCGCGCAGCTGTCTCCCGCGTCGAGATCGAGCGTGCTGGCGACAAGGTGAAGGTCATTATCCTCACCGCTCGCCCCGGCGTTGTCATCGGTAAGAAGGGTGCCGAGATCGATACCCTCCGCACCGAGCTCGAGAAGGTCGCTGGCGTCTCCAAGGGCCAGCTCTCCGTCGACGTTGTCGAGATCAAGCGCCCCGAGCTCGACGCCAACCTCGTTGCTCAGTCTATCGCCGAGCAGCTCGAGGGCCGCGTTGCCTTCCGTCGCGCTATGCGCAAGGCTGTCCAGTCCGCCCGCAAGGCCGGCGCTAAGGGCATCCGTATCCAGTGCTCCGGTCGTCTCGGCGGTGCCGAGATGGGCCGTCGTGAGTGGTACCGCGAGGGTCGCGTGCCTCTGCACACCCTCCGTGCCAAGATCGACTACGGCACGGCTGTCGCCAGCACCACCATGGGCGCTTGCGGCGTGAAGGTCTGGATCTACCTGGGCGAGAAGCTCCCGGGCCAGCCTGTTCCCAACCCTGCACTCGAGGGCTCTTCCCGTCCTCGTCGTCGTAACTCCGAGAGGAGGGGTCAGTAGTGCTTGCCCCTAAGCGTATTCTTCACCGCAAGGTGCAGCGTGGCTCCATGAAGGGCCAGGCCAAGGGTAATACCGAGCTGCATTTCGGCGAGTTTGGTATCCAGGCTCTCGAGGCCCATTGGATCACCAACCGTCAGATCGAGGCCGCTCGTATTGCCATGACCCGCTACATGAAGCGTGGCGGTCGTGTCTACATCACGATCTTCCCCGATAAGCCCATCACCAAGAAGCCTGCCGAGACTCGCATGGGTTCTGGTAAGGGTAACCCCGAGGAGTGGGTGGCCGTCGTCAAGCCCGGCCGCATCATGTTCGAGGTCAAGGGTGTTCCCGAGGAGGTCGCTCGCGAGGCTCTGCGTCTTGCGCAGCACAAGCTCCCCATCAAGACCAAGATTGTTGCTGCCAAGAACGCTGAGCAGCGCATCGAGAAGGAGATGGCTGAGGAGGCCGCTCTCGAGGCCAAGTGGGCTGCTGAGGACGCCGCCGCCGCCAAGGAGGAGAACTAATGAAGCCCGCAGAGATTCGTGAGCTCTCGGACGCTCAGCTCGTTGAGAAGCTGAAGGAAATGCGCGCCGAGCTCTTTAACCTTCGTTTCCAGATGGCCACCAGCCAGCTGGACAACACCGCTCGCGTCAACACCGTGAAGAAGGACATCGCTCGCGTCCTCACGGAGCAGCGCGCCCGCGAGATCGCAGCGGAGAAGTCCGCTGTCGCCGAGTAGGACCTAAGGAGAGAACATGACTGATTCGCGTAACTCGCGTAAGGTCCGTACGGGTGTCGTTACCTCCGTCTCCGGTGCCAAGACCATTGTTGTCACCATCACCGAGCGCAAGCGTCACCCCAAGTACGGCAAGATGATGACCAGCTCCAAGAAGCTGCACGCTCACGACGAGGAGTGCACGGCTGGCGTGGGCGACACCGTCCGCGTTATGGAGACCCGTCCTATGTCCAAGATGAAGCGTTGGCGCCTCATCGAGGTCGTCGAGCGCGCTAAATAAGCAGTCGCTCTTACGACTTGTACGTTTCCGAAGATGTGCGTATGCCTGGCTTGCATACCACAGGCCGTATAAAGGCAGCGCACCTCTCTTCGGTTCTTAGTTCGGAGGAACATCTACCATGATTCAGATGCAAACCATGCTGAACGTCGCCGACAACTCCGGCGCTCGCAAGATTCGCTGCATCAAGGTGCTTGGCGGTTCCAAGCGTCGTTATGCAGGCATCGGCGATGTGTTCATCGGTGCTGTCCAGGAGGCTACCCCTGGCGCCAACGTCAAGAAGAAGGACGTTGTCCGTTGCGTCGTCGTTCGCACCGTTAAGGAGATCCGCCGCAAGGATGGCTCCTACATTCGCTTTGATGAGAACGCCTGCGTTGTCATCAACAACGATGGTTCGCCCGTCGGCACCCGTATCTTCGGGCCCGTCGCTCGCGAGCTTCGTGACAAGAAGTACATGAAGATCGTCTCGCTCGCTCCCGAGACCCTGTAGTTAGGGGAGATATATGTATATCAAGAAGGGCGATAAGGTCCAGGTTCTCTCTGGTAAGGATCGCGGCAAGCAGGGCGTTGTCCTGCGTGCTCTCCCCGCCGAGAACAAGGTCGTTGTCGAGGGCGTTTCGGTCGTCAAGAAGGCCGTCAAGCCCAACGCTGCCAACCAGCAGGGCGGCATCGTTTCGCAGGAGGCTCCCATCGACGCCTCCAACGTCAATCTCGTTTGCCCCGAGTGCGGTAAGGTTACCCGCGTCGGTCACGAGAAGGACGGCAAGAACAAGCTGCGCGTCTGCAAGAAGTGCGGCCACAAGTTCTAAGCTGCCCGCAACATCAAGTTGCTAGCAAAGGCCCGGATGCTACGGCACCCGGGCCTTTTTCTATCCCTACTCATTGGGGACAGACTTAAATGAGTGGCCGTTGAAATGCCGGCACCTGGGGGCGTTCATTTTCTGTCGGCAGCTGGGGACGACCATTCATTGGGGACAGACTTAAATGACCAGTCGTTGGGGGGACAGTCTCTATGTGCCGGCAGTTTGGGACGATCCTTTGATGTCTGATGCCCCCAGAGGAGTGAAGTAATACAGCTGGGTCTGTCTTTTAGGGCTTTGGTGTTCCGCCCCTTTATGTTTCACAAGGATCGTCGCATGCGCATTTACGCGCATAGCCTTGCGCGACAATGCGCATAGCCGCGCAAACATCTGCCAACTATGGCTAAATAATGACCGATAAGCAAATAAATACGCAAACACGAGCAGATACGCGCGCAATTGTGCGACTATAGGTTTGTTAGAAATGAAGGACTTCCGATGACTCAGGAGGCACATCATGGCAGATTCCAAACAGGCTCCGCTCGACGCCGAGGCAGCCGCAAAGGCGGCGTTTGCCTCGGTCCAGAATCAGCCGTTCCCAAACGACATCTTTACGGCTCCCGAGCTTCGTTGGGCTGTAATTGGGTGTGGCGTTATCGCCAACCAGATGGCTCAGTCTCTCGCCCTTGCCGGCCGAAAGCTCGCGGGCGTTGCCAACCGCACGCTGTCCAAGGCTCAGGCTTTTGCAGAGCAGTATGGCGTTGAGAAGGTCTATGGCACGGTCGAGGATCTCTACGCCGATCCGGACATTGACGCAGTCTATATCACCACGCCGCACAACACGCATATCACCTATCTGCGAGCCGCTCTGGCAGCTGGCAAGCACGTGCTCTGCGAGAAGGCCATTACCCTCAATTCCGCCGAGCTTGACGAGGCCCGCGCCATTGCCGACGAGCACAACGTGGTCCTTATGGACGCCACCACGGTGCTTCACATGCCCTTGTATCAGGAGCTGCGTCGTCGCATGGATGTCGGCGAGTTCGGCCGCATGAATCTCGCTCAGCTCAACTTTGGCAGCTATAAGGAGTACGGCGACCTGACCAACCGCTTCTACAACCGTAGCCTTGCCGGTGGCGCCATGCTCGACATTGGCGTGTATGCGCTCTCCGTTATGCGCCTCTTTATGGCGAGCCAGCCCGCTGAGGTTGTCTCGCTGGGCAACACCTGTGAGACCGGTGTCGACGTTGCGGGCGGCATTGTCTGCCGTAACGCCGAGCAGCAGCTGGGTGTTGTGAGCCTTACGCTCCACTCCAAGCAGCCCAAGCGCTCGGTCATCAGCTTCGACAAGTGCTATATCGAGGTCAACGAGTATCCGCGCGCCGATCACGCGACCATCGTGTGGACTGTGGACGGCCACCGCGAGGAGGTCCACGCCGGCACCGAAGCTTACGCCCTTTGCTATGAGATGGCCGATCTTGAGAAGGCCGTTGCCGGCGACGACTCCAAGCGCGAGCTGCTGGATTATGCTTCTGATGTTATGGAGCTTATGACCAAGCTCCGCGCCGATTGGGGAGTCGTGTACCCCGAGGAGGAGTAAGCGATGCTTGCGGAAGATAGGCTCAATGCGATCGTGTCGATGGTGCAGCAGGCCGGCTCGGTTACCGTGCCGGAACTTGCCGAGGCCCTGGGCGTGACACCGTCCACCATTCGCCGTGACTTGCAAACGCTCGACCGCGTGCACCGTATCGCCAAGGTGCACGGAGGTGCGACGAGTCTGGAGCGCGCGCACGTGACGCGCGACTTGACGATCAGCGAACGCAGTGATCTCCATAACGATGACAAGGAGCGCATCTGTGCTCGTGCCGCGGCCCTGGTGGAGCCCGATAGCTTTGTGTATATCGATTCGGGCTCAACGACCCTCAAGCTCATCGAGCATCTTCCGCGTCTCGACGGCGTCACCTATGTGACCGATTCCGTGCTCCATGCTCAGCACCTTGCTTTGCGCGGCATGCGTACCGTGGTGCTGGGCGGCGAGCTCAAACCCGAGACCGAGGCGCTCGTTGGCCCCGATGCCTTGGCAACCCTGGACCGCTATAACTTCAACTGCGGCTTTTGGGGATCCAACGGCATCGCGGCCGAGCAAGGTCTCACCACACCGGATATCGAGGAAGCACAGGTCAAGCGTATCTCGATGCGCCATACCGCCAAACGCTTCGTAATCTCGGACGCCAGTAAATTTGGCATGGTGGCGCCCGTCAAGTTCGCGGACTTCCGCGACGCAACGATTATTACCGCAGGCGAGGTCCCCGCCAAGTACCGGGCAATGGACAACGTCATCACGGTCTAGCAGCAGGGGACGGGCTAAGGCCAAAACCACCACAAAGGGGCCTGTCCCCATTGTGGTGGTTAGCAACGGAAACCGAGTAGTTTTCTCAATAGAAAAGCGGCAACGTCCATCACGGGCGTTGCCGCTTTCGTTGTCTACCGGTTTGTCTACGTCTGTAACAACTGGACCGTTAAAAGTGGGTTAGATGTTACAGAGTGAGATACTTCCGAACCGCACCGTCCCTTTGTCTCAATCTGTAACATCTGGGACCGATTTTGCCGAGTTATTGTTACAGATTGAGATTTTCCCTTGAGGGGGATTCGAATGTCTCGATCTGTAACAGACCGACCGGAAAATGGGCTCTAACTGTTACAGATCGAGACGTTTTGGGACCGCGGCTGAGCCATTGCGGCAAAACCACCACAAAGGTGCCTGTCCCGATTGTGGTGGTTTAGGGCTCCCAGGGGCAGGGGGCTTCGATGTGGATGTGCTCGCCGGTTACGGGATGCGTGAAGGACACGCTGTGGGCGTGGAGCATCAGGCCGCAGGGGCGCGGCGTTCCGTACAGGTCGTCGCCAACCAGGGGATGATGCTCGCTTGCCAGGTGCACACGGATTTGGTGCTTGCGGCCGGTGAGCAACTCGACATCGATATACGAGCGCGTGGGCAGGCCACGACGGCTCTTAAGGCGTTTGAGCACCTTCACGCGCGTTTGAGAGGGCTTACCGCTGGCGCCGACGCGCATCTTGCGGCTGTCGTGGCGGTCGCGCGCGATGGGCTTGTCGATGAGCTTCTCGTTCCAGTCGATCTTGCCCTCGGCCAGCGCCAGATAGTGCTTTTCGAAGGCGTGGTCGATCACCATCTGGTCAAAGGCGGGCTGCGTCTGTTTGTCGAGCGAAAACAGTACCACGCCGGTGGTGTTGCGGTCCAGGCGGTTGAGCGGCTGCATGTCAGTCGCGGCAAAGCCGTCGCCCATGGCCAGCAGCAGATCGCTGGCGTAGTCGGTAAGCGTGCGCTCGCCGGTGCCGTCGCCGTGGACGATCATGCCGGCGGGCTTGTCGATGGCCATGAGCCAGGCGTCGCAGTAAAGGACTTGAGGTTCTTCGTTCACGTGTAAGCCTTTCGGTTAGCTGATTCCCACAAACATGCAGCCCGAGGTCGCCCCGCGCAGGCGGGCGGCGGGCTTGCGGCCGGCTTGAGCTGCCTCGACGGCGCGACGGACGCGAGCGACGGCACGGGCGATCTCATCCGTCTCGAGTAGCGTTCCGTCCACCATGAGACGACGCACGCCGGCATCGAGCAGCTGAGGAACCTGAGGCGTGAGGTCGATGGGGTAGGCGTCGTACAGGCGTGAGCGGCCATGGATGTCGGTGCGCACGGGCATGACCTTGCCGTCGATATTCTTGAGCGACAGCTTGCGGGCGCGCAGGCGGCAGTTGGCGCAATCGTGGATGCAGCCATTGGCCACCTGCAGGATGCAGTGCTCGCTCGTCATAACGCGCGGGCGGCCAAAGACGGTGATGCCCAGGGCTGCGGGAGCGGCGGTGCCAAGCGAGACGATCTCGTCGAGCGTAATCTCGGGCGAGAGCCAAAATGCGCCGGCTCCGCGCTCGGCAAGTGCCTCCATGCAAGGCACGTTGTGCACGGGCAGGCAAGAGCGGACCTCCGCCGTGGCGCCAACCTGGGCGGCCAGGGCAAGCTCAGAGATGTTGCCGATAGCGACCGTGGCACCGGCAACAATCCACGGGTCAACGCGGACGTGGTCAACGGCGCGGCAGACCTCGTCGAGCACGGGCACGATGCCCTGCTCAAATGCATCGGCGGGGGAGAGCTCGGCTGCATTGAGCGCGTCGGTGGTCATGTAGATGCGCGTTGCACCCTCCGCGCGGGCTGCCTCGGCGGCCTCGAGCGAGGTGACGGTGGCGCAGATCTGCGGCTCATCGCGGTAATGCTCGGGTGCGGGGCGGGAATCACTGGTTACAATCGACGGCAGCTCGAGCGTTTTCGCGCGCTCCTCGTACGGTGCCAGAATGGCCTCTTCCAGCGCCTTACAAGCGGCGGCGCGCATCTTGTGCACGGCGGAAAAGCCCATACCGCAGCCGGCGTCGAGCGAAACGTCAAAGCTTGCGGCCTCAAAGGGAGAGGAGCCCATGCGCCCGACGTGCTCAACCAGATCGGATGCCTCGACGGCGCGGGTCTTGGCGGCCTCGACGGTGAAGCCCGTGGCCGTGGCCGCAAGCGAAGGATTGTCGCAACAGGTGAGCGTAACGGCAAATGGCTCGCCCAGACGCGCCACAACGGACACGTCTACGGCGCGGCGGCGCAGCACATCGCGCTTGAGCGCGGCGCCGGCGGCGTCAATGGCGCGCTGGCTTCGAATCACGCGTACGCGGCAGCCCTCGGGCATGCTACGGGGCACGCGACACTCGATAACATCGCCGGCAGCGGCATCATCGGCGGCAATGGTGATCAGGAACTGGTCAAACTCGTCATCGTGGCGAAGCTCCAGCAGGTCGCCCTTGCCCACGGGCTCAAGCAGCTCAATGCGGGCGATGGCGGCGCGGCGACGGCGATCGTCGGGCTTGAGTCCGCGTACATCGCGGTTGGCCAGACGGCTGCCCAGCACCGTGCCCACAATCTGGCCGCGGTTGTTGGAGCGCTCGTAGCTCATCATCTCGTCGCCCGAGGTGCCGTCCTGATAAGCGTGCGTAAAGTCGCGGTTAAAGCAGCGCTTGAGTTGGCGCTGGCGAGCGGCGTCCTCGTGCTTATCTACGGCGACTCCGGCCAACATGTCATCGATCTGATGACGGTACACATCGACGATGGAGTACACGTAATCGGGCGCCTTCATGCGGCCCTCGAGCTTGAGCGACGCGGCGCCGGCGTCATACAGACGGCGAACGAGCTGCGAAGTGTTGGTGTCGCGCGGGCATAGGGCGCGCTCGCGACCGGCAGGGGAGAGCGTGCGATCGTTCTCGTCGATCAGCTCATAAGGCAGGCGACAGGGCTGGGCGCACATGCCGCGGTTGGCCGAGCGGCCAGCCATGGCAAAGCTCGACAGCAGGCACAGACCCGAGTAGCAAAAGCAGATGGCACCGTGGCTAAAGACCTCAAGGTCCACATCGGTCGCGGCGTTGTGAATGACGGCGATCTCGTCGATGGAGAGCTCGCGCGAGAGGGTCACGCGGTCGGCGCCCTGCTCACGGCACCAAAGGGTTCCGCGGTCGTCGTGGATGTTTGCTTGGGTTGAGATATGTGTCTCGATGCCGGGCATGGTGCGCTTGACCTCAAAGAACAGACCCCAGTCCTGGATAATGAAGGCGTCGGCGCCCAGCGTGGAGCAGCGATGGATGAGTTGCAGCGCATCGCCCATCTCGGACTGCTTGATGACGATGTTGACCGTGACGTAGACGCGCGACCCGGCTAGATGTGCGGCGCGGCAGGCCTGCTCAAAGGCCTCGTCGGTAAAGTTAGTGGCCTTGCGGCGGGCGTTGAAGCTGCCCATGCCGCAGTAGATGGCGTCTGCCCCGGCGGCGAGTGCGGCGGCAAAGGGCTCGGGCCCTCCGGCGGGCGCTAAAAGCTCGGGTCTGCGGTTGGTGGTTCGACTGGCGGTTGCGGTCATATCCTGCCTTTCAAAATGCTCAGATATTCAAAAGTATAGTGGTGCCGTTGCGGCGGACGATGACCGCAGCCCAAGCAGGACAAAGTCTTCAGCAGCACTTGCAGCAAAAATGATCCGTTTCCCTCCGTCCCCTATGGATTACCTGATCCGATGGGGACGGAGGGAAACGGATCATTTTGAGCTTCACCGTCCGGTCGTGCCGTTCAGCGGCCGACAGGCGCCGTTGGGCGATAAATTATTCTCGCAACGTGATAATAATCTTGCATCGCGTGGAAACCTTGAGTACTATCCCAAATCAAGCGCGGTGTTCAGACCGAACTGTGCCTCCCGGTGTGAACACCGCGCTCACGCTCTCTCAATTGATCGTAAGGAGAAAAACATGAGCAAGACCGTCGTGTCTTCCGATAACGCACCCGCAGCCATCGGCCCGTATTCCCCCGGTATCCAGGCCGGCAACATGGTGTTCCTGTCCGGCCAGCTGGGCATCGATCCCGCGACCGGCAAGATGCCCGAGGGCGTCGTGGCCCAGGCCAAGCAGTCCCTCGCCAACGTTGAGGCCCTGCTGACCGCTGCCGGCGCCACCTTTGCCGATGTTGTCAAGACCACGGTCTACCTGGCCGACATCGCCGACTTCGCCGCCGTGAACGAGATCTACGCCTCCAAGTTCGAGGCCCCGTTCCCCGCGCGCAGCGCCTTCCAGGTTGCCGCCCTTCCGGCTGGCGGTCTGGTCGAGATCGAAGTCGTTGCCGCTCTCTAAGGCGTTGGCCACAACTAAACATGACATGCAAAAAGACCCTGCAGCGCGTGCGAGCTGCAGGGTCTTTTGTCAAGTGACGGATCGCTTGTGGAGCCGCGCTTCATGTTGCCCGTTAGCCCTCTTTGCGAACTTTTTGCAGGTAGCGGTAGACGCTGGGCTCCGAGATGCCCAGCGCGGTGGCGGCGCAGGCCACGGCGCCCTTGAGCATGAACACCCCGTTGCCGTTGAGGTGGCGAATGACGTCCACGCGGTCGCTCTGACCAAGCGACGCTACATCCAGCCCGCGCGCGCTCAGCAACTCGGCAATGCTGCGGTCGATGAGCTCCTGTGTGGACTCCGAAAGGCTTTCGACCTCGATAGGGGCGGGCTCCGTGCGCGTCGGCGCCGCGTCGAAGCACGCCATGAGCTGCTGCGCCATGGCGTTGATGGAGCGCACGGTCGAGAGGTCGGTGTTGACGCAGAGCATACCGACGATCTCGTCATTCTCGCGGATAAAGTACGTCGCTGACTCCAACGTCTTGCCTCCGGCGCCGCGGCCCTCGTAGCCCGTAATAAACGGCAGGTCGCGATACTTGGCGTCGTGCATGATCTTGAGTGCCAGATCGGTGGCGGGGCCGCCGACCTTGCGGCCGCTCACGATGCCGTTGCGAATATCGACGATGGCGTGGTCGGGATCCGAGAAATCGTGCAGCACGATTTCGCTGTTTTTGCCGAGTATCTGCTCCAGAAAATCGACCATCGGCAAAAAGCGACGTACGGTCTCGTTCACGGGCAACTCCTTTGGGTGAAATCGGAAATGTTCATAACAATTTTTTCTCATGGTAACACGCTGCCCATCATCTCGTATATCCGCAGGTACATTGCGTAATGCAGACGAACGGTAGGAATTTAGCGGTAAACGGTCGACCAAAAGAAAAGTTAGATGTTATTTTGACCAGACACTTTCCTGACCTGCGGAAATGCGTTATTTCAGCTGAAGAATAGTCTGATAACAAAAAATTATTATTGAGAATGAGAATCATCTTTAATACGATATGCAATGAAGGCACAACCTCAACCCCGCACTGCGTCACAATAGAGCGTTAGATGCGAAAACAACTACTTCGAGGATTGGTGGTCAAATGACCCAGGAGACGGTTACGAACGGCACTGAAGCCCTGTTCACTCGCGAAGGCATGCCTCCCGTTAAGGAAATGATCCCGTGTGCCCTTCAGCACGTACTGGCATCGTTTGCCGGCATCATTACCCCGGCGGTCATCATGGCCGGCGTCTACGGCTTTAATAGCCAGCAGAGCACCGACATCATCCAGGTCGCGCTCATTCTTTCGGCGATCGATACGGCCCTTCAGGCCTTTGCCCCCTTCCGTCGCATCGGCGGCGGCCTGCCCATCGTCATGGGCGTTTCGTTCGCGTTCCTGCCGGCCCTGCAGGCCATGGGTGCCTCGGGCTTTAGCTTTGGTGCGCTGCTGGGCGGCGAGATCGTCGGCGGCGCCGTCGCGGTCCTCTTTGGTCTGGCCTACAGCAAGATTAAGTGGCTGTTCCCGCCCGTCGTGACCGGTACGGTCATCTTCTCCATCGGCGTTTCGCTGTATCCCACGGCCGTCAAGTATATGGCCGGCGGTATGGGTACGCCGCTGTGGGGCACTCCGCAGGCCTGGTGCGTCGCTCTTATCACCTTCGCCGTGGTCTTTGCGCTCGCCAACTTTGGCAAGGGCACGCTCAAGCTGGGATCCGTGTTCTTTGGCATGATCGTCGGCATGATCGTCTCCATCCCCTTTGGCATGATCGACTTCTCCAGCGTCGCCACCGCTCAGGTCTTCGCCCTTCCCAAGCTCATGCCCTACGCGCTCGAGTTTGATCCCGAGGTCTGCATTACCCTCGCCGTCGTGTTCCCCATGGTCGCCATCCAGGTTATCGGTGACGTCTCCGCCGCCTGCCTGGGCTCCATCGACCGTATGCCCACCGAGCGTGAGCTCTCCGGCGCTATCGTGTCCCAGGGCCTCACCTCTATGGTCGGCGGCCTGCTGGGCGGTCTTCCCACCAGCGCCCTTGGCCAGAACGTGGGCATCATCTGCTCCAACAAGGTCGTCAACAAGTGGGTCTTTGTGATCATCGCGGCCGTCTTTGCCATTGCCGGTCTGTTCCCGCAGCTCTCTGCCGTCCTTTCCGCTATCCCGCAGCCCGTCATCGGCGGCGCGACCGTCGGCGTCTTTGGCACCATCACCATGAACGGCGTGCGCATGTTCACCCGCGAGGGCCTCACGCAGCGCACTACCACCATCGTCGGTACCTCCGTCGTCTTTGGCCTGGGTATCTGGATGGCCAGCGGTTGCCTTGCCGGCGAGGGTATGCCCGCCTGGGTGTCCACCGTCATCGGCTCCAATGCCGTAACCCCCACCGCCATCATGGCCATTGTCCTTAACCTGATTCTTCCGCAGACGCCGGTCGTGGCTCAGCACATCGATGCCGCCAAGGACGCTGCCGTGGATTTGGTCTTGCCCGAGAGCAAGAAGTAACCAATTCGGTGCTATTCGTCGGCGGACGCATCGCCTCGTCCGCCGACGCCATGCGGCGCCAAGCCGCACTTCAAAGGGTTTGTCCCTTTGGTGAAGCGTTGACGGGAGAGGGCCCGTTTCCGGTGTAGGCCGGCGCTTCGCACTCCGCCATGTCAGAGGTGTCAAACCCCGCCCCTGATGTTGAAGGGAGCATCCATGCTTCTGGTCGCTAACGGTTCCGTCTTTACCCGCAACGCTCAGACCCCGTTCATTCCAAACGGTGCGGTCGCCATTGACGGAGATACGATCGTCGAAGTGGGCCCCGAGTGCGAGCTCAAGGCCAAGTACCCGGATGCCGAGTACGTCGACGCCCAGGGCAACCTCATCATGCCCGGACTCATCAACTGCCACACCCACATCTACTCGGGTCTGGCCCGCGGCCTTGCCATTAAGGGCTGCAACCCCACCAACTTCCTGGAGAATCTTGAGCAGCAGTGGTGGAAGATCGACGACAACCTGACGCTCGACGGCACCAAGGCCAGCGCCTATGCCACGATTCTTGACTCCATCCGCGATGGCGTCACCACGATCTTCGATCACCATGCGAGTTTCTGCGAGATCCCGGGTAGCCTCTTTACCATTAAGGACGCAGCTCAGGAGCTGGGCATGCGTTCGTGCCTGTGCTACGAGGTCTCCGATCGCCGCGGCCAGGAAAAATGCGACCAGGCCATTGCCGAGAACGCCGAATTTGCCCAGTGGGCCGCCAAGGAGCGTCGCGATAACGACAACCACATGATCGCCGCTATGTTTGGCGGTCACGCCACCTTTACGCTTTCGGACGAGACCATGGACAAGATGGTCGAGGCCAACAACGGCCTGACCGGCTTCCACATCCACGTGTGCGAGGGCATGAACGACGTGTGGGATTCCCGCCTCAACCGCAGTGGCATCAGCCCCGTCGAGCGCCTGCTGCAGCACAATCTGCTGGGCCCCGACACCATGCTGGGCCACTGCATCCACGTGACGCCTGCCGAGATGGATATCGTCAAGGAGTCCGGCACCTGGCTGGTCAACAATCCCGAATCCAATATGGGCAACGCCGTGGGCTGCGCCCCCGTGCTCGAGTTCTTCCGCCGTGGCATCCCCGTGTGCATGGGTACCGACGCCTACACCCACGATATGCTCGAGAGCCTTAAGGTCTTCCTGATCATTCAGCGCCACAACGCCGCCATGCCCAACGTGGGCTGGTGCGAGGCCATGACCATGCTGTTCGAGAACAACGCCAAGATGGCGAGCAAGTACTTCGATCGCAAGCTCGGTGTGCTCGAGGCCGGCGCTGCCGCCGACGTCATCGTCATGGACTACAAGCCCTTTACGCCGCTGAGCGAGGAGAACATCGACGGCCACATGCTCTTTGGCATGATGGGCAAAAACTGCCGCACCACCATCATCAACGGCCGCGTCCTGTACAAGGATCGCGAGTTCGTTGGCATTGATGAGGACAAGATCAACGCGTGGACCATGGCCGAGTCCAAGAAGCTCTGGAGCACGCTCAACGATCGCACCTACTAATTCACAAGTAGATTCGCGCGCGTCGGATGTTTCGCCACATCCGGCGCGCGCATAGGCGGCCTCCGCGGGGTCGCCGGCGCTGTGCTAGCGCTACACCGTATTTGCGCCCGCCGCGCGGTCTCGCCGGGCGTTACAGAGAGGAACTCATTATGAGCGACATCATGAGGCCGATCCCGTTTTCGCAGCTGATGAACTGGATCATCGAGGAGCACAAGACTCAGGGCGCCGTCTTTGGCGTGCGCAAGATGGTCACGACCAACCAGGAGGGCGCGCTTCCCATTTTTGACGAGCGCATCGAGACTCCGTTTGGCCCGGCCGCCGGTCCCAATACGCAGTTGGCCCAGAACATCGTGGCATCCTACGTGGCCGGTTCCCGCTTCTTTGAGCTCAAGACCGTTCAGGTTATGGACGGCGAGGAGCTCTCCAAGTGTGTCAACAAGCCCTGCATTGTGGCGCAGGACGAGTGCTACAACTGCGAGTGGTCGACCGAGCTCGAGGTTCCGCAGGCTTTTGCCGAGTACGTGAAGGCATGGTTTGCCTGCCACCTGATCGCTCGCGAGTACGGCCTGGGCAGCCCGGACGGCTTTGTCTTCAACATGTCCGTGGGTTATGACCTGGAGGGCATCAAGAGCCCCAAGGTCGACGCCTACATCGAGGGCATGAAGGACGCCAGCGGCTCCGACGTCTGGAACGAGTGCCGCGCATGGGCGCTCGCCAACCTGGACAAGTTTGAGCATGTCGACGCCGCGTTTGTCGAGTCCATCCCGGCACGCGTCTCCAACTCCATCACCGAGTCTACCCTGCACGGCTGCCCGCCCGCCGAGATCGAGCGCATCGCGACCTACCTCATCACCGAGAAGGGCCTCAACACCTACATCAAGTGCAACCCCACGCTGCTGGGCTATGAGTTTGCACGTCAGCGCCTCAACGAGCTGGGCTTTGACTACATCGTCTTCGACGATACGCACTTCCGCGAGGACCTGCAGTGGGCCGACGCCGTGCCCATGTTCGAGCGCCTGATTGCCCTGTGCGCCGAGCGCGGCCTGGAGTTTGGCGTCAAGCTCACCAACACCTTCCCCGTCGACGTGACGAGGGACGAGCTGCCCTCCACCGAGATGTACATGTCCGGCCGTTCGCTGTTCTCGCTGACCATCGAGGCCGCCCGTCGCATTACCGAGCAGTTCGATGGCAAGCTGCGCATCAGCTACTCCGGCGGTGCTACGGTCTACAACATCCGCGCCCTGTACGATGCCGGCATTTGGCCCGTTACCCTGGCGACCGATGTGCTCAAGCCCGGTGGCTACGAGCGCTTTAGCCAGATGGCCGGCGAGTTTACCGATCTGGATGGCAAGCCGTTCGCGGGCGTCTCTCTCGAGGCCGTGACTGCGATCCAGACCGACTCGCTCACCAACCCGCTCTACAAGAAGCCACTGCGTCCGCTGCCCGACCGCAAGGTCGCCGGCAAGAGCCCGCTTTCCGATTGCTTTACCACGCCGTGCCGCACGAGCTGCCCCATCCAGCAGGATATTCCCGCCTACCTGGCGGCCGTTGACGAGGGCCGCTACGAGGACGCGCTCAACATCATCATCGAGCGCAACGCCCTGCCGTTCATTACCGGCACCATCTGCCCGCATCCCTGCGGCCGTGCCTGCGAGCGTGCGTTCTACGAGCCCGAGGGCGCCCAGATCCGCGCCAGCAAGCTCAAGGCCGCCCGCGAGGCCATGACCGCCGTGCTGCCCAAGCTGCGCGCCCAGGCCATCGCAAACGACGGCGAGCGCAATGTTGCCGTTATCGGCGGCGGCCCGGCCGGCCTGGCGACGGCGTTCTTCCTGACGCGTGCCGGCGTGCCCGTCACCATCTTTGAGGCCCGCGATTCGCTCGGCGGCGTGGTCCGTCACGTGATCCCCGAGTTCCGTATCGCGAGCGACGATATCTCCCACGATGCCGAGCTCTGCCTGGCCTTTGGCGCCAAGGTGCAGCTCAACGCTCGCGTTGATTCCATTGACGAGCTCAAGGCCCAGGGCTTTACCGACGTGGTCGTGGCCACCGGTGCCTGGATGCCCGGCTCTGCGGGCCTGGGCGAGGGTGCCGAGCTCGACGTGCTGGAGTTCCTCGAGGCCGCCAAGAAGGGCGAGAAACTCGAGCTGGGCGAGGACGTCGTGGTCATTGGCGCCGGTAACACCGCCATGGACGCGGCCCGCGTGGCCAAGCGCCTGGCTGGTGTGAAGAACGTGCGCCTGGTGTATCGCCGCACCAAGAAGCAGATGCCCGCCGACGAGGAAGAGCTCGATCTTGCTCTTGCCGACGGCGTTGAGTTCTGCGAGCTGCTGGCGCCCAAGGCGCTCAACGGCGCCGTGCTGACCTGCGACGTTATGGAGCTTGGCGAGCCGGATGCAAGCGGCCGTCGCAGCCCCGTCGCCACGGGCGAGACCGTCGAGCTTTCCGCCACCACGGTGATCTGCGCCGTGGGCGAGGGCATCGATGCCAGCCTGTACGATGCCGCGGGCGTCGAGCACGACCGTCGCGGCCGCCTTGCCGCCACCTCCACCGGCGTCGAGGGCGTCTGGGCTGCGGGCGACTGCCGCCGCGGTCCTGCCACCGTGGTCGAGGCTATCGCCGATGCCGCCGAGGTTGCCCGTGCCATCGCCGGCGTGGACTTTAACAAGTACGCCGACCAGAATGCTCAGACCGGTCGCGAGGACACTTGCTACGAGCGCAAGGGGTCGCTGTGCCGCGACAAGCGCAACTGCACCAAGACTCGCTGCCTGGGCTGCGGCTCGGTGTGCGAGGTCTGCTGCGATGTGTGCCCCAACCGCGCCAACGTGGCAATTAAGGTGCCGGGCCTGGCCAAGCATCAGGTCGTCCACGTCGACGGCATGTGCAACGAGTGCGGCAACTGCGCCGTGTTCTGCCCCTACCAGGAGGGTCGTCCCTACAAGGACAAGCTCACCCTGTTCTGGAGCGAGGAGGACATGGAGAACTCCGAGAACGAGGGCTTCCTGGCCGTGGACGAGGACCACTTTAAGGTTCGCGTCGCCGGCACGGTCCGCACCGTCTCGGTCGATGCCGTCAACACCGGTCTACCCGAGGCCGTCCGCCTGACCATCAGGGCCGTGCGCGACAACTATTCGTACCTTCTTAAGAAATAGGCGAGTCTCTTATGGCCAAATCCATTCAACATCACGTGGCCTACGTTGCCTGCGGAAGTGGTTGCGCCTCCGCAGGCGGCGACGCCCGCTGCAGCGAAGGCTGCATTGGCTGTGGCGCCTGCGTTACGGCCTGCCCCCACGGTGCCATCGCGCTGGTCGACGGCGTCGCCCGCGTGGACCGCTCCAAGTGCACAGGCTGTGGCCTGTGCGGCATGGCGTGCCCGCAGCGCGTGATTGCCTTCGTTCCCGGCTACCAGAACATCCTGGTGCGCTGCAACAACACCGACAAGGGTGCCATCGCCCGCAAGATCTGCGACACGAGCTGCATCGGTTGCGGTATGTGCGCCAAAAAGTGCCCTGCCGGCGCTATTCGCATCGAGGACAACTGCGCCCATATCGACGGCACGGACTGCCTGTCATGCGGCATGTGCGCCGTCGTCTGCCCGCATGGCGCTATCCACGACCGCACCGGCATCGCCGCCGGCGTGTAGAAGGGAATCACCATGGCACAGGAATTCACTTTTTCCGTTAACGGCATCGAGCGCACGACGACCCAAAATAAACCGCTGCTGCGCTACCTGCGCGACGATCTGCACATTCACTCCGCCAAGGACGGCTGCTCCGAGGGCGCGTGCGGTACCTGCACCATTCACGTGGACGGTGCGGCCGTCAAGGCCTGCGTGCTGACCACCGCGCTTGCCGCCGGCCGCAACATCGTGACCGTCGAGGGCCTGCCCGAGGACGTGCGCGAGGCCTTCGTGTACGCCTTTGGCGCCGTGGGCGCCGTGCAGTGCGGCTTTTGCATCCCCGGCATGGTCATGGCGGGTGCAGCGCTCATCGCCGAGGACCCCGAGCCCACCGAGGAGCAGATTAAGTACGCCATCCGCGGCAATGTATGCCGTTGCACCGGCTACAAGAAGATTATCGAGGGCATCTCGCTGGCAGCTGCGGTGCTCCGTGGCGAAAAGCAGATCGACGAGGATCTGGAGCGCGGCGACGACTACGGCGTGGGCAAGCGCGCCTTCCGTATTGACGTGCGCAAGAAGGTGCTCGGCGAGGGCAAGTATCCCGACGACATCGACGAGCTCGATCAGCCGGGTCTGACCTACGCCAGCGCTGTGCGCTCCAAGTATCCGCGCGCCCGCGTGCTCTCCATCGATACCTCCAAGGCCGAGGCCCTGCCCGGCGTGGTGGGCATCCTGCGCGCCGAGGACGTGCCGGTCAACCAGGTCGGCCACCTTATCCAGGACTGGGATGTCATGATCGCTCAGGGCGATATCACCCGCTGCGTGGGCGATGCCATCGTGCTGGTGGTTGCCGAGGACGAAGCGACGCTCGAGAAGGCCAAGAAGCTCGTAAAGATCGATTATGAGCCGCTGGAGCCCGTGCGCAACATCGCCGAGGCCAGGGCTGCCGACGCCCCGCGCCTGCACGACAGCTTCTTTGCCTTTGGCAACACGGTGGAGCTCAAGGACAACGTGTGCCAGAGCCGTCACGTGACGCGCGGCGACGCCGCCAAGGCGCTGGCGGAGAGCGCGTTTACCGTGACGCAGCGCTTTACCACGCCCTTTACCGAGCATGCCTTCTTGGAGCCCGAGTGCGCCGTGGCCTTCCCGTACAAGAACGGCGTCAAGGTGCAGTCGACCGATCAGGGTGCCTACGATACGCGCAAAGAGTGTGCCCACATGTTTGGCTGGGATAGCGAACCCGAGCGCGTGGTTGTAGAGACCATGCTCGTGGGTGGCGGCTTTGGCGGCAAGGAGGACGTGTCCATTCAGCATCTGGCCGCGCTCGCTGCCTATAAGTTCCAGCGTCCTGTGAAGTGCAAGCTCACGCGTGCCGAGTCGCTTGCTTTCCATCCCAAGCGTCATGCCATGGACGGCACCTTTACGCTGGGTTGCGACGCCGAGGGCAACTTTACCGGTTTGGATTGCGAGATCAACTTTGATACCGGCGCCTACGCGTCGCTGTGCGGCCCGGTGCTCGAGCGCGCCTGTACGCATGCCGTCGGCCCCTACAAGTACCAGAACACCGACATTCGCGGCTTTGGCTACTACACCAACAACCCGCCCGCCGGTGCGTACCGAGGCTTTGGCGTTTGCCAGTCCGAGTTTGCGCTCGAGAGCCTGATCGACCTGCTGGCAGAGAAGGTCGGCCTGGATCCGTGGGAGATTCGCTACCGCAACGCCATCGAGCCGGGCGAGGTTCTGCCCAACGGCCAGATTGCCGATTGCTCCACGGCGCTTAAAGAGACGCTGCTCGAGGTCAAGGATGCCTACTACGCGCATCCCGGACACGCCGGTATCGCCTGCGCCATGAAGAACGCCGGCGTGGGCGTGGGCCTGCCCGATGCCGGCCGCTGCAAGATCCGCATCGAGGATGGCCGCGCCGTGGTCTACGCCGCCACGTCCGACATCGGCCAGGGCTGTAACACCGTCTTTTTGCAAGACGTTGCCGAGGCCTGCGGTCTGCCGCTTCGCTGCATCGCCAACGGTGAGTGCTCCACCGAGAACGCTCCCGACTCCGGCACCACGTCTGGCTCGCGTCAGACGGTCGTGACCGGCGAGGCCGTGCGCGGTGCCGCCTTTCTGCTGCGCGATGCCATGCTTGACATCGAGGCCGGCAAGTCTGCGCCCGCCGCTCCCGTGAATGCGCATGGCGACGGCGTCAAGATCGAGTACGACGACGGTCGCGCCTATCAGCTGCACACGCAGGAGCTCGTCGCCGGCCAGGGTATGCATCCTCAGGATCCCGCGGCCGCCATCAAGGCGCTCGAAGGATGCGAGTTTGGCTACGTGTACCTGGAGCCGACCGACAAGCTGGGTGCGGATGTTCCCAACCCCAAGAGCCACATCTGCTACGGCTTTGCCACGCATGTGGTTATTTTGGACGACGACGGCCGCGTGAGCGAGGTCTATGCCGCGCACGATTCCGGCAAGGTGGTCAACCCCATCTCCATCCAGGGTCAGATCGAAGGTGGCGTACTCATGGGTATGGGCTATGCGCTTACCGAGGACTGGCCGCTCAAGGACTGTGTACCCCAGGCAAGGTACGGTACGCTCGGACTGTTCCGTGCGCCCGAGATTCCGGATATCCACGCCATTTACGTGGAGAAGGACGAGCTACTGCCTGTGGCATATGGCGGCAAGGGCATCGGCGAGATCGCAACGATCCCCACGGCGCCCGCCGTACAGAACGCCTACCGCGCGTTTGACGGCAAGCTGCGTCCAAATCTGCCCATGGTGGATACGCCCTACAGCCGCGTCCGCAACCGCGGGTAGGGCGGGGTGCGGACAGCCATTGTTGACGGGCTGTTCGCGCTCAACCATCAACTGTATATGCTGCGCCTTTGGCCCCGGCTCCATCGCGAGCCGAGGCCTTTTGTTTGGAGCGGAGGCCGCGTCTCGGAACGGGTCGTGCTTTCCTTTTGAGGGGAGGGACTGCGGACGATTTCTTGGACCGTTACGCGGCCCTTCCCAGTGCGGCGCGGAACTCAGCCGGCGTGCGGCCGCCGAGCGCATCGCTGCGCCTCTCCGTATTGTATCGGCCGATCCAGCCCCCGAGCTCCTCGATGAAGCGGGCGGGGGTCCAGCCCGACCAGTCCCTGCCGTGCCAGAACTCCCTCTTGAGCAGGCCGAAGAAGCCCTCCATCGCCGCGTTGTCCGGGCTGCAGCCCTTGGCGGACATGCTCCTGGCGAGGCCGTGCCCCTTGCAGATCGAGATCCAGCCGGGCCAGCGGTACGGAAAAGTGTCGAAATAGGCATCTTAAAACTTCGGAAAAGTGTCAAATTCGATAGGCAAATTATCCGGAAAAGTGTGGCTGGATGACAAAACAGCACTTAGAAGCTGGTGCTGGATGCGGGATCCTGCGGCCGCCTTCAGCCCTCGCTACTCGTCGTCCCCGTCGTTGGGGTCGCCCTTGAGGGTGTTGATGTCCAGGTACTGGTTATCGTCCTCTTTTTGCTGCGTTGCCGATTCGGACGCGGTGGGGCCGCGGAACAGCTGGAATCCCTCAAACGCAATGACGCCGAGCAGGGCAATGATAATGGCGATAAAGGCAACCTTGACTGCCTGCGGAAATTCCGAGAAACGCAGCGCCTTTTCCTCGGCGTAATAATCGGCGAAGCGCTCTTCGCCCGTGCTTTTGGTATACGCCGGTGCGGACGCGGCCTCCGGGTCATATTCCGGTGCAGGCGTGGCAGCGTACGGATCGTTGAGATAATCGCTCGATGCGGTGCCATAATCCTCGGTCTCGATGCGACTGGTGCCAGCATAGTCATCGGAATAATCGGAATATGCCGCACCGCCCTCATAGTCCGCGGCGCTCGTGTTGGCGGCAAAAAGCGGGTTAACTGGAACGTCGAGCGCCGGCATGCCGGTAGAGGTCTCATCCAGATCGGCTGCAGCCCAGGAATCGTAGGCAACCTGACGGGCAACGGGCTCATCGAGCCTTGTGACCGGAGGCTTGCGTGCCGCAGGAACGGGCAGCTGCTGGGCGTTGTACATAACGGTGCTGTCGGCCGATTTGCCCTGCGTCGCCGCAGCGAGAAATGCCGCCGTCTCGGACGGGTCGCTTGCGGGGCGGGGAGCGGGCGTGGGCGCCGAAGTGGGCGTGGGTGTAGGCGCGGGCGTCGAAACAGCCGACTGCGCAGGAGCCGGCGCAGATGCGGTCTTAGGCGCAAGTGCGGGATTGGGGCTTGACGGGCGAGCCCCGCCGCCGCCCATGAGTTCGTCGGCGGTCCACGGGCGATCGTCCATCACGTCGTCAAGGCTCAGCGAAAACAGGTCGTCTTCACCCTCATCGAACATGCGGTGCACATGTCCACCAATTGCCGGAATCAATCCGCGACCGGTGCATGATGCCTTGCTCAACGCCATTCTGTTCCATCCTTTCGAAATACTAATGACATCGATTATATGGAACTTCCCAAGCGGCTCGGTCTTGGATTCGCGCTTTCCAGAACTCGCGCCCAAAAGGGGAGGGACAATCCAGGCGAGTGCCTACTTGTCGCCGGCCGCCGCCTTGGCCTCATTGAGGTAGCTATAGAAGCTGTACTTGGAGATGCCAAAGAACTCGCAGGCGCGCTCGCTCGACTTGGAAATGAGGAAGGCGCCGCGACGGTCGAGGTAGCCAATGGCACGAATGCGCTCGTCTTTGGTCATGAGCGCCGCGGGCTTGCCCACAAACTGCTCGCACTCGTGCAGCAGGTCCTCGAGCAGGTCGCCGATGTTCTTGGTAATGGGCTCGGGCTCGGTATAGCCCGTGCCGCCGGTGCCGGTAAAGGCGTCGAGCGAACGCTCAAAAGCCTTCATGAGCGTAATGTCAAAGTTAATGCCCAAAATGCCGACGGGCTTGCCCTCGTCGTTGCGGATAAAGATGGTCGAGGACTTGAGCAGCTTGCCATCGGCGGTTTTGGTGAGGTACGGCTCGCGGTCGTGTATGTCGGTGGTGCCCTCGTGCATGGACTCAAACACGATATGGCTGGGGCCGTCACCCAGTTTGCGCCCGCTGACGTGGCCGTTTTCGATCACTACGATGGAGTGGTCCACGTCCTCGGTCTCCAGATCGTGGACGACGACTTCGCAGTTGGGACCAAATTGGAGCGCCAGACCGTGTGCGAGGCGCTTGTAAAACTCAATCTGTGCGGGGGTCATGGGTGCCTTCCTAAAAATTAGTTTGGGCATACTTTGCCATAAACCACACCTGTTCGCAAATAACGAAAGCGTCGCTGCGTTATGTAACCGTTCGGCGGCGAAAAGGTACCGATTACGGCAACAAACAATTTGTTAGGTTTGCCAATCAAAAAGTGTGATAGAACAGTGATAACAAACTTTTTGTTTGGCATCCACATAAAAGTTCAGTCGCATGAATGGGAATGGGCTGAAACGCGTATGCGGGGGCCGGCAAGAGAGGACTTAAGGAGTTCACCGTATGGCCGATAAGATCCAGTGGGCGGGCAACACGATGCCCAAGAGCGATGACAAGCACTTGGGAATCATGAGCCTCGACCACGTGAAGAAGGCCCGTGCCTTCCACCAGTCGTTCCCTCAATATACCGTCACTCCGCTTGCCCGCCTGGACGGCCAGGCCGCGCGTCTGGGCCTGTCCAACCTATGCGTTAAGGACGAGAGCTATCGCTTTGGCCTCAACGCCTTTAAGGTCCTGGGCGGCTCGTTTGCCATGGCCAACTATATTGCCGACGAGACCGGCAAGGACGTTGCCGAGTGCACCTTCGATTACCTGACCTCCGATCAGCTTGCCAAGGACTTTGGCCAGGCCACCTTCTTTACCGCCACCGACGGCAACCATGGCCGCGGCGTGGCATGGGCTGCCAACAAGCTGGGCCAGAAGGCCGTCGTGCACATGCCCAAGGGTTCTACCAAGCCCCGCTTCGATAACATCGCCGCCGAGGGCGCCACGGTGACCATCGAAGAGGTCAACTACGACGAGTGCGTGCGCATGGCCGCCGCCGAGGCCGACGCCTGCGAGCGCGGCGTCATCGTTCAGGACACCGCCTGGGAGGGCTACGAGAAGATCCCGTCTTGGATCATGGAGGGCTACGGCACCATGGCTTCCGAGGCTGCAGAGCAGCTGCGCGAGATGGCCATCAACCGCCCGACGCACGTGTTTGTCCAGGCTGGCGTGGGTTCGCTCGCCGGCGCCGTGGTGGGCTACTTCACCAACCTGTATCCCGATAACCCGCCCACCTTCGTCGTGGTCGAGTGCGCGCCTGCCGCCTGCCTGTACAAGGGCGCTGCCGCCGGCGACGGCGATCCGCGCATCGTGGACGGTGACATGCCCTCCATCATGGCCGGTCTGTGCTGCGGCGAGCCCAACATTCTGGGCTGGGATATCCTGCGCAACCACACCACCGCCTTCGTGTCCTGCCCCGACTGGGTCACCGCTCGCGGCATGCGCACCCTGGGCGCTCCCGAGAAGGGCGACCCGCGCGTCATTTCCGGCGAGTCCGGCGCTGTGACCACCGGCCTGGTCGAGACCCTCATGCTCGATCCCGAGTACGCTGAGCTCAAGGAGCTCATCGGCCTGGACAAGACGAGCTCCGTGCTCTGCTTCTCCACGGAAGGTGACACGGATCCGGATCAGTATCGTCGCATCGTCTGGGAGGGCGAGTATCCGACCTGCTAGCGAGCCTAACCTGTCCGGGTGGCGGAGCATATGTTTACTCCCTGCTCGAACAGTTCTGCTCGCACGGAGAGCACATTAAGTGCTCTCCGGCTCGTGCGGAACTCGCGACGGAGCAAACATATGCTCCGCCACCCTACGTTTACTTGCTTGCCGGGTACTCGACCTCACGCTGCTTGGCACAAGTGATCTATCTGAAATATCTACCTGTAGGTAAACCCTTGTAGAAAGGTTAACTGTTATGACTAAAGAACTCGATTTCGACGCTATCAAGGCTGCTGCTGAGTCCCATCGTGCTGATATGACTCGCTTCCTGCGCGCTATGATCTCCCACCCCTCTGAGTCCTGCGAGGAGGGTGAGGTTGTTGCCTGCATTAAGGCCGAGATGGAGAGCCTTGGCTATGACGAGGTCAAGGTCGACGGCCTGGGCAACGTCATGGGCTTTATGGGCGAGGGCGACAAGATTATCGCCATCGACTCCCACATCGACACCGTCGGCATCGGCAACATCGAGAACTGGGATGCCGATCCCTACGAGGGCTACGAGACCGACGAGATCATCTATGGCCGCGGCGGCTCCGACCAGGAGGGCGGCATGGCTTCCGCTACCTACGCTGCCAAGATGATGAAGGACATGGGCCTCATCCCCGAGGGCTACAAGATCATGGTCGTCGGCACTGTCCAGGAAGAGGACTGCGACGGCATGTGCTGGCAGTACATCTACAACAAGGACGGCATTAAGCCCGAGTTTGTCATTTCCACCGAGCCCACCGACGGCGGCATCTATCGCGGTCACCGCGGCCGCATGGAGATCCGCGTCGACGTTCACGGCACCTCCTGCCACGGCTCCGCTCCCGACCGCGGCGACAACGCCATCTACAAGATGGCCGACATCATCGCCGACGTCCGCGCCCTCAACAACAACGGCTGCGACGAGTCGACCGACATCAAGGGTCTCGTCAAGATGCTCGACCCCAAGTACAACCCCGAGCACTACGAGGATGCCCGCTTCCTGGGCCGCGGCACCTGCACCGTCAGCCAGATCTTCTACACCAGCCCCAGCCGCTGCGCCGTGGCCGACTCCTGCGCCATCTCCATCGACCGTCGCATGACCGCCGGTGAGACCTGGGAGTCCTGCCTGGACGAGATCCGCAACCTGCCGGCCGCCAAGAAGTACGGCGACGACGTGAAGGTCTCCATGTACATGTACGACCGTCCGTCCTGGACCGGCGAGGTCTACGAGACCGAGGCTTACTTCCCCACGTGGATCAACAAGGAGACCGCTCCGCACGTCAAGGCCCTCGTCGACGCCCACAAGGCCATGTTCGGTGACGAGCGCATCGGCTGCGAGCCCAGCATGGACAAGCGCACCGGTCGTCCGCTGTGCGACAAGTGGACCTTCTCCACGAACTGCGTCTCCATCCAGGGCCGCTATGGCATCCCCTGCGTCGGCTTTGGCCCGGGCGCCGAGTCTCAGGCTCACGCTCCCAACGAGGTCACCTACAAGGACGACCTGGTCACCGCTGCCGCCATGTATGTGGCTGCTCTGAACCTCTACGATCCGAGCCAGGCCGATGGCGATGCCACCGTGTTCCGCGCCGGTCTGACCAACAACAAGATCGACTAGTCCCATTCCTCGATCTTGTTGAGCCGGGGGCCGCTCGTGTCCCCCGGCGCCTCCTGTTGACTTGGGGCCCGCGGTCGTTATCTCCCATGCTTCCTCAACGGTGGCGGGTCCTCGTCATGGTGCTCTGCATGTTCTAGCCACACGCGCATGGCGGAGCACATCTACTCATTGCGATCGTTTCATCTTTAGAAAGGACATTTCCATGGACGCTAAGTTTACCGAGCTCGTCGAGCAGCTGAACGGCCTCGATTTTAAGGGTATGTACGGCAGCGACTTCCTGCACACCTGGGACAAGACCACCGATGAGCTCAAGGCGCTCTACATCGTCGCCGACGCCCTGCGCGAGCTGCGCGAGAACAACGTCTCGTCCAAGATCTTCGACTCGGGCCTGGCCGTCTCCCTGTTCCGTGACAACTCCACCCGTACGCGCTTCTCCTTCTCTAAGGCCGCCAACCTGCTCGGCCTTGAGCTGCAGGACCTGGACGAGAAGAAGTCCCAGATCGCTCACGGCGAGACCGTCCGCGAGACCGCTACCATGATCTCCTTCATGGCCGACGTCATCGGCATCCGCGACGACATGTACATCGGCAAGGGCGACGCCTACATGGCCGAGGTCTCCGAGTCTGTCCAGCAGGCTTACGAGGACGGCGTTCTGGATCACCGTCCCACGCTCATCTCCCTGCAGTCCGACTCCGATCACCCCACGCAGTCCTCTGCCGACATGCTCTACCTCATCAACGAGTTTGGCGGCCTCGAGAACCTCAAGGGCAAGAAGGTTGCCGTCACCTGGGCCTATTCGCCCTCTTACGGCAAGCCGCTGTCCTGCCCGCAGTCGCTGATCAGCCTGCTGCCCCGTTTTGGCATGGACGTCACCCTTGCTCACCCCGAGGGCTACGACCTCATGCCCGAGGTCGTCGAGCGCGCCAAGGGCTATGCCGCCGAGTCCGGCACCACCTTTAAGCAGGTCAACACCATGGCCGAGGCCTTCGAGGGCGCCGACATCGTGATCCCCAAGAGCTGGGCTCCGTTTGCCGCCATGGAGAAGCGCACCAACCTGTACGCCGAGGGCGACGACGCCGGCATCGCTGCGCTCGAGAAGGAGCTGCTCGCCCAGAACGCCACCCATCAGGACTGGTGCTCCACGACCGAGCTCATGGAGAAGACCGCCAACGGCCAGGACACCATCTTTATGCATCCGCTGCCCGCCGACATCTCCGGTGTCTCCTGCGAGCACGGTGAGGTCAACGCCGACGTCTTCGACATGCACCGCGTGGGCATGTACAAGGAGGCCAGCTACAAGCCGTACGCCATCGCAGCCATGATGTTCCTGCAGAAGGTTGCCGATCCCGCTGCTACCCTCAAGGCCCTCGATGAGCGCAACACCGCCCGTTGGCTCCAGGCCTAAAGCCGGGTTGAGGTAAGCCATGTAAAGGGGGCGCTCTGCCAACCGGCGGGGTGCCCCTTTTTTGCATCGCGGGCGTGTGGGATAAGCGCTTTCGATGTGGATGCCCGCGGCGCGAGTTATGGGTACGATGGTTTCAGGGGAGGTATCACCATGAAACTTGGATGCGTCATTATGGCTTCGGGCGAGGGCAAGCGGTTTGGCTCTAACAAGATGCTTGCCGACATCTATGGCGAGCCGCTGATTGCCCGGACCATCGATTCGGTTCCCCGGGGCTTTGACGTCGTGGTTTCGACGCGTTGGCCCGAGGTCGTCCAGATTTGCGAGGACAAGCATTGCCCGTGCGTGCTGCACGATGGCGAGCTGCGCAGCGAAAGCGTCCGTGCGGGCCTTTCGTGGGGAGTCGAACGCAACTGGAAAGGTTGCCTCTTTTTGCCGGGCGACCAGCCGCTTGTGAGTTCGGATTCTTTTGAGGCTATGGTTCGTGCATTTGACGAGCGTGGCCGCAAGCATCCGGTGCGTCTTGCGTACAACGGTGAGCCTTCGAGCCCGGTGCTCTTTCCGGCGGAACTGTTCGATGCGCTCATACGTCTTGAGGGCAAGGACGGCGGCGGTTCGATCCTCAAGGACCGTACCGACGTGGTGCTGGTCGAGGCGCGTGCCTACGAGCTGTGGGACGTCGATACCGCCAAGGGACAGCGACGCATAGCGGAGCATATCGCGGCCTGCTCGTATTTTGATCGCGTGGCCAACTGTATTAATCAATAAGGAGCAACATGATCATCATCAAAAACGGCGCGCTCGTGACGCCACAGGGGCTTCGCCGCGCCGATCTTGCCATGGATGGCGATAAGATCGTGCGGATTGCCGCGGCGATTGAGCCGGGCGCCGACGATACCGTCGAGGACGCCGCGGGCTGCTGGGTGTTTCCCGGCTTTATCGACGGCCACACGCACATGCAGTGCTGGACTGGCATGGATTGGACAGCCGATAGCTTTGAAACCGGCACGCGTGCGGCTGCCTGCGGCGGTACGACGACCATCGTGGACTACGCGACGGCCGATCGCGGCGTGACCATGCCCGATGCCTTGGTCGAGTGGCATCGCCGTGCCGACGGAACCTGCACGGCCAACTACGCCTTTCATATGGCACTCGCCGAGTGGAATGAGCGCAACCGCGCCGATCTTTCGGCTATGCGCGAGGCGGGCGTATCGTCGTTTAAGACCTACTTTGCCTATGACCACCTGCGCTTGGACGATGCCGAGACACTCGAGGTGCTGGAGGAGCTCAAGCGCGTGGGCGGTATCCTGTGCGTGCATTGCGAGAACGGCACGTTGGTCAACGCGCTGCAGAAGCGCGTGTTTGAGCAGGGTATCCACGGGCCCGAGGGGCATGCGCTCAGCCGTCCGGACGTGTGTGAGGCCGAGGCCGTGAGCCGCCTGCTGTATCTGGCTCACTTGGCCGGGGACGCTCCGGTCAACGTGGTACACCTTTCGACCAAGCTGGGGCTCGAGGCCATTCGCGCTGCCAAGGCGCGCGGGCAGAAGAACATTTATGTCGAGACCTGCCCTCAGTATCTGATGCTCGACGACACCTGCTATCTGGAGCAGGGCGAGGACGGCTTTGCGGGTGCTAAGTATGTGATGAGCCCGCCGCTGCGCCGTGCGGGTGACCGTGCGGCACTGCGTGAGGCGCTTGTGGCCGGCGAGATCGATACGATTGCGACCGACCACTGCAGCTTTAACCTGCACGGGCAAAAGGATCGCGGGCGCGACGACTTCCGCGCGATTCCCAACGGCGGGCCCGGCGTGGAGCATCGCCCCGTCGCGATTGCCACGAGCTTTGAGGGCCAGCTGGGCCCCGAGGGCCTCTGCCGCTTGATGAGCGAGAACCCGGCGCGCGTTTTTGGCATGTATCCGCGCAAGGGCTGTCTTGCCGAGGGTGCCGATGCCGACGTGTGCGTGTGGGATCCTTGCGCGCGTTGGACGATCAGCGCCGCGACGCAGCATCAGGCCGTGGACTACACGCCGCTCGAGGGCTTTGAGGCACATGGCCGCGCCAAGGCCGTGTTTGTGAACGGCGTGCTGGTGGCGCGCGATGGCGAGCCCACCGGAGCCCAGCCCGGTCGCTACGTGCCCCGCTAGCAGCAAAGATGCCGTGTCCCCTCCTCAGTTGCGGTGAAATACGGACTGTTTGCGGCCGTTTGGCGGCCAAACAGTCCGTATTTCACCGCAACTGAGGAGATGGGGCCGGCTACTTGAGGCTGCCGGCGACGACGGGGCGGTCGAGAGCTGCCTCGAAGCGGTCGGCCATCGTGGGGTCGCTGAGCGTGTCGACTTGGTTGAGCATGACGCGTGCGGTGCTGAGTTTCAGCGCCTGCATCTCGGCATTGAGCACCATGGCGACGCGCTCGGGTGTGGCGATGTCGGTAGGCTCGCAGCCGCAACGCTCGCAAAAGAGCTCGGGGCGGTGGACGGCTTCGTTGATAGGCTTGCCGAGCCCTGAGGCGCCGGCGATCCAGACGATGTTGGCCGTGCCAGAGGGAATCACCGGCTCCCAGGCGGCGTGGGCCTTGAGCGGGAGCCGCTTGCTGCCGTCCGCCTCGGCCAGGACGTAGTCAAAGCGCTGCGCCAGCTGGTCGAGCGGCTCGGCAGGGGAGGAGAGCTTGCCCGTCTCCGGGTCCAAAACACCCGCCTGGCAGATGCCTCCGCGGCTCATGCCCGCGCATGCCTCGCAGGTGCAGCCGGGAACATGCAGGGCCCCCGGCTTCCAGGGCGCGGCGTCCAGGCGACGGCTCGACCCGTCCCACGGCACGCCGGCGACGGGGAACATGCGCGTGGTGGTGCAGAGGAGCACGCGGCCGCCAGCGCGCATAAGCTCAAGGCCGAGCGTCTTCAGCAAGGTCGACTTGCCTCCACTGCCGATAATTGCAGTAATGCCCGGCTCGATCTTGAGCGCGGAGGCAAGGTTTCCGCTCGTCGTTTCCATCTGTTCACCGCCGTATAATACTGTGATAATAAATAATCATCAGAGTAGCGGTCGAACCGCATTTGCTCTGCTCAAACCGTAGCACAGGGAGGTGTCCCGGGAATGCTCGTTTATGTTCGCGGCGCCGGCGATATCGCCACGGGCGTCGCCGCTCGCTTGGTGCGCGCCGGCGTGTCGGTCGTTATGGCCGATATCGCGGTTCCCACGTGCATCCGCCGCACAATCAGTTTTTGCGAGGCTATTCGCTTGGGCGAGGTCGAGGTCGAGGGCATTCGCGCTCGCTTGGCGCAGACGCCGGCAGAGGCGCTCGAGATTACCCAAGCGGGGGATGTTGCCGTCGTGGTGGACCCTCAGGCCAAGATGCTCGATGAGCTTAAACCCGCGGCTGTGGTCGACGCGATTTTGGCCAAGCGCAACCTGGGCACCACGCGCGACATGGCGCCTACCGTCATCGCCGTGGGGCCGGGCTTTACCGCGCCGGTCGATTGCGACGCCGTGGTCGAGACCATGCGCGGGCATTTCCTGGGCCGTGTCATTACCCAAGGTTCACCCCAGCCCAACACGGGCGTGCCGGGCATTATCGCTGGCTATGGCAAAGAGCGTGTTATCCACAGCCCCGCCGCCGGCGTGTTTCGGTCCGACCGCGCAATCGGCGACATCGTGCGCGCCGGAGACGTGACTGGCTACGCGGGCGATACGCCCATGCGCACGCAGATCGATGGCTGTCTGCGCGGGCTTTTGGCGAACGGCGTGCAGGTGACCGAGGGCTTTAAATGCGCCGATGTCGATCCGCGCGGCGATGCCAGCTATATCAACTACATTTCGGACAAGGCGACGTCGGTCGGCGGCGGCGTGCTCGAGGCACTCGCTATGCTCACCGATATCTTTAGAGGATAGAAGGCGGCAATGGAAAAGCTCGATGTTGTGAATGCGGCGCTTGCCGCCCTGCGTGCTGGCGAGACGTGCGAGCTGGCGGTCGTGGCCGGCACGGCGGGGTCGTCACCGCGCGGTGTGGGCGCCTGGATGGCCGTCTTTGCCGACGGTAGCCAGGCGGGCACCATCGGCGGCGGCAAGATCGAGCTCTTTGCGCTGGACGAGGCGCGAGAGCTGCTGGCCGCGAGGCAATCGCGTCTGGTCCGCTACACCATGGGCGGCGAGAACTCCGATACCGGTATGATCTGCGGCGGAGCCATCTGCCTGTGCTACCTACATCTGGATGCGACCCAGGCACCGTTGTTCCAGGAAATTGCCGACGTCTTGGTCTATCGGCGCATCGGCGACTTCGTCATCGACTTTGAACCGTTTATCGCGAGCGCGCTCGAGGGCGATGTGGCCGAGTACCATGGCGAGGCATCGCGCCATACCATTGCGGGCTGCCCCGGGCTTTCACTGGTGGAGGAGGGGAGTAACGTCACCTACACTAACGCCGCCTCCGAGATTCCCGCGGCGCACGTCGAGACGCTCTGCCCCGAGGGCCTGACCTACATCTTTGGCTGCGGACACGTGGGCGCCGCGACGGCGCGCGTGCTCACGGCGGCGGGCTTTGCCGTCGTGGCCTGCGATGACCGCCCCGGCACGTTGACGCCCGAATGGGTGCCCGGTGTCTACGATCGTCGCCTGGTCGATTACAAGAACCTGAGCGAGCTGTGTCCCATCGGTCCGCGCGACTTGGTGGTCGTCGCCACGGCGGGTCACAAGTCCGATATCGACGTGGTGATTCAGGCCATGCGTGCCAAGCCTGCCTACCTGGGCTGTCTGGGTTCGCGCCGCAAGACGGCCTTTGTGCGCGCCCGCCTGGAGCAGGAAGGCTTTACGCAGGACCAGATCGACGAGCTGCACCTTCCGATCGGCGTTGCCATCGAGGCCGAGGACCCCGAGGAGATCGCCATCTCCATCGCCGCCGAGATGATCCACCTGCGCCGCACCAAACTCGTCCCCCGCAAGCGCTAATCGCATCCCCACCAATAAGTTGCGGTGAAATACGGATTGTTTAAGCCTGTTAGGCCGCCAAACAGTCCCTATTTCACCGCAACTGCTTTTTGGGACCCATTTGTGCGGGGGAGTTGTGGAGTTGTGCAGGCAGACGAGGTTTTTCTGGAAATACGCACCCAATGCGCGTATAGTACCGATTGTTTTGTCGGCTCCTGCTGCGTCGAGTCCAAACCGCGAAATGCCATGAGCGGCGCGGATGCAGCCAGGAGGCACGAGGACAACCCATCGTGGCCACGCCCCGTGCTTAAAACCCCAAGAAGGAGTGAACAATGGCAGAAGAGAAGTATGTGCCGCGTCTGAAGACCAAGTACAACAACGAGGTCAAGCAGCAGCTTCAGGACAAGTTCCAGTACGAGAACGTCATGATGATCCCCAAGTTTGAGAAGATCGTCGTGAACATGGGTGTCGGCGAGGCCGCTACCGATTCCAAGGCCATCGACGGTGCCGTGCGCGACCTGCGCGCCATCACCGGCCAGCAGCCGATGATCACCCGTGCCCGCAAGTCCATCGCTACCTTCCGCCTGCGCGCTGGTATGCCGATCGGCTGCAAGGTTACCCTGCGTGGCGACCGTATGTGGGAGTTCTTCGATCGTCTGACCTCCGTCGCGATCCCCCGTATCCGCGACTTCCGCGGCATCTCCGCCAAGAGCTTCGACGGCCGTGGTAACTTCTCCATGGGCGTCACCGAGCAGCTCATCTTCCCCGAGATCGACTTCGACTCCGTCGATCACCAGCGTGGTATGGACATCACTTTCGTGACCACCGCCAACACCGATGAGGAGGCCAAGGCCCTTCTGGACGCCTTCGGTTTCCCGTTCAAGAAATAGGTTCACCTGCCCTATAAGCGCCGTTCCCACAAGGGGGCGGCGTTTGGGGCGAACAATACTCTATGTGAGGAGGATATAAGTGGCTAAGACATCGATGATCGTCAAGTGCAATCGCAAGCAGAAGTTCTCTACTCGTGAGTACACGCGCTGCCAGCGCTGCGGCCGTCCGCACTCTGTGTACCGCAAGTTCGGCCTGTGCCGTGTCTGCTTCCGCGAGCTTGCACTCAAGGGCGAGCTTCCCGGCGTTAAGAAGGCCAGCTGGTAAGTCACTACCAGCGTTTCAAGCATCAGTTTGGAACAGGGAAAACGCGCTAAAAAGGCTTTGCCGTTAAGGGCGGCGAAGAACCAAGAGCACGTGTTCATCAAGAACGAAGGAGAATCTGTATGAACCTTACAGACCCGATCGCAGATATGCTTACGCGCATCCGTAACGCTAACTCTGTGAACAAGGCCACGGTCTCCATGCCGAGCAGCAAGAAGCTCGTCGAGATCGCTCGTGTTCTGCACGAGGAGGGCTACATCGAGGGCTACGATGTCGAGGACACCGTTCCCCAGAAGACTCTGCACATCACGCTTAAGTATGGTCCCAAGAAGGCTAAGGTCATCAACGGCATCCGCCGCATTTCCAAGCCGGGCCTGCGTAAGTACACCGGCGTTGCCGACATGCCCCGCGTCCGCGGTGGCCTTGGTACCGCCATTATTTCCACCAGCCATGGCGTCATGACCGACCGCGATGCTCGCAAGCACAACGTCGGCGGCGAGATCATCGCTTACGTCTGGTAATTCGCTCGGTAGGTAGAAGGAAAGGAGATCACCGTGTCTCGTATCGGTAATAAGCCTGTCCAGATTCCCGCCGGAGTCGAAGTGGCAGTCAACGGCAACAACGTTGTCGTCAAGGGCCCCAAGGGCCAGCTCGAGCTCGATGTCTTTGAGAAGCTCGCTATCAACGTCGAGGACAACGTCCTCACCGTTTCCCGTCCCGACGACGAGCGTGAGACCCGTGCCCGCCACGGCCTCACCCGCGCCCTCATCCACAACATGGTTGTTGGCGTTTCCGAGGGCTTCGAGAAGAAGCTCGAGCTCGCCGGCGTCGGTTACCGCGTGCAGCAGAAGGGCAAGAACCTCGAGTTCTCCCTGGGCTTCTCGCACCCCGTGATCGTCGAGGCTCCCGAGGGCATCACCTTCGAGGTTCCCGACAACACCCACGTGAACGTCAAGGGTATCAACAAGCAGCAGGTCGGTCAGATCGCCGCTGAGATCCGCGGCCATCGTCCTCCCGAGCCTTACAAGGGCAAGGGTATCCACTACGTTGGCGAGCACATCCGCCGCAAGCTGGGTAAGGCCGCCAAGTAGTCGTAACCGACTCACTCGCATAAGACCAGCACCCCGTCAGGTGCTGGCAAGATCAACCTTTTTAGGAGTTTACGTATGAACAAGCATAAGGCGAAGCTGGAAGGCCTCAAGCGTCGTCAGCGTCGTGTTCGCGGCAAGGTCTCGGGTACCTCCGAGCGTCCGCGTCTTCGCGTGACCCGTACTAACGCCAACATCTATGCCCAGATCATCGACGACAGCAAGGGCTCCAGCCTGACGCTCGTCTCTGCCTCGACCCTCGAGGCCGAGTTCAAGGGCACCCACACCTCGAACAAGGAGGCTGCGGAGAAGGTCGGTCAGCTCGTTGGCAAGCGCGCCATCGAGGCCGGCATCACCAAGGTCGCCTTCGATCGCGGTGGCCGTATCTACCATGGCCGCGTCAAGGCCCTCGCCGACGGTGCTCGTGCCGCCGGTCTCGAGTTCTAGGAGGTATGTAGCACATGGCTCGTAATCAGAAGCAGCAGCGCGAGGCCTCCGAGTTCGAGGAGCGCGTCGTTTACATCAACCGCGTGTCGAAGACCGTCAAGGGTGGTCGTCGCATGAGCCTCGTCGCTCTCGTCGTCGTTGGCGACGGCAAGGGCAACGTCGGCGTTGGCATGGGCAAGTCCGCTGAGGTGCCCATGGCCATCTCCAAGGCATCTCTCGATGCCAAGAAGAACATGTTCCACGTGCCGGTGACCGAGCAGGGCACCATCCCGCACGAGGTTCTCGGCCACTTTGGTGCCGGCCGCATCATCATCAAGCCCGCTGTCGAGGGTACCGGCGTTATCGCCGGCGGCGCTGTGCGTCCCCTCTTCGAGCTTGCTGGCATCAAGAACGTCCTGTCCAAGTCCCTCGGTACCGACAACGGCCTCAACATCATCAAGGCTGCCGTCGAGGGCCTCAAGGAGCTCTCCAGCCCTGAGGACGTCGCGGCTCGCCGTGGCCTGACGGTCTCCGAGATGTTCGTCGGTAAGGAGAACTAAGCATGGCTGACACCATCAAGATCAAGCAGGTCCGCAGCACCAACGGTTGCAAGCAGGACCAGGTCCGTACTGTCCGTGCCCTCGGTCTCCACAGGATCCGCGAGGTTCGCGAGATTGCTGACAACGAGTCCGTCCGCGGCATGATCTTCAAGGTCAAGCACCTTGTCGAGATTGTAGAGGAGTAGCAAATGCAGCTTCACGATCTTACTCCCGCGCCCGGTTCCACCAAGAACCGCAAGCGCGTCGGCCGTGGCAATTCTTCGGGTCACGGCACCACTTCTGGCCGCGGTCAGAAGGGCCAGGGTTCCCGCTCTGGCGGCACCAAGGGTGCCGGCTTCGAGGGTGGTCAGACTCCGCTGGCTATGCGCCTGCCCAAGCTTCCGGGCTTCCGTAACCCCCGTCGTATCGAGTACACCGCTGTTAACGTTGAGCGTCTCGAGCGTAAGTTCGAGGACGGCGCTGTGATCGACGGTGCCGCTCTTAAGGCCGCTCGCATCACCAAGAGCGAGTTCGAGCCCGTCAAGGTGCTCGGCAATGGTGAGCTCACCAAGAAGTTCACGGTCAAGGTCGACAAGGTCAGCGCTTCTGCGCAGGCCAAGATCGAGGCCGCTGGCGGAAAGGTCGAGCTGCCGTGCTAAATGGTCTTAAGAATGCTTTCCGCATCAAAGAATTGCGCGAAAAGATTCTTTTTACCATAGCTATGCTCGTCGTGTACCGCATTGGTGCGCACGTTCCTGTGCCCGGCATTCCCTTCCAGGGGATGCTGGGCCTTTTCTCGACCGATAACAATTCGGTCGCCGCAGGTGCTATGGCCCTCCTGAATCTTTTCTCTGGCGGCGCGTTGAGCTATGTGTCGGTGTTTTCGCTGGGCATCATGCCTTACATCACCAGCTCGATCATCCTCCAGATGCTCCAGGCCGTCGTGCCTTCCCTGCATGAGCTTGCCCGCGAGGGCGAGGTCGGTCAGACCAAGATTACGCAGTATTCGCGTTACCTCACCCTGGCTCTGGCAATCCTCAACTCCGTGGGTTACCTCTTCCTCTTTAAGAGCTTCGGCATCAGCTTCAATGGCGCCGGCGCTCCCGAGATCATCTTCGACCTCATGATCGTCGGCACGCTCACCGCGGGCGCTATGCTGATCATGTGGATTGGTGAGCTCATCACCCAGCGCGGTATCGGCAATGGCATGTCGCTGATTATCTTTGCGAACATCATGGCCGGTCTGCCGCAGGCTATCTTCTCCAGCACCGAGGGCAATGCCGGTGGCATCATCACCATGGTGATCATCTGCGCCATCATCCTGCTGGTTATCCCGCTGATTGTTTTCCTTGAGCGCGGCCAGCGCCGCATCCCGGTCTCCTACGCCAAACGCGTCGTGGGCCGTCGCATGATGGGTGGCCAGACCACCTACCTGCCCATCAAGGTCAACACCGCGGGTGTCGTGCCGATCATCTTCGCTTCGGCGCTGCTGTACTTCCCGGCTCAGATTGCCGTGTTCTTCCCCGGTATCGGCTGGATCCAGGCAGTTGCCTCTGCGCTTTCGCGCGGCTGGCTCAACTGGGTGCTTAACGTTGTCCTCATCGTGTTCTTCGCGTACTTCTACACCTCCATGGTGTTCAACCCCGATGATACGGCCGACAACCTTAAGAAGCAGGGCGGCTTTATTCCGGGCGTGCGTCCGGGTAGGGCTACCGCGGCCTACATCAAGAACGCGCTCAACAAGATCACGCTTCCCAGCGCTGTCTTTTTGGCGCTCATCGCCATCGTGCCTTCGATCATCTTCTCCTTCACGGGTAACCAGCTGATTCAGGCATTTGGCGGCACGTCCATCCTCATCATGGTCGGCGTCGTGCTCGACACGGTCGATAAGCTCGAAGGCCAGATCAAGATGTATGATTACGATGGATTCTTTAAATAGGCTAGAGGAGGATTGCTCATGAACCTCGTATTGCTCGGAGCTCCGGGTGCCGGTAAGGGCACCGTTGCACAGGAGCTCGTCGCCGAGTTTGGCGTCGCCCACATTTCCACTGGCGACCTGCTGCGTGCTGCCGTCAAGGGTGGCACCGAGCTTGGTATTCAGGCTAAGAAGTACATGGACGCTGGCGAGCTCGTTCCCGACCAGCTCGTGATCGACCTTGTCAAGGAACGCCTTGCTGCCGATGACGCCCAGCAGGGCTTCATCCTCGACGGCTTCCCGCGCAACACCGCTCAGGCTGTGACGCTCGATTCCGAGCTCTCCGCCATGGGTCGCGAGATCGACTGCGCCCTTCTGGTCGATGTGGCCCCCGAGGTCATCATCGATCGTCTGTCTTCGCGTCGCACCTGCCGCGCATGCGGTTACACCGGCACCGCTGCCGATGCTATCTGCCCCAAGTGTGGCGGCGAGATGTATCAGCGCGACGACGACAAGCCCGAGACCATCAAGAACCGTCTCGACGTTTACGAGAAGTCCACGAGCCCGCTCGTCGACTACTATCGTGGCCAGGGTCTGCTCAAGTCGGTCAACGGTGACCAGGCTCGCGAGACCGTGTACGGGGATGTCAAAGAGGCTCTCGGTCTATGATCAAGATTAAGTCTGCAACGCAAATCGAGCAGATGAAGAAGGCAGGAGCGCTATCTAAGATGGCGCTCCGCCACGTTGGAGCCATGGTGCGCCCCGGCGTTTCGACTTTTGAGCTCGATCAGCTCGCGGAGCAGATTATCCGCATGCATGGCGGCACCCCGGCCTTTAAGGGCTACGGCGGGTTCCCGGGGACCATTTGCGCATCGATCAACGATGCCGTGGTCCACGGTATTCCCAACCCTGACATGATCCTGCGCGATGGCGATATCATCTCCATCGATACGGGAGCCGTTGTCGACGGTTGGGTCGGCGATAACGCATGGACGTTTTTCGTCGGCACCCCCACGCCCGAAGCCAAGGCTTTGTGCGAGGTCACGCGCGATTGCCTTAAGGCTGCCATCGAGCAGGCTGTTCCCGGTAACCATATCGGGGACGTCGGTTATGCCGTTCAGTCCCTTGCCGAGTCTCACGGTTACGGCGTGCTTCGTGACTATGTGGGTCATGGCATTGGCCGCGTGATGCACGAGGACCCCAACGTTCCTAACTATGGAAAGAAGGGGAGGGGCGTTCGCCTCCAGGCCGGCATGGTCATTGCCATCGAGCCGATGGTTACGATGGGTTCCAACCATGTGAGCACGGGCTCCGACGGTTGGATTGTTACGACCAACGACCACCTGCCCGCCGCGCACTACGAGAACACCGTCGCCATTACCAATGACGGTCCGGTGATCCTCACCACCGACGCGCAAGGTGCTTGGTGTTCGCTCCAAGGCGGAGAAATGTAACAAGTTCCACTTAGATGTGGAGCCATTACGAAGTTATTACGATGCGTGCATACGTGTTGTAGAATACTCAATCGCTGTCGTTTTCTAGAGAAAGATGATTGCTTGTGAAGAAGGAAGACGCAATTGAGCTCGAGGGTACGGTAAAGGAGCCGCTGCCCAACGCCATGTTTAAGGTTGAGCTCGAGAACGGTCATTCGGTTCTGTGCAACATTTCTGGCAAGATCCGAATGAATTACATCCGTATTCTCCCCGGTGACAGGGTTGTCGTGGAGCTTTCCCCGTACGACCTGACCCGTGGCCGCATCACCTATCGCTACAAATAGCGGCACGCATACACGCACTCCATTTCCGGCTGCAGGCTTAGCTCAACCTACGGTCGGATTGTGTGTGAAGACCAGCCATAGTTTTAAACGCCTGCGGCTGGGCGAGTAGATAGTAGGGAAGTAGTTTGAGCGCTACCGAAAGGAAGAACGATGAAGGTACGTCCTTCGGTCAAGAAGATGTGCGATAAGTGCAAAATCATTAGGCGCCATGGCAAGGTCCTCGTCATTTGCGAGAACCCCCGTCATAAGCAGCGTCAGGGTTAAGAGAGGAGACTACGTTGGCCCGTATTAATGGTGTCGACCTCCCGCGTGAGAAGCGCGTTGAGATCGGTCTGACCTACATTTACGGCATCGGCCGCACCACTGCGACGAAGATCTGCGTCGAGTGCAACGTTAACGTGGATACGCGCGTTAAGGACCTCACCGAGGATGAGGTTAACGCCATCCGCGATTATATCGATAAGAACCAGATCATGGTTGAGGGCGACCTCCGCCGTGAGCGCAACCAGAACGTCAAGCGCCTTATGGACATCGGCTGCAACCGCGGCCTTCGTCACCGCAAGGGCCTCCCGGTCCGCGGCCAGCGCACCCACACTAACGCTCGTACCCGCAAGGGCCCGAAGCGTCAGATCGGTGCTAAGAAGAAGAAATAAGGAGCGCTAGATAGATGGCTACTGCTAAGAAGAACGTTCGCGCTGCCCGTCTGAAGCGCGCGGACCGTAAGAACATTTCCGTGGGCCAGGCTCACATTCGTTCTACGTTCAACAACACGATCGTTTCGATCACCGATCCCCAGGGCAACGTCATTTCCTGGAAGTCGGCTGGCCAGGTGGGCTTCAAGGGCTCCCGTAAGTCCACGCCGTTCGCTGCCCAGATGGCTGCCGAGGCTGCTGCCAAGCAGGCCATGGAGCACGGTATGAAGAAGGTTTCCGTCTTCGTCAAGGGCCCCGGCTCCGGTCGTGAGACCGCCATCCGCTCCCTCCAGGCTGCTGGCCTCGAGGTCTCGAGCATCCAGGACAAGACCCCCATTCCGCACAACGGCTGCCGCCCCAAGAAGCGTCGCCGCGTGTAACTGAAAGGATCGTATCAATATGGCAATCGACAGGACTCCTGTTCTTAAGCGCTGCCGTCAGCTCGGGATCGATCCCGCTGAGCTCGGTTACAGCAGCAAGAAGGAATCTATCCGTCAGCCCAAGCGCCGTCGCAAGGAATCTGAGTACGGCATGCAGCTGCGCGAGAAGCAGAAGGTCAAGTTCATCTATGGCGTTCTGGAGAAGCAGTTCCACGGCTACTTCAACAAGGCCCGCAAGATGAACGGCGTCACCGGTGAGAACCTCATGATCATCCTTGAGTCTCGCCTCGACAACGTCGTCTTCCGTCTTGGCTTCGCCCGCACCCGCAAAGAGGCTCGTCAGTCCGTCCGTCACGGTCACTTCACCGTGAACGGCAAGCGCGTGGACATCCCGTCCTACCGTGTCAAGGCCGGCGACGTCGTCGCTGTCGGCGAGAAGTTCCGTGACCTTCTCCCCATCAAGGAGGCCCTGATTTCCTCCGAGCGCTTTGAGGTCCCTGGCTGGCTCGAGGTCGATATCGAGAAGCTGTCTGGTAACGTGCTCGCTCTGCCGACGCGTGAGCAGATCAGCGGTGATATCAACGAGCAGCTCATCGTCGAGCTCTACTCTAAGTAGTCCATCCGGGCTGCTGAGGCTGGAGGTAATACATGTCAGAATTCATTAGGCCTCAGGTTCAGGTCGAAGAGATCAACGAGACGTCTGCTCGTGTCTCCGTCGAGCCGCTCGAGCGTGGTTACGGCGATACGCTGGGTAACTCCCTTCGTCGCGTTCTTCTGTCCTCGCTCGAGGGTGCCGCCGTCGAGGCTATTCAGATCGATGGTGCGCAGCACGAGTTCATGACCATCCCTAACATGGTCGAGGATGTCACCGACATCGTCCTGAATGTCAAGGGTCTTGTCTTCAGGGCTCTCGGCACGACCGACGAGGCGACCGCCACCATTTCTGTTGACGGCCCCTGCGAGGTCACCGGTGCGGACTTCTTTATTCCGTCCGAGTTTGAGCTGGTCAACCCCGAGCAGCACATCGCTACGCTCACCGAGGGTGGCCATCTCACCATGAGCATGCGCATCGGCTATGGCCGCGGCTATGTCTCTGGCGAGGCTAACAAGCGCGACAACGATCCCATCGGTGTGATCCACGTCGACTCGCTGTACTCGCCGGTGTCCCGTTGCGCCAAGCTCGTTGAGGCTTGCCGTGTCGGTCAGCACACCGACTACGACCGCCTTGTCCTCGAGATCGAGACCAACGGCTCCATCGCTCCGCGCGACGCCGTGGTCCAGGCTGCCAATATCATCAACCAGCATATGGCTGCCTTTATGAACCTTGCCGAGACCCCCGAGGTCGAGGAGGAGGCTTCGATCTTCGCTCCCGAGGTCACCAACGACAACGCCGAGCTGGACAAGCAGATCGAGGATCTGGACCTTTCCGTCCGTTCCTACAACTGCCTTAAGCGCGCCAGCATTCACTCGGTCCGTCAGCTCGTTGAGTTCTCGGAGAACGATCTGCTTAACATCCGTAACTTCGGTGTTAAGTCGATCGAGGAAGTGAAGGACAAGCTTGAGTCCATGGGCCTGAGCCTGAAGGCTTAATGCTTCGCATATTTGAGGAGAAACTAGACCATGCGTCACAACGTTAAGAAGGGCCTGAAGCTCGGCACCGATGCGAGCCACACCAAGGCCATGAAGAAGAGCCTGGCCAAGGCCCTCTTCGAGAACGACCGCATCAAGACCACCGAGACCCGCGCTAAGGCGCTGCGTTCGGTCGTCGATTCGATCATCACCTGGGCCAAGAAGGGCGACCTGCACTCTCGTCGTCTGGCCATCGCCAAGCTCGGCGATAAGCAGCTCGTTGCCGAGATCTTCGACAAGGCTGCCCAGGGCATGTGGCAGGACCGCAACGGCGGTTACACCCGCATCATGAAGCTCGGCAACCGTAAGGGCGACAACGCTCCTATCGTTATCATGGAGCTCGTCACCGAGCCTTGCATGCCTAAGGCCAAGAAGGCTGCTCCGGCCCCCAAGAAGGCCGCTGCTCCCAAGAAGGTCGAGGCCGTCGAGGAGGCTCCTGCTGAGGAGACCGCTGAGTAGACAATCCGTCTGCATAGGCTATATTCGAGGGGTACGTTCGCGTACCCCTCTTTTTTTGTCGCGATACCGTTGATTGTTTGTTGGGAGCGCCCATGACCGCGCCGTCTGATTTCAATTCGATTCCTGAGCTCGATGCCACGCTTGTATTCTGTGTTGCCTATGATGGCTCGTCCTATAGCGGATTTGCCGAGCAGCCGGGCCAGACGACCGTTGCGGGCGAGTTGCGCCGCGCTATCGAGACGCTGCTGCGCCGCCCGATCGATCTGACGTGTGCGGGTCGTACCGATGCCGGCGTGCATGCGGTGGCCCAGTACATTAGCGTGCCCGTAACGGACGCTGAGCTTGCTCTGACGCGCCGTAGGTGGCTGAGGGCTATGGATGCCCTCCTGCCCAAAGATATCGCCATAAACGAGGTCTACAAGGCCCGTAGGGGCTTTTCTGCCCGCTTTGACGCGCGGTCCCGTACGTATACGTACCGTATTGCCGATCGCGATGCGCGCCCCGTGCTCTCGCGCGGTGCCGTGTGGTGGCATCGCTATCCCTTGGATGTTGAGGCTATGTCTGCTGCCTGCCCCGCACTGCTGGGCGAGCAGGACTTTAAAAGCTTTTGCAAGGTTGCTTCGGCCGTTGGCAAGCCCACGCATCGCTGCGTGATGCGTGCCGAATTTGGCCATGAGGTTGCGTTTGGCGAGGACATCCTGACGTTCACCATCGAGGGCAATGCGTTTCTGCATTCGATGGTCCGTACGATCGTGGGCACGCTTGTCGAGATTGGCATGCATCGCCGTGAACCCGAGTGGATGCGCGAGGTTATCGATGCTTGCGACCGCACCGCTGCGGGCCCCACGGCTCCTGCCTGCGGCCTTACGTTTATGGGCGTGGATTACGATCCCGCCGAGCTTGTCGTGCTCGACTAGGGGAGGGCTCGACGTGTCGTGCGTCGACACCTGTCATCTGTGGGCTGCGTGTGTGCAACATCTGTTCTTGGCGTGCAATGCAACCGGTGTCTCATTGCTTTTATTGCCGGGGTGTACCATGAACCACGGTTTGATTCATTGCTGTCGAGAGGACGGATAATTTGGTTCGACGTGGCTCGCATCCGCGACTTTCGGTGATCCTTGTGGTAGAAGGTTCGCCCAGCTATGCGATGCGTGCGCTCGAGAGTATCCAGAACCAAGACCTCTACGATTTGCAGATTGTCGTTGTCTGCCGCGATGCTGCGCCCGGTGTGCGCCATTCGCTTCAAGTTGCTGCCGACAGGGACATCCATATTGATTTGATTGACGTCGAGGACGCGACGCGCGGCGCGTGTCTTCGTGCCGGTTTTGCTGCCTCGCGCGGCTCTCAAATCATCGCCATGAACGCCGATGAGTGGTTTGCTCCGCAATCCCTTTCCAAGATGGTCGATATCGCGTGCGATACTGCGGCAGACATAGTGTTCCCCACGGTGTCGCTCGACCGCTATGATGCACATCGAGAACGCCATTCGCGCGTCTTGGATGCTACTCATATTTCCATTGATAGCAAATCATCGATGGTGGCCGGGCTGCCTCAGTTGATTTTAGGCGGCTTGGTTGCTCAAGTCTCTGGCGTGATGTATAGCCGTCCGCTGTTTGAGGCATGCCTTTTGTGCGACAAGGCGTTTCGCACAGTTGGGTTTATGGCATGCGCGCTCTCGCAGGCGCAGCGTGTCTCCGGATGCGGCGACGCTTGTTTCCACGCGGTAGCGCCTAAGCTTACAGATGCCTTTGATCCCACCATGTATGCCAGGGTATCCGATGACACCCGAGCGCTCGACGAGCTTGCGGACTCACTCTCGGAAGCAGATAGCGGTGGTCGGCTCAAGCTGGCAAGCCAAAAGTTCTACTTTGTCGGACTGGTCGCCTGCATCGAGAATTTGTGTCTGAGCCCGCATGGGGTGTCGTCAATCGAGCGTTCCGCCCGCATGCGTGATATGCTCGAGGCGCCTCGAACCCGTCAGATGGTCGCCGCGCTCAAGGACAACCATCGGGGACTGGGTCTGTTGTTTGGGCCGATCGCTAGCGCCAAGCCCGCGCGCTGCGTGATGTGTACGCATCTGGCAGCTTTTCTTAACCGGACGGGCGCAAAAACCGCCTAAACGGCTCATTACGAAACAAACTTGCATAGAATTGTTTCGAAATGCGTTCTTATACACAAAAGCCTTCAAATAGCGTTAAACTATTCAATCACTGATTGATTGTCTCCGCCATCTTTTGGAGAGAGGGTTTGTATGGCTAAAAAACGCAATGGGCGCCAGGATGCCATTAGAGATATTGTGCGCAATAAGGATGTCCGCACGCAGCGCGTGCTGGTCGATGAGCTCCGTGCTATGGGCTTTGATTGCACGCAGGCGACTGTCTCTCGCGATATTGCCGACATGGGGCTGCGTAAGCTCCCTGAGGGCATCTATGTTCTGGCAGAGGACTTGCACCTGCAGCGTATGGTTTCCGAGCTCGTAACGGGCGTTCTGCGTACCGATAATCTGGTTATGATCAAGGCTCAGCCTGGCACGGCTTCCGGCATCGCCGCCGCTGTTGATGCGGCAGAGTTGCCCGATGTGCTTGGCTCGCTTGCCGGCAACGATACGATTTTGGTTATTGCCCAGACGGCCGAGGACGGCGAGCGCCTCGAGGCGCTGATCAATAAGCTGAGCAATTCTCGCAAGTAGGCGTGCGGGTCGTGCGCTCGGCACTGCGTGCGCTTACATAGTGGCTTGTAAGGGGTATCGACGTTGGTCGGTACTCCTTTTTGTTTGCCGGTATAAAGACCGCCCACCAGGTCGCTTCAAACTAAAAGGCCCCGAGCAGTTCAATAAGCTGCTCGGGGCCTTGTTGGCTTTAGTCGCGTACTTCTTAGCCGACCGTATCGTCAGGCGTGGGCGAGGGGTCGGGAGTGGGCGTAGGCGTAGGCGTGCCGCCATCGCCGCCGGTCGAACCACCAGTGGAGCCGCCCGTCGAGCCACCGGTCGTACCGGTGCCGCCGGTGGTGTCGCCGCCCGTGGTCTCGGTGGTCGTGGTCGTCGTGGTAGTCGTTGTGGTGGTTTCCTCTTCGTCCTCGTTCTCGTCCTTGTCCTTGTCGTCGTTCTCCGACTTCTTGGTGTTGTTGGTGCCGTAGAACTTCCAGACGCTGTTGTTCTTGTAGGTGGGCGCCGTTCCGGTCGCAAACTCCTCGCGCTCGGTACCGGTCAGAACGGTGTTCATAAACCGCTTAAAGACAGGCAGGTTGGTGCTGTCGCCCAGCAGGTCCGTGCCGTACTTTTGGATGGGGATCTCGCCCGCGGAATAGCCGGTCCACAGGGCGCACGCCAGCTGCGGGGTATAGCCGCAGAACCAAAGGTTGGTGGTGTTGTCGGTGGTGCCCGTCTTGCCGGCATAGGGCTGGTTGACACTCAGGGCGCCGGCAGCACCCGTACCGCTGCCCTTCATGACGCCGGACAGAACATCGGTGACCGCGGCGGCCTCGCCCTCGGTAAGCACCTGTGAGGGATTGTCGGTGTGCTGGTACAGCACCGAACCGGTACGAGAATCAATCTCGGTGATGGCGATCGGCTGGCGATAGTAGCCGCCGTTGGCAAACGTCGCGTAGGCGGCGGCCATCTCGAGTGGCGAGATCGAGCCGGTGCCGAGCGTCATGACGGGAACGTCCTCGATGTTGTCCTTGGCGGGGTCGATGCCGAGCTTTTTGACGAGCGAGATGATCTTGCTGTTGCCGACGGCTTCCGCCACCTGGATGTAGCCGGTGTTGGAGGAGTATGCCGTCGCCTGCTTAAGCGTGATGTTGCCATAGCTCTGGTTGGCGTAATTTTGGACCTCGGTCGTGGTGCCCTTGGCCTTGAGCGGCGAGTTGCAGTTGAGGGTGACGTTGGGGTTCATGCCGTTTTGGATGGCAGTTGCCAGCGTAAAGGCCTTAAAGGTGGAGCCGACGGGACGCTTGGCCGTGGCATGGTTTACGTGGTTCTCGTCGGCGTTGTAGTCGTAGCCGCCCACCATGCACTTGATGTAGCCGGTCTTGGGGTCGACGACGACCATGCCCATGTCCAGGCCGTCAAGCGAGAGCGTGTCGAGCTGCTCGCGGACGGCATTCTCTGCCACCTGCTGCATCGTGGGGTCGATGGTGGTCTTGACGGTCAGGCCGCCCTTAAAGAGCACGTCGGTCGAGAACTCCTGCTCCAGCAGCTGCTTGACGTAGGAGACAAAGTAGGGCTGCGAGTAAACGTCGACGCCGCTGCCCGAGATTTCGGTCACGTTGAGGGTGATAGGCTCGGCCTGTGCGGCATCGTGCTCCTCCTGGGTGATGTGGCCCAGGCGCAGCATGTTGTCGAGAACCTTGTTGCGGCGAGACAGTGCCAGATCGGGATTGACCGTGGGGTCGTACTGCGAAGGCGAGTTGGGAAGGCCGATGAGTAGCGCGGCCTCGCTCAGGGTGAGGTCGGCGGCGCTCTTGGACAGATAGGTCTCGGCTGCGGCCTCGATGCCGTAGGCGCCGTGGCCGTAATAGATGGTGTTGAGGTACATCATGAGGATCTCGTCTTTGGAGTACATGTCCTCCATCTTGATGGCGATGTAGGCCTCGCGCACCTTACGCTCAATGGTCGAGTCGAATTGCTCCTCCTGCAGGATGGTGTTGCGCACAAGCTGCTGGGTGATCGTCGAGGCGCCTTCGTGCCCGCCGCCGAGGGTTGCCACCGCAGCACGCGCGATACCCCACAGGTCGATGCCGCCGTGCTCGTAGAAGCGCTCGTCCTCGACGTCAACGGTGCCCTGCAGCACGTAGGGGGAGACCTCGTCCTTGGTGATGGACTTGCGGTTTTGCGTGTAGAAGCTTGCAATCTTGTTGCCGTTGCAGTCGACGATCTCGGTGGGCTCGCTCACCAGATACGCGTTGGCGTCGGTGTAGTCGGGCAGATCGGACAGCCAGCGGTTGACGTTGCCGACCATGCCGATGCCAAATGCCACGCCCGCGATAAGCAAAAAGCCCAAAAACGAGAGCAGGATTATGGGCAGAGCATGCGTCTTTGAACGGCTGCGTCCCTGTCGTTGGCGAGGACCCATATATTGACCTCCAGGTATGTCGTGCCAGACGGTGGATGTGCCGTCGGGGCAGGATGGACATAAGTTATTACACGATAAACCAAACGGGGCGCGCGGGGCCTCGTGTATGCTGGAAGACGGCATTTTTCAGAGTGAATGCATACCTTGGTAAGGAGTTTGTCGATGGCGATTCGGACGATGAGGCCGAGCGGACAATACGAGACTGGATTGGATGCTGCCGGTGCGGCGCTGCCCGAGTTGCTGGCGCCGGCGGGCGGGCTCGACCAGATGCTTGCGGCCATCGCCGCGGGCGCCGATGCCATCTATGCGGGGTTGGGCGGCTTTAACGCCCGTGTGGGCGCCCATGGCTTTACGGATAACGAGTTTGCGCGCGGCTGCGCCGTGGCGCATGCCCATGGCGTGCGTGTGTACGTAACGCTCAACGTGTTCGTGTTTGACGATGAGTTGTCCGACGCGGTGGCGTTGGGAGCTCATGCACTGGAGCTGGGCGCCGATGCTCTGATTGTCGCCGATGCCGGGTTGGCTTGCGCGCTGCGCGCGGCGATTCCCGGGGTCGAGATTCACCTGTCCACGCAGGCGGGCGCTCATAGCGAGGGTGCCGTGCGGCTTGCCGCCGATGAGCTGGGGGTCGAGCGTGTGACGACGGCACGCGAGCTGACGGTCGACGAGATTGCGGCGCTATGTGCCACGGGCGTGTCCATCGAGGTATTCTGCCACGGTGCGATTTGCATCGGCTATTCGGGGGCGTGCGAGTTCTCGGCCCTGCGGCGTGGACGATCGGCGATGCGCGGCGACTGCACACAGCCGTGCCGTCTGGCGTACGACCTAGTGGACGAGGCGGGGCAGAGCGTTGTCGCCGTTGAGGGGGATCGTCTGCTGTGTCCGCATGACTATCTGGGTATTGCGCATCTGCCCGAGCTTGTAGATGCTGGCGTTGCGTCGCTCAAGATCGAGGGACGCATGAAGAACCCCGATTACGTATTCAACGTGGTGCGGGTTTGGCGCCGGGCGCTCGATATGCTGCGCGACGGCGCGTGGGACCCCGGTGCCGTGGAAGAGCTTGAGCGCGAGCTGGGAAGGTCGTTTAACCGTGGGTTTACCGATGCGTACCTGCGAGGGCGTTCGGGTGCCGAGCTGATGAGCTTTGAGCGTGCAATTAACCAGGGCGTGCGCGTGGGGCGCTTGGTCGCTGTGGGCCACGAAGAGGTGACCGTTGAGCTCGATGCCGCCGTGGCGGCGGGTGACACGCTCGAGATTCGGTTCTATCCGGGTGTCGATGCGCGTCCCGATGTGCCCAAGCGCTGGCCGCAGGTGCCCTGCCCGGTGGATGCCGCAGCGGGGAAGCGCGTCGTCGTGCATTGCAAGCGTAAGGTGGACGCGGGCTGCGAGGTATACCTGATTCGTAGCGCCGGCGTGTTGGATCAGACGGCGGCGGTGTTGGAGCGCATGCGGGCCGAGGCGGATGCGATTGCGCCCGTTGCGCGTGCCGTTGAGGTGCTGCCCTTTGAGGACGTTGCGGTGGATAGCGGTGCGTCGCCGGAGTTGGTGGAGTGCGCGGTTCCCGCTCGCATGGTTTTTGCTTGGCAGCTGATGGATACCGACCCGCGCAGAGAACTCGATTTGTTCGACACCGTTGTGGTGCTTGACGAGGTGTGCCGCACGGGTGACGCTGACCGGACCCGCTCGCTGATGCAGCGTGCCGGGCGCGTCGTCTGCCGCAACCTGGGACAGGTGGTGATTGCTCGCGAGCTGGGCGTGACGTTTGACGTGGCGGCGCCGGTGTTCTGCGCGAATCGGGCCACGCTTACCTGGCTGCGCGGACTCGGTGCGGGGCGGGTGTACTTGCCAGCCGAGTTGCTCGGCAATGATGCGGAGCGTATTGCCGAACTGACGGCCGAACCTGGTGTTCTGAGCCCTGTCGATGCCGATTGCCCCGAGCTCATGGTGTGCGAGCACTGCCTGCTGACCGCCGAGGGCGTCTGCACTGCGGATGCGACGGGGCAGGTCCATTGTCGTGACTGCTCGCGCCGTCAGCAAACACGATATTTAGTTGAACGTGACGGTACGCGTCTGCCGGTCGCCGTTGACGCGTGCGGCAGGACGAGGATTTTCCTGTCGTAGGTGCCGCGTCGCGTCAGTTTGTTATCATATGAGAGTTTATGGACTTCCAGCACCGCCGTATCCGGTGAGGGTGCTATAGCAAAAGGAGGATACCCAATGCTGTCTGTCGACGAGCAAATGCGTATCATCACCTCGGGCGCAGCGCAGATCGTCCCCGAGGCCGACCTTCGCAAGAAGCTTGAGAAGGGCGAGCCCCTCAACATCAAGCTCGGCGTCGATCCCACTAGCCCCGATCTGCACCTGGGCCATGCCGTGCCGCTGCGCAAGATGCGCCAGTTCCAGGACCTGGGCCACAACGTCACCCTTATCATCGGCAACGGCACCGCGCTAATCGGCGACCCCTCGGGCAAGAACTCCACGCGTCCGCAGCTTTCGCAGGAGCAGATCGAGGCCAACGCCGAGACCTACGTGAGCCAGGCCATGAAGATCCTGGACCCCGAGAAGACCACCATCGTGCACAACGGCGACTGGATCCTTTCGATGGACCTGGCCGGTCTTTTGCAGGTGTGCTCCAAGTTCACCGTCGCTCGCATCCTTGAGCGCGACGACTTTACCAAGCGCTACCAGTCCCAGACGCCGATTGCCCTGCACGAGTTCCTGTACCCCGTGATGCAGGCCTTCGACTCCGTTCAGATCAAGGCCGACGTCGAGATGGGCGGCACCGACCAGCTCTTCAACCTGCTCGCCGGCCGCGAGCTCATGGAGAAGATGGGCATGGAGCCGCAGATCGCGCTCACCATGCCGCTGCTCGAGGGCACCGACGGCGTGCGCAAGATGTCCAAGTCCTATGGCAACTACATCGGCCTGACCGACGCTCCCAAGGATATGTTCGGCAAGACCATGTCCATCCCCGACGAGATGATCGGCAAGTACTATCGTCTGGCCAGCTCGCTCGCCCCGGCCGAGGTCGACAAGATCGACGCCGCCCTGGCCGACGGTTCCGCCGACCCCTATGAGCTCAAGCGCGCTCTGGGCCGCGACCTGTGCGATACCTACCACGGCGCCGGCGCCGGTGACGAGGCCCAGGCCGAGTTCGACCGTGTGTTCAAGGAGGGCCAGCTTGCCGACTTCCCCGAGAAGCACGTTGAGCTGACCGTCAACGACGAGGGCCAGATTTACCTCGCCGGCCTGCTCAAGGACCTGGGCCTTTCGGCCAGCGCCGGTCAGGCCCGCCGCGACATCGACGGCGGCGGCGTCAAGATCAACGGCAAGGCTGTGGCTCCCAAGAGCTACAACATCGATCCGAGCGCCCTCAAACTGGGCGACACCCTCTCCGTGGGCAAGCGCAAGGGCTTTAAGTTAGTCTAACGAGCGAGTTGACCTCACAAGTGCAATAAGGCCGCAGCCGGGAATCCCGACTGCGGCCTTTTTGGTTACGACGATCCCTTGGGGACGGAGGGATCATTTGGCGGTGCCGTTAAGCGGAAGGGGTGTTAGCGGGACTTTCTTTTGGGCATACAATGGCTATTGGCTTGCTGCGGTGAAGGCCCGTCCGCCCCGCAGTTATTTCTACGGTTAAAGGAGTATGTATGTCCGTTGAGGTCATGAGGTCTGTGATCGACGCTGCCGAGGGCCGCGTGCCCGTCGACACGCTGTTTGCCAATGCGCAGATTGTCGACGTGTACGGTCAGCGCGTGGCGCCCGGTAGCGTTGCCGTCAAGGACGGTGTGATCGTCGGCGTGCTCTACGACGGTCGCGACGATGCCGCCGGTACCTATGAGGCTGCCGAGGTTATCGACTGCCAGGGTCGCTATCTCGCCCCCGGCTTTATCGACGGACATCTGCACATTGAGTCCTCGAACATCCGGCCCGCCGAGTATGCGCGCATGGCGGCGACGCGCGGTACCACCACTGCCATTGCCGACAGCCACGAGATCGCCAACGTGGCGGGCCTGGACGGCCTGCACTTTATGATCGAGGACGGTCGCCGCGCGCCCATTTCCATCAAGTACATGATGCCCTCGTGCGTGCCCGCGCTGCCCGATGAGCAAGCGGGCGCTGTGATTACCGCCGCTGACATGCAGGCGTTTTTTGCCGAGCATCCGGGCGATGTTTTTGGCCTGGGCGAGATGATGAACCTGCCGGGTGTCTTTATGGCCGACCCCGAGACCTGTGCCCGCATCGATGCTGCCAACCAGACGCCGTCCAAGCAGGTCGACGGCCATGCACCGCTCGTTGCCGGCAAGGACCTTAATGCCTATGCCGCGGCGGGCATTATCGCCGATCACGAGTCGACGATTCCCGAGGAGGCGCTCGATAAACTGTCTCGTGGCATGTACGTGATGCTGCGCGAGGGCACGTGCAGCCATGACCTGGCCAATCTGTCGCCGATGCTGCTGGAGAACCCCGCGCGCGCCCGCCGCTGCTGCTTTGCGACTGACGACCGCGCCCCTTCCGATGCGCTTGCGACTGGCATGATCGACAATGCCTGCCGCGTGGCGATTGAGGCCGGTATCGACCCCGTGGTCGCTATCTCTATGGCGTCCCTCTCCACGGCCGAGGCGTTTGGCCTGGATCACGGCTGCCGCGACCCGCACGAGCTGCGTGGTGCGATTGCCCCGGGCAAGCGTGCCGACCTGCTGGTGCTCAATGACCTGACGTTTGCTACGGCTCCGCATCGAGTATATGCCGCCGGTGCTCTGGTGGCGCAGGACGGCACCTTTGTGGGCGAGATCGCACCCGAGATGGCCGAGGTTGCGGCCCTTGCCGATGAGCTGCGCGCCTCCGTTAAACTGCCGAAGCTTTCGCTCGACGTGTTTGACTATGCCTTTAAGCCGGGCGAGGCCGTTATCGATGTCATCCCGGGTATGGCTATCACGGGTATGGCTCGCCCCGAGAGCGCCGAGGGCCTGCGCCGCATTATGCTGATCGAGCGCCACGGCCGCGGCGTGTCGCTGCAGGCCGAGGGCGCCGACGGTGACGGCCCCGCGGGTCTGGGCTTGGTTGGCAAGCATATCGGTCGCGGCTGGGTGCGCGGCTTTACCATCACGGGTGGCGCCATTGCCTCCACGATTGGCCACGACTCGCACAACGTGTGCGTGGTGGGCGACAATGCGGCGGATATGATGGCTGCCGTTGAGGCCGTGGGCCAGGGCGGCCACGTGCTGGTGCGCAACGGCGAGGTCGTGGCGCGCATTCCGCTGGCGCTCGGTGGCCTTATGAGCGAGGGCACGGCCGAGGATGTCGCCGCGCAGCACGACGACTTTATGGTCAAGGCGCGCGCCATGGGTATCGAGCCGCCGCTCGACCCCATCATGGGCATCATCTTCCTGCCCCTGCCGGTAATCCCGACGCTCCGCATCCGCCCCGAGGGCATGTTCGACGTCACGACCTTCACCTACGCCGACTAGTCATCGGGGACGTTCTTAAACGACTAGCCGTCGGGGTGGCGTGTCGCCTGACGCCGCGACCGTGAGACCTCTGGCATGTGTGAGCTATTTGCCAGGTCCTTGTAACGTTTACGCCCGCGGAGTCTTATTTGAGCTCCCTTTGGGTACGTTGGAATCGGATACACGTTCGATTCCAACAAGCCCGAAGGGAGCTTTTCTATGTTTAAACTGATTGCATCCGATATGGACGGCACACTGCTTGACGAAAACGGCCAGGTGCCTCCCGAGACCTACGAACTGATTCTGGCGCTACACGAGCATGGCGTGCATTTCGCCGCATCGTCAGGTCGTCGCTACGATCGCCTGTGCGAGTTCTTTGCGCCCGTTCGCGACAAGATGGACTTTGTCGCCGCTAACGGTGCCCAAGTCTACGCCGACGGTAAGATGGTAGACCGTGAGGTGTATTCCCACCTGGCGATTCGAAGGCTCGCCCAAGCCGTCAGGACGTTTCCCAATCTGCATCTTGCGCTCTTTGACCGAACCAAGTCCTTCCTGCTCGATGACGAGTGCAAGTTCGTGCGTGAGGTCGATAAGGACCTTCCCAATGCCGAGCGTATTTGGGAGCTGCCCGATCCCAGCGTAAATATCATCAAAGCGAGTATCTTTTGCGACGACAGTGCGGTTATGGACAGTGCGTACGTGCTACAGCGCGAACTTGGTCAGCTCTTTACTTTTGCGCCTTCGGGCAACGCGTGGATCGATGCCATGCAGCCCGGTGTGTCGAAGGCCTCGGGTATCGCGCAGCTCGCGGAGCATTACGGCATTGGTCGCGACGAGGTCATGGCGTTTGGCGACTCGATGAACGACTACGAGATCATTCGCTTTGTCGGCACGGGCTGCGCGATGGAAAACGCGCGCCCCGCGCTTAAGGCGGTGGCCGATCGCGTGGTGGGTTGTAACCGCGACCACGCCGTCCAGCAGGAGCTCCGTCGCGTGCTGGAGAGTCTCTCCTAATCCGGCAGATGGGGACGTTCCTTTTCTGCCGACAGTGGGGGACAGTCCTTGCAGCTTTTTGCGAAGAGTGTCCCCAGTGACTAGTCGTCTAAGAACGTCCATTACAGTCGAAATTGTCAGCCCGGGCCCGTCTCGGGCTACGATTGAGGCGCGCCCAGAACGGGCCGCCGACCGGGCGCCCGCGCACGGCCGAACGTCCCTGCCCCCGAGAGGGCCTGTTGGGTGCTGCCGGCGCGGGACGCGCCGCCCCCGACGGCTGATAGGAAAGTGCCGGGCAGGCGCCGCGGCTGGTAATGTGAGTGCCGAGGGGGAGGCCATCCGGTCGAACGACTACCGGAAGGATACCACCGTGAAAGCGCCATCCACCAGGCCCGCGGCCGTGCTCGGCCTGGACGTCGGCAAGTCATCGCACTGGGCCTGCCTGATCGACCGCGACGGGGGGGTGCTGGCCAGCGCCCCCGTCCGCAACAGGGAGGCCGAGCTCGACGCGCTGTTCGCCTCCGCGCCCGCCGGCACGCTCGTCGTCGTCGACCAGTTCCGCAACATAGGGTCCCTCGCCGTGAGGCGGGCCCGCGCCGCGGGGCTCGGGGCCGCCCACCTGCCCGGGCTCGCCGCCAGCCGCGCCGCCGGGCTGTTCGCCGGCGAGGCCAAGACCGACGAGCGCGACGCCGCGGTGATCGCGCGGACCGCCCTGGGCGTGCCGGACTCCCTGTCGGGGGTCCCGGGCCGCGGCGAGGCCCTCGAGGCCGCGCGCGCCCTCTCGTCGCAGCGCGACCACGTGTATTCCGTAACATCTAAATCGACAAAAACGGCAGCATAAAGTCGACACTTCCC
>CABVDJ010000006.1 GCA_902497025.1 uncultured Collinsella sp. | reverse complement strand
CTCGACGCTGCGCGGGCCGCATTTGGACAATCTGACGTTCAACTTCAAGGGCGCGACCAGAAGGTCAGCGCCCTTTCGTTTCACGTCACCTTGCCTCAAATGCGACCCGCTCGCTGTCCGTCCTCTGCCTGCGGCGTTGTCTTGCTCCGGATGCGGCAGTTAGGGACGTTCCTTTTCTGCCAGCAGCTTGGGACACTCCTTGTAGTCATTGGGGACGTTCTTAAATGACTACATAGAACAAGAGTGGATGATCTCCCGGTTTGAGCCTGCATTCAAGCTCAAAGTGGGAGATCATCCACTCTCGTTTCGTTTGTTGATTTCGATGCCTACATTTGTAGGAACAGTTCGTGGAGGCGGGTGTCTTCGTCGAGTTCGGGGTGGAAGGTTACGCCGAGCTGGTTGCCCTGACGGGCGGCGACAATACGACCGTCGACTTTCGCTAAGGCCTTGGCGTCGCCGTGGACCTCGACGATGCGGGGCGCGCGGATAAACGTCAGCGGCACTTCACCGTCGATGCCGGCTATTTGCCCCTTGGTTCGAAAGCTGCCGAGCTGCCTGCCGTAGGCATTGCGCTCAACGAGCACATCCATGGTTGCCAGGCGCGGTGTCCCCTTATCGTCGTGGGCGGCAAGGTCGCGCGCCAGCAGAATCAAGCCGGCGCAGGTGCCCAGGACGGGCATGCCTTCAGCGATACGGGCACGAAGCTCCTCGAGCATGCCCAACTCATCAAGCAGCTTCCCTTGAACGGTAGACTCGCCGCCGGGAAGTACCAGACGGTCAAAGTCCTGCTTCAAATCGGCCGCCTGCCTCAGCTCAATACAACGTGCGCCCAGCTCGGATAGTCTTGCCTCGTGCTCGGCAAAAGCACCTTGGACCGCCAGCACGGCGACCGTTTGGTCTGCATAATCGCTCATGTGCGATCCTTTCTGCTGGACTAGCGCCCGCGCTCTTCCATGATAATCTCGATCTCGTCGGCGTTGATGCCCACCATGGCCTCGCCCAGGTCCTCCGAAAGCTCGGCGATGAGCTTGGCATCGGTGAAGTTTGCCACGGCCTTGACGATGGCGGCGGCGCGCTTGGCCGGGTCGCCGCTCTTAAAGATGCCCGAGCCGACAAAGACGCCCTCGGCACCCAGCTGCATCATCAGCGCGGCGTCGGCGGGGGTCGCTACGCCGCCAGCGGCAAAGTTCACGACGGGAAGCTTGCCCGTGGCATGGACCTCGCGCACCAGCTCGACCGGAACCTGCAGTTGCTTGGCTGCCTCAAAGAGCTCGTCGTCGCGCAGGGCAACTACGTCGCGGATCTGCTTTTGGATTTTGCGCATGTGACGCACGGCCTGAACGACGTCGCCCGTACCCGGCTCACCCTTGGTGCGAATCATCGTGGCGCCTTCGGCAACACGGCGCAGCGCCTCGCCCAGATCACGGGCGCCGCAGACAAACGGCACGTCAAACTGGGTCTTGTCGATATGATAGACGTCGTCGGCGGGGGAGAGAACCTCGGACTCATCGATGTAGTCGATCTCGATGGCCTGAAGGACCTGCGCCTCGACGATGTGACCGATGCGGCACTTGGCCATAACAGGGATGGAGACGGCCTCTTGGATGCCCTTGATCATCTTGGGGTCGCTCATGCGCGAGACGCCGCCTGCGGCGCGGATGTCGGCCGGAATGCGCTCGAGTGCCATGACGGCGCAGGCGCCCGCCTCCTCGGCGATGCGTGCCTGCTCGGGCGTGGTGACGTCCATGATGACGCCGCCCTTGAGCATCTGCGCGAGTTCGCGATTGAGTTTGACGCGATCGGCCTTGCTGGTCTGTTCTGCCATGGTTGCTCCCTTGGTTGGCATGTGCATTGCTTGACGGAACATCCTATCGGGGAGCTGGGTATGGCAAAATACTCAGTTTTCGAGATAATAATAAGGTCAGCCTAATACCAGATTGAACAGCTCGATAAGGTCAGGTGGCAAACTCATGCTTGACTACAATTTGGAAAAACGCGGCGAAGCATCGCTTTATGAGTATGTTTACCAGCAAATTCGAGATGATATTGTTGCTGGACGTATTGCGGCGGGGGAGCATCTTCCGTCTAAGCGCGCCTTTGCCAGTCATCTGGGAATCAGTGTCATTACCATCGAGAATGCATATAGCCAGTTACTTGCCGAGGGCTATATTTGCTCAATGCCGCGTCGTGGCTACTACGCTTGCAAGCTTCCGGATGCACCGGTTTTGCCTTTGGCTTCGCAGGGCATCGACCGAGATACCGTCTCTGTGGGCCTCAGCGCGCATGATGTCAACGGACAGGTCGAGCGATTCGATGCGCTTTCTCCTTCTGCTTTGGAGGCGGCGCGGCTTTGGCAAAGCGCGCTACGGGCGACGCTGGCATCCGAAGACGAGCGCGAAATCTTTTCGCCCGCACCGGCGCAGGGCACTGCTCGGCTGCGACGCGCAATTGCTCACCATCTGCACGGGACAAGGGGTATGAATGTCGACCCCAACAACATCGTTATCGGTGCGGGCGCCCAGCTGCTCGATACCATGTTGGTTCAGTTGCTTGGCGCGGACAAGGTGTATGCGGTTGAGGATCCGGGCTATTTGCGTCTGACGCGTATCTATCAGGCTATGGGCTGCCAAGTTCGACATATCCCGTTGGATGATGAGGGCGTGGACTTGAGCACTCTGCAGAAAAGCGGGACCGATGTCCTTCACCTGATGCCGTCCCATCAGTATCCGACCGGCCTTGTGACGAGCATTGCGCGTCGCTATGCGCTTCTGAGCTGGGCCGCCGAGCGACCAGGTCGGTATCTCATCGAAGATGACTTTGATTGTGAGTTTCGCCTTGCTGGCAAGCCAATTCCCGCGCTCGCGTCGATCGATGCCTCCCAGTCGGTTATCTACACCAACACGTTTTCGAAGAGCCTGTCATCGGCGTTGCGTCTAGCGTACATGGTGCTGCCCGATGAGCTAATGGAGCGGTTTAGGCGCAACCTTGGTTTTTACGCCTCGTCGGTGAGCTCTGTTGACCAGGTCGCTTTGGCTCGTTTGCTGGAATCGGGTGATTACGAGCGACATGTGAACCGCGTGCGCGTTCGTGCTCGCGAGGCGCGTGATGGCCTGGCGGCGCTTGTACGGAAGGCATTTCCGGCAGGGGAAGTCTCGATCGAACACGCAGACGCGGGCCTTTACTGCACCGTGGTTGCGGAGCGTGGAACGGGCGGAAGCACTTTTGCACGGGCCCTCACGCGCTCGAGCATCCCTTTTATCGATATCGGTGACTGTTTTTGGTGTGCCGATGGCGCATCTGCCCCTGAAAACTCAACTCATATTCTTGTCCAGTATGACGATCTGAGTCCAAAAGTACTAACTACCTTGGAATTGCAGCTAATGGGGGGCACTCTGCAATCTAAGTGAGTAGACTTTTAGCACTTTGGCGACCAGGCAGTTTTGTAACAAGCTATCTACCTGCGGTTTTGAAAAGCAGGAAGACCGGCCTGCTCGGAATGTTCAAAAAAGTCTACTCACTTGCCGCGTAAAGCTTCTGCATGAGAAAAAAATGGGGTTTTCAACAGGGCTTCGTCCAGCTCTCGGCAAGCTTTTGGCCAGTTGGGGAGGGCTGTTGAAAACTTAGCAGTCCGTTCGGTGCCATTTTTGGTGCGTTCGCGCCAATGCGTGACTGACTGGGTTGAAATTCGTGTTTTCCTGTGCCTATGAAGGATCTACTTTGTGACATATCGGCTTTTAGGTACTGGCGTTTGCCCCCTCAGGTTCGCGCTTTGTGTCCGCCGCTTCCACGGCCGGAAGAAGACCGGCAGCGATATGATCTCGCCCGTAACCCGACTGCTGCGGTTGCGCTCGGCTTTCCGTTGTATACATTGGTTCGGTCGAGAAACAAGCGGACTTGTCCTACCAGCATTAGGCAGCGGCTGTTCCTTGGTGAGCCCCCCAGGGAATCCGTGCTGGAAACGGAGCATGGATTTTTGATTACGTCTCCTCTACTGACGGCATTCATCATGTCGCGGCATCTGACGGATCTTCAGCTTCTTTTTGTGTTGGCGGAGATGTGCGGCCTGTTTGCGGTGTGCGCTCTGCCGGCGGCACTTGAGGCGGAGCTTTCGCGTGCAATTGATTCGGGCGCGATTTCGACAACGTTCGGTTGGGTGCGCTGCCCGTCCGAGGACGGCACCGCCTCAAATTTATGGCGTCGAGACGCTTTGGTTTTAGGCAGAGACCTTGACCGTTTTTGTTCAGATGTTTGCGGGATGCGTTACGGCAATAGATTTATGGCGGTATCGCAACTCGTTCCATTGGGTGCCGCGTCGCCTTTTGAGGTCGAGGCGTATTTGTTGCTTGGACTGCCGCGAGCCCTGGGAGGCGAAGGGTTTTGCGGCATAGAGCTCAATGTCGAAGTGACGTTAAGCACAAGTGCTCGAGCGATTGTGGGAAAGTCCCGTGTATATATCGACCTACTTCTTTCTTCGCCGGACGGTAGGCGACAGGTGGCCATTGAATGTCAGGGAAAGGCCTCGCACGGACGCGCAGGGGATGGCTTGCGTGACGCTGACCGCATGACGGCCCTTCAGGCCATGGGCTACGATGTGCTTCTCCTTACACACAGACAGATATCGGATGAGGATAGATTCCGCGCGATCGTTAAGGCCGTATGCAGGATGCTCGATGCTGAATATCGTGATAAAAGCTCGGATGAGCAAAGGGCTGAGGCATTACTCCGGTCTGAACTATTCATTGACTGGACAAAATTGGGAGTAATCGACGGAAAGATGCCCGCTAGACACAAAATGGCTCGATCGTGGACGGCTGCGGTTCTAAGTGAGTAGGCTTTTAGCACTTTGGCGACCAGGCCGTTTTGAAACAAGTCATTTACCTGCGGCTTTATAAAGCAATATGGATGGCGTGCTCGGCAAGTTCCAAAAAGTCTACTCACTTAGTTTTTGACGAGAAACCTATGCCGAAGATAGCTCTATTTCAGGGCGTTAACGAGTCCTCGAGACACAAAAAGGCCCGAACCAATACGGTCCGGGCCTCATCGAGCTAGAGGTTATGTCTCAAGCGGTTGGCTTAGCCAAAGTAGCGCTTGAGCAGGCCGGCGAAAGCCTTGCCGTGACGAGCCTCGTCGCGAGCCATCTCGTGCACGGTATCGTGGATGGCATCGAGGCCAGCGGCCTTGGCGCGCTTGGCAAGATCAGTCTTGCCGGCGGTGGCGCCGTTCTCGGCCTCAACGCGCATCTCGAGATTCTTCTTGGTGGAGTCGGTTACGACCTCGCCCAGGAGCTCAGCGAACTTGGCAGCGTGCTCGGCCTCCTCGTGGGCAGCCTTCTCCCAGTACAGGCCGATCTCGGGATAGCCCTCGCGATGAGCGACGCGCGCCATGGCCAGGTACATACCGACCTCGGAGCACTCGCCCTCAAAGTTGGCGCGCAGGTCGGCAACGATGTCCTCGGAGACGCCCTCCATCTTGGCGACGCCCACGACGTGCTCGGCAGCCCACTCGAGCTGACCCTCCTCCTGCTTCAGGAAACGAGAACCGGGAACGCCGCACTGGGGGCACTTGAAGTCCTCGGGCAGCTGGTCGCCGTCGAACTCTTCCACATAACCGCAAACGGGGCAAACAAACTTCATGATTCGATCCTTTCGATCGATGGCGATTGTGCGCTCGTCCGGTCCCGTAAGGGCCCTCTCCGGACGTGCGTCTTGACGAGTTCTATTATCCATAAGTGCAACCAAATGTGAAGCCTATTAGGAATGATTTTTAATAAAACAATTTTGAGATATGAAGATGTTGATTGATTAACGATTGGCAGGCCGTCTTTGACCGCCGCTGAGTACAATCGGGCGAGCAAATGTTGACCTATCAACAAATGAAGGAGTTTCCTTTATGCATCTAGCCCGTCGTGCCTGGTGCCGAACATATCAGACGGTTTTTCGCATTGCATTGCCGATCCTGCCCTATACCGAGCCGCGCATTTTAGAGCATGCCGAGGATGTGCCCGCGGTGCTTCAAAAGCGCTCGATCCAGAAGGTCCTTATCGTGACGGATCCCGGCATTGCCCGTCTGGGGCTCACGGCACCGCTCGAGACGGCGCTCGCATGCAGGGGGATTGGCGTTACGGTCTATGCCGAAACGCGTGCAAACCCCACGGTTTCAAACGTGGAAGAAGCGGCGTCCCTGTATCGAGAGAGCGCCTGCCAGGCCATTATCGGCTTTGGCGGTGGCTCGGCCATGGACTGTGCCAAGGGCGTGGGCGCACGCATTGCGCAGCCAAACAAGCCCATCAACAAGATGCGCGGCCTGCTGCGGATTCATCGTCGCCTGCCGCTTCTCATCGCCGTCCCCACCACGGCAGGCACGGGAAGCGAGGTCACACTTGCGGCGGTAATTACCGATGACGAGACGCACTACAAGTACCCCATTAACGACTTTGTGCTTATTCCGCGCTTTGCGGTGCACGACCCCGAGTTTACGTGCGGCTTGCCCGCTTCCATTACGGGGCAGACGGGCATGGACGCCCTGACGCATGCCGTTGAGGCCTTTATCGGGCGAAGCACCACGCCCTATACGCGTAAGATGGCGCGACAGGCGGTGCAGCTTATCCACGACAATTTGCTCGAGGCCTATGAGCATGGTGACGACATGTGCGCTCGTCGCAATATGCTTTTGGCGGCGTATAAGGCGGGCGTTGCGTTTACCCGCTCCTATGTCGGATATGTGCATGCCATCGCGCACAGTTTGGGCGGCCGATACGGAATTCCGCACGGTTTGGCCAACGCGATCATCCTGCCGCACATGCTTCGCGCTTATGGTGACGCCGCCGCCCCCAAGCTTGCCGATCTTGCTCACATGGCGGGCATTGCGCCGGCTACCGCGCAGGATAGTCTTGCGGCCGAGGCCTTTATCGATTGGGTCGACCGCATGAACGAGGCCCTGGGAATCCCCAAATATGTCTTGGGCATTCGCCGCTCTGACATTCCCGAGATGGCGGTGCATGCCGATGCCGAGGCCAATCCGCTATACCCCGTTCCGCTTCTAATGGACCGCTTGGAGCTCGAGCATATGTACGAAGTCGTTGCAGGTGGTATGTTTGAGGACGAGAATTAGGAGGGTCCATGAACACCGAGGAAATTGCGCGCATCGTCGGCGATCAGCGCGCCTACTTTAAGACGCACGCCACGTTTGATGTCGATGCTCGACGTCGCGCGCTCGTGAGTTTACGCGATGCGGTGCGGGCCCACGAGGCCGATATCGCCCATGCGCTCAAGACCGATTTGGGGAAGTCGCATGACGAGGCCTATATGTGCGAGATTGGTACGTCGCTTTCCGAGATTCGACATCAGATCGCTCACGTGGCTCGGTGGAGTCGTCCGCGCCTGCGTCCGTGCGATCTCGCTAACGCCGTGAGCGTGTGCAAAACGCAAGCCGTGCCCTATGGCGTCACACTCATCATGGCTCCGTGAAACTACCCGTTTTTGCTAACACTCGAGCCGCTCGCCGGCGCCCTTGCCGCGGGCAATACCGTGGTCATCAAGCCGAGTGCCTATGCTCCGGCATCGAGCGCGGTGCTCAAGCAAATCTGTGAAGAGGCATTTGATCCGTGCCTGGTGACGGTTGTCGAGGGCGGGCGCGCCGAAAACGAAGCGCTGCTCGATGAGTGCTGGGACAAGATCTTCTTTACCGGTAGCGTTTCGGTCGGCAAGCTCGTTATGGAGCGCGCGAGCAAAAACCTCACGCCCGTGACGCTTGAGCTGGGCGGAAAGAGCCCCTGCATCGTGGATGCGACGGCAAACTTGAAGGTCGCGGCGCGGCGTATCGCCTTTGGTAAGTGGCTCAACGTGGGGCAGACTTGCGTGGCGCCCGACTACCTGCTGGTCGATGCGCGCGTGCATGACGAGCTGCTGGACCTTATCAAGGAGGAGGCCCGCCGTATGTTTGGCGAGCATCCGCTCGATAACGAGGATTACGGGCATATCGTCAACGCCAAGCATTTTGCGCGCGTACGCGGGCTGATCGACCCCGATAAGGTTGTGCTTGGAGGCACGGCGCGCGAGTCGTCGCTCAAGATCGAGCCGACGATTTTGGACGGCGTGACCCCCGATGACGCCGTGATGCAGGAGGAGGTCTTCGGCCCCATCTTACCGGTGCTGACGTTTGAGAGCCTAGACGAGGCCGAGACGTTTATTACAGACCGTCCGACGCCGCTGGCTCTGTATATCTTTAGCCAGGATCGCGCGGTTCAGCAGCGCTTTGTGCGCTACGTGCCCTTTGGCGGCGGCTGCGTTAACGACACCATCATGCATCTGGCTACGAGCCATATGGGCTTTGGCGGCATGGGAGCGAGCGGTATGGGGCAGTACCATGGCCGCGAGAGTTTCGATACGTTTAGCCACAAGAAGAGCATCGTGAACAAGGCAACGTGGTTGGACGTGCCATTCCGCTATGCTCCTTACGCAAGCTGGAAGCACAAGTTCGTGCGTATGTTTGTGCATTAGAATCAGATGGTGTAGCGACAAACGGTCGAAAAGGCGCGGGTGGGGCGAATTTGTGTCCGCACGGGCCCGTAAGCTTCTCAGTAAGGTTAAACGCTGGTTTATCCAGCCGTTAGGGGAGTTGCTATGTACGAGCCTTCACGTGTTCTTTTGTCGTTTCATATCGCAGGATTTCAATATGCCGACGGCGCTTTGGTCCTAGGCGATCTTAAAGCGGGCGATAAGCTGACGCTGTGCGCCGAGCGCGATAATCCCCATGACCCCGAGGCGGTTGCGATCTACTACGGCAACACCAAGCTTGGCTATGTTCCGGGAAACGAGGTCGGCCCGCTGTCCTTGATGATGTATTACGGCCATGAGGATGTATTTGAGGCCCGCGTGCAGCAGGTTGCCCCCGAGCGTAGCCCGTGGCACCAAGTGCGCGTTGGCCTCTATGTGGTGGATGCTCGCTAGTCGGCAATGGAGGCTGCCATGTTTGACGACGACCTGTTCGATTTGACGGACGATCCGTTTGAGTGGGATATGCTACTCGATGACGATGAGTTGGAGCAGGACCGTAGGAAACGGCAGGACAAGAAAACTCAGAGTGACGCTTCGAAAAAGCAAGACAAGCGCCGCCGCGGACTGTTCGGCGGGCTCTTTGGATAACCGCCGTATCGCTACGTCTGTATACTTAGCACGAGTTGAACACGTTGCGAAATGAGGGCATAGACGATGATGTGGTTTACCGCCGACCTGCACCTGGGCGATACGAATATCTTGCACGACATGGATCGGCCGTTTGGCTCGGTCGAGGAGATGAATCGCAAGGTCATCGATGCTATCAATGAGTGCGTGGCTGCGGATGACCGCCTCTATATCTTGGGAGACTTTACCTATCGTTTGCCCCTGGCGGAGGCGGTGCACCTGCGCGAGCGCATCGAATGCCAGAATGTGACGCTCATCCGTGGCAACCATGACGGCGACTGGGAAGATCCCGACGTACCGCAGATTTGGGAAGACGTGCGCGATTACCTGGAGATTGCTCCCGGCTATGCCAAGGGTCATCGCCTGGTGTTGAGCCACTACCCCATGCTCAGCTGGAATGGCAAGGCGCGTGGTGCCATCATGCTGCACGGGCATATCCACAGCAGGGGAGACCGCACCAACGCGCGCAACCGCGATCGCGAGCGCCCTATCTTTCGCTACGATGTCGGTTTCGATGCCAACGATTACAAGCCCGTAAGCCGCGATCAGATCCTCGGCTTTTTTGGACTGTAATTCTCGAACCACCACAAAGGTGCCTGTCCCCTTTGCGGTGGTTCTGGCGCCGTTGCCATTATGGCGGCGGCGTTTTTTTGTCCGTGCGGCGCGGTAGAGTGTAGGCGGTTGAAATTTGCGTCCATCGAGGAGCTGCTATGAACGAGATTAAGTGCCCGCATTGCGGCGAAGTTTTTAAGGTCGATGCATCCGGCTATGCGGATATCGTCAAGCAAGTACGCGATGCCGAGTTTTCGCGCGACCTGGATGAGCGTGTGAAGGCGGTCCAGCGCGAGGGCGAGCAGGCGCTGGAGCTTGAGCGCTCGCGTTCGACGGCTGCATTGCAGGAGGCAGAGTCTCAGCGCAACGCTCAGCTTGTCGAGCAGAAGAACGCTGCAGCTCAGCAGCTGGCACAAGAGGTTGCCAAGCGCGACGCTGAGCTTGCCGAGCTGCGCGCCAAGCTCGAAGGCGCTGCCGCAGAGCGCGAGAGTGCAAGTCAGCGCGCGGCGGTTGAGGCCCGTTCCGATGCTCAAAAGGAGAAAGCCGAGCTTCAGCGCGAGATCGACAATTTACGTGCGCAGTTGGAGCGCAAAGATGATGAAGCCAGGCTTGCCGAGGCGGCGGCACGCAATGCTGCTCAAAACGACCTGTCCGCGCGCGACGCTCAGATTGCCGAGCTGCAGGCCAGGCTCGCCGCGGCGGACAAGGCCCAGGAGATGGCGCTTGCCGCTGCCGCGGCAGAGTCGCAGCGTGAGCTCGATGCCGCTCGCAGCGAGGCCGAGCGCGCGCTTACTGACTATCGCGCGAAGGTGCAAGAGAAGTTTTCCGCCGCAAAGGCTCAGTCCGAGCAAGAGGCCGAGGGCCTGCGTGCCCAGCTGCGCGAGCAGGAACTGATGGCAAAAATGAACCTGTCAGAGGCGGTCGCCGCGGCGGAGCGAGAGCGCGATGAGGCACGTGCCAAGCTGACGAGCGAGCTGGCGGTGCGCGATTCTCGCGAGGAGCAAGCCAAGGCGGCACACGAGCTCGAGCTCGCGCAGGCCAAGCGCGCGAGCGATGACCTGATTCGCTACAAGGATGAAGAGATCGAGCGCCTTAAGGACATGAAGGTCCGCCTGTCTACCAAGATGGTGGGCGAGTCGCTCGAACAGCACTGCGAGACCGAGTTCAACCGTCTGCGCATGACGGCGTTTCCCAACGCGTACTTCGAGAAAGATAACGATGCGTCCGAGGGTACCAAGGGCGACTTTATCTTCCGCGAGTGCGATGCGAGCGGTAACGAGATTATCTCGATCATGTTCGAGATGAAAAACGAGAACGACGAGACCGCGACCAAGCACAAGAACGAGGATTTCTTTAAGAAGCTCGACCACGATCGCCGCCAGAAAGGCTGTGAGTACGCGGTACTCTGCACGCTGCTCGAGCCCGAGAGCGAGCTTTACAACGCGGGAATCGTGGATGTGAGCTACCGCTACGAGAAGATGTACGTGATCCGCCCACAATTCTTCATTCCCATGATTACGCTGCTGCGCAACGCCGCCATGGGTTCGCTGCGCTATAAGCAGGAGCTGGCGGAGTACAAGCAGCAGAATATTGACGTCACGAACTTCGAAGCCAAGATGGAGAAGTTCAAGAACGACTTCGGTCGCAACTATGAGCTTGCGAGCCGTAAGTTCCAGACGGCGATCGAGGAGATCGACAAGACGATTAGCCATCTACAGAAAACCAAGGAGGCGTTGCTGTCCTCCGAGAACAATCTACGTCTAGCCAACAAGAAGGCTGACGATCTTACCATTCGCAAGCTCACCTGGGGCAACAAGACCATGAAGGCGGCGTTTGACGAGGCACGCGGGGCTGCGCCAGAGACAGGCGATGGGCCCGCCGAGGCGGATTCGTATGAGGTCGAGGATACCGAGTAGGGGATAACGTATCGCGCAAAAAGCGGGGCCGCTGGCGATGTTGCCAGCGGCCCCGCTTCGTTTCGTTCCAGTATGTTCGGCTAGTTCTCGAGCAGGTCCTCGATAAAGCCGACGCGGTAGTTTTTGAAGATGACCTCGCCACCGTCTTGCGTGGCGTCCAGATCGACATCGCCCATGATGCCAAAGTCGTGGTCGCCGTCCTCGTCGGCAAAGATCTGGTGCACGTGCCATACGTGCGCGGTCTTCTCGTCGGACTCGTCGATGGAAAACATCGCGGCGCTGCGGGCATCTCCGTCGGTGAGGATTTCCTCGTGCTGCTCATGGTAGGCATCGAGCGCCTTTTGCCAGCGAATTTCGCTCATGCCCCAGTCGTCGTCGAGCTCGCCCAGGTCGCGAACATGCTCGCGGGCGGCAAGGGTCACGCGGCGGAAGAGCGCGTTGCGCACCAACAGCGTGCAGCCGCGGCGGTCTGCCACGACTTCGTCGATGCCTTGTGGCGGCGCGGCATCGAGGGCTGCCGGGTTGCCGGCGTTCTCCCACTCGTCCACCAGGCTCGAGTCCACCGAGCGCACCACAAAGCCCAGCCACGAGATAATGTCGCGCAGGCGCTCGTCGCGCTTCTCGATGGGCACGGTGCGATCGAGGGAACGGTAGGCCTCGGCTAGGTAGCGCAGCAGAATGCCCTCGGAGCGGGCGATGCCGAGCTTTTGGATATAGCCCTTAAAGTCGCTCGCGCTCTCCAGCATGTCGCGCAGGACGCTCTTGGGCGAGAGCTGGTAGTCGTTGGCCCAAGGTACTTCCTGGCAGTACTTGTCAAAGGCGGCGTCGAGCAAATCCTCGAGCGGCTTTTCGTACGTGACGTCTTGGATGCGTTCCAGACGCTCCTCATAGTCGACGCCGTCAGCCTTCATCTCGGCCATGGCGCGATCGCGTGCGGCGCGCTCCTGTGCACGCAGCACCTGCTTGGGATCCTCGAGTGTTGCCTCGACCATAGAGATCAGATCCATGGTATAGGTCTCGCTCTCGGGATCGAGCAGCTCCAACGCGGCAAGCAAGAACGGCGAGAGCGGCTGATCGAGCGCGAAGTCCTCGGGCAGATCGACCGTCAGCGCATAGTCGATGTCCGGCGCGGCGTCAGCCGGAGCGTCGGGTGCGGGCGGCACCTCGGTGCGCACGACGACGCCGGAGTCGATGAGCGTTGCGAAGATCTCGTCGGCGCGAACCTCGAGCTTGGCCTTTTCCTCGGGGGTTTGCAAGCTCGTCTCGATGAGGTCGTGTACGCGGGCTCGGGCATCGCTGCCCTGCTCGACCACGCTAATCACCATGGAGTGTGTGATGCGCAGGTGCGGCTTGAGCGTCTCGGGCTGCGTCTCGATCAGGCGCTCAAAGGTCTGCTTGTTCCAGGTGACAAAGCCCTCGGGGGCCTTCTTCTTTTTAATCTTGCGGAGCTTCTTGGGGTCGTCGCCCGCCTTGGCCATGAGCTTGGCGTTCTCGATCTCGTGCTCCGGGGCCTCGGCGATGACCATGCCCTCGGTATCGAAGCCCGAACGGCCGGCGCGACCGGCAATCTGATGGAACTCGCGGGCGCGCAGACGACGCATCTTGTAGCCATCGAACTTGGTGAGCGCGGTGAGCACCACGGTGTGGATGGGTACGTTGATGCCGACGCCGAGCGTATCGGTGCCGCAGATGACGGGCAGCAGGCCCTGCTGCGCCAAGCGCTCGACCAGCAGGCGATAGCGCGGCAACATGCCGGCATGGTGCACGCCGACGCCGCAGCCGAGCAGGCGCTTGAGGATCTTGCCGAAGGCCGTCGAGAAGCTCGTGCCCTTGGCCGCTTCCTTGATGGCCTCGCGCTGCTCCTTGCTGGCAATGCCAAAGTTGGCGAGGGATTGCGCCGTCGCAAGTGCGGCATCCTGGCTAAAGTGCACGATGTAGAGCGGGGCCTCGCCGCGACGCATCGCGAGCTCGACCGTGCCCTCGAGGGAGGTCGTCACATAGTCGTAGCTCAGCGGAACAGGACGCGGGGCGTCGACAACCAAGTCGCAAGCAGCGCCGGTGTGCTCCTCGAGTGAGGTGGCGATGGCAGTGACATCGCCGAGCGTGGCACTCATGAGCATAAACTGCGTATGGGGCAGGGTGAGCAGCGGCACCTGCCAGGCCCAGCCGCGGTCGGGGTCGGCAAAGTAGTGGAACTCGTCCATGGCCACGCAGCCCACGTCGGCGTCCTCGCCCTCGCGGAGCGCATCGTTGGCAAGGATTTCGGCCGTGCAGCAGATGACGGGTGCCTTGGTGTTGATATGCGTGTCGCCGGTGATCATGCCGACGTTATCGCGGCCGAGTACCTGTACCAGGTCGAAGAACTTCTCGCTGACCAGAGCCTTGATAGGAGCCGTGTAATAGCAGCGCTTGCCCTGCGCCATGCCCATAAAGAGCATGCCCAGCGCGACGAGCGATTTACCCGATCCGGTCGGTGTTCCCAAAATGACGTGATCGCCGGCAGCCAGGTCCATGAGGGCCTCTTCTTGGTGATCCCACAGTCCAATGCCACGGTCGCTCGTCCATTCAAAGAAGCGTTCGAAAGCCTGATCAGGCGTGAGCCATGGTTCGGGCTCGCTACCATCCTCGGGCTCCCACCAGGTGGGGGAGAGCGCACCGAGCGAGCCAAACTCGGCTTCGGTTCCCGTGCCGCCCGAGAATGAGCTGGCGGCGCCGACGCCGGAGACGGTGCTGGCGGCGGTATCTGTCGTGGTCTGTGCCATGTGGTTGCTTTCTCTCGCGATTGTCCGCCAACTATTATGGCGTAGCGGCGCCGCGGGGTGCCAGCGCGCGAGAAAATGCAGGAAATGGGCGCGTGAAGTTAGTGCTCTTGCGGCAGGCGCTTCTTGCCTTTGCGGGCGCGGTTTCTAAAGTTCTCGACGGCTTCTTCCATGCCCAGAGGTACATAGGTGAGCTCATCGAGGTTATCGGGCAGGTAGCAGGCAAGGCTTTGCTCCTGCGCGCGGCCTACTGTGAGCTGTTCGTCGGTTGGCTGCGCTCCGGGCGTGGCGCAAATGCCATAGACGACGGCACCCATCTCGCGCGTGCGGCATTCATATTCGGTCTCGGGATGCTCGGGATGGTCGCGGCGGACGTTGTCGCTTACCCAAAGCGTGTCGTAGCCTGCCGCGGCAAACTGCCCCAGGGCGTAGTCGCGCAATGGCTTGCTGTCGGTGCGCAGCGTGACGGTAGCGCCGGCTGAAAAGAGCGGGCGGTAGAGCATCAGATGGCCGACATGGACGAGTCGTTTTTTGGCGTACTTGGCCTTGGGCTGCGGCGTGGGAAAGTTAATGGTGATGGCATCGAGCTCGCCTGTGGCAAACAGCTGCGGCAGCGATGCGGCGCCTCGGGGCAGGACGAGTGCGTTGGCCAGTTCCTGCTCGCAGATTTTCTGCGCGGCATAGGCGATGCAGATGGGCTCCTGGTCCATGCCGATAAAGAGGGTGTTTGGCTCGTGGGCCGCGCGCTCTACAAGGTACGTTCCCTTGCCACAACCGAGATCCAGGTGAAGATGTTCGAAAGGCTTGCTGCCAACTGGCGCACAGGCCTTGCGCCAATCTCCGGCATAGATTTCGGGGTTCGTCTCAATCGCATCGGCGTAGCGCTCCAGGCGCTCCTCGAGCACAAAGTTCTTAGGCGTGCGAACGTGGACGGCTCCCATGAGGCTCCTTGGTCATAAGTGTGGAACGCATAGCCGCGCGTTCCGTCAATGGGTTGAAAAAGGGTGGGCATAGTTTGCCTGAAAGATGCGGTGCGGCTCGACGGCGAGTCGTCGGTGCCTACAGGCGCTTGAGAATCACATAGCGGTTGAGCTCGCCGCTACGACCGTCGGCATGGAAGCGCTCAAGCTCGCGCACGGGGACCTCGCCGCTCTTGTAGAACGTACGCACGCCGCGCACCAGGTCGGTGATCTGCTGATCGTCAAAGTGATGGCAATAGCGGTAGGCGTGGCGGTCGTTTTGCCAGCCAATGAGGTGGTCGCCGGCCTCAAACTGCGCGGAGTCGTAGCCCTCAAACGGCGGGGTGAGCTCGGCGCGGGCTTCGGCGCGAACGGCCTTGCGCGCCATGCGCTCGTCATTCATAAACTCCCAAAAGCTGATGGCGATGATGCCGCCCGGGCGTGTCTGGCGCACCAGGGCGTCGAGCACGCGTACGCGGTACTCGCACGACGGCACGTGGTGCATAAAGCCAAAGCAGACCGAGATGTCGGCGAGCGGGGCATCGAAAAGCACATCGGGCGTCTCGGCGGGATTGAGTTTCATGAGGGCATCGAGCACATCGAGCTCCTGGAAGTGCAGGTTGGGAATGCGCAGCGCGTGGCCATGTGCATCGATGGCCAGGTCTTGGCACGAGTCGACGCCATAGAACTCAAACGGACAGCTGGCATCTGCCGAGGGGTTTGCTCCGTCGACGCCCTTGGCGGCAAGTGCGCCGCCGGCGGCAAAGTTCTCGAACCGCATATTGCCGCAGGCAAGATCGAAGACGCGGACGGGATGCTCGATCGTGGCGACGTCGAGCTGCCCGAGCGCGATATCCATGGTGCGCACCCAGCCGGGCCACGGGGCCTGGCGCGTATCGGAGAAGGAGGCGGAGTGCTCGCGATAGAACGTGTTGTTGAGCTGGATGAGCGATGAGGCGAAATCGCGGTTCACGGCGCGGAACTCCCTCCGTTGGCGGTGCGGAATAAACAGTACGACCATACTACCGTTAACGCTGCAACGGGGACAACCAAGCTACGGGTCATTGCTTTGTTTGGACACATTTCCGCAGCTCATATGCACCCGCAACCGCCGGTTGTCAAAAATCTCACTAGAATAGGTGGCATGCTTTTGGCGGTGGCGGATAGATTTTTAACTGTGCAAGGCGCCTTAAGAACAAAAACGGTCCGGCGGCACGGCTGGCATCACATAGGAGGAACCATGAATGTAGAAACTGCGCAGCGGCTCGCCGACCTTCGTCGCAGCAAGGGTTTTAGCCAAGAAGGGCTGGCGCGAAAGTTAGGGCTGTCGCGCCAGGCGGTCAGTAAATGGGAACGCGCGGAGAGCTCACCCGATACCGAGAACCTGATCTCGCTCGCCAAGCTCTATGGCGTGAGCCTGGACGAGCTGCTCAATCCGAGCGACGAGATCGAGGACGATATCGAGTTTGAGAACGAGGACCGCGCCCGTCAGCGCGAGGCCGAGGCGGCAGAGCGTGCTCGCACCCATGAGGCGGCGGCGCGCGCTACCGAGGCGGCAACGCAGGCGAGTGATGCTGCGGCCAAGGCGGCGCAAGCGGCAAGCTGGAGTGCGCAGGCCGCCAATGCGGCGACGGCGCAGGTGACGGGCGGTGGCGCGGCCGGCCCGACTCCGGTGAAGGGTCCGTTCCAGTCGTTCCCGTATTGGGCCGTGTGCTGGCTGCTGTTCTTTTTACTGATGTTCCTGTTTGGTGCCGGTCCCTTTGCCGCGCTGATCTTCTTCACGATTCCCATCTATCGCTGGGTGGCGCGTGCGCTCGATGGTGATTGGGCGCGCGGGGATATTCAGGTTGGTCCGGCGTCGGTGGCGATCAAGGCCCAGGGGAAGGATACTTCTGCGGAACCTGATGCTGGTGTGGCTACCGCGGCCACCGCTGAGCCATGTGCCAAAGAGGGTGACGAATGATGAAGCTTTCGCATGAATCCAAGCTGCGCCTGGGCGTCGGCATCGGAGCGTTTGTACTGATTATCGGGCTTGTTTTTGGCGTTTCGCGGACTTTGATTCATTTTGATGGCCCGTGGGATCTCGACGATGTTATACCCGGCTTGTCCGGTATGGACGATGTGGTTGATGACGACGATTTTATGAACGATGGCGGTAACTATTCCGCTCGGCCTCAGCAGCTTTCGTGTACGACCTTTGATGCCGATGAGTTTCGCTACCTCGATTTCGATATCGATGCGGCTACGGTGGACGTCAAGGTTGTTGATGGTAACAAGGCTCGCGTTATCGAGCGGGGACGCGTTGCCAATGGTATGGATGCCTCCAAGGCCGCGACGCAGAACATCGCATCCGTCGAGGACTCGACGCTCAAGGTTTCCCAGTTTGGAAGTGATGACGGTAAGGCAATCGATCGCTCAGTTACGGTCGAGCTGCCGCGCCGTGTTGCCGAACATCTGAAGGGAGTCAACGCGCACGTGGGCTCGGGTGATCTGCAGATTGCCGGTGTCACCTGTGATGGTTTCGACCTTTTCCTGGGTGCGGGAGATGTAGAGTTTGCGGGCAGCGTGACTGATGCGCTCAGTGCTGAGGTCGGTTCGGGCGATGTGACGTTCGAGCTCTACCAGGCCCCCGCGAAGTCGATGGACGTGAGTGTGGGCTCGGGCGATGTGGAGATGATGGTTCCGAACTCGACGGGCTTTAAGGCAAGCCTTACCTTGGGCAGCGGCGACTTCGAGAGCGAATTCCTTCCGCTTGGCTACGACGGCGAGACCATTTTGAATCTTGAATTCGATAACGGCGATAAGTCTGCTACGTATCGTTTTGAGGTCGGTTCGGGCGACATGTCATTTGATTCAGAGTGACTGGCGGTTATCGAAGACTTATATACCATAGCTGCGCTGTTTGATGGAGGCGCCGGAGCCGTGACGGGCTCCGGCACCTTTGCCTTTACAATGGGGTCATGGAACAGATTATCTTGAACATACTCGAGGCTCTGCGTCGCGGCGAGACCGTGGACGACAAAGCGCTCGTCAAACTGATACATGCCGAGGCGCGCCGTGAGGGTGCCGACAAACGCGATTTGGCCAAGCGCCGTCTGCTGCCGTTCTACCAGCGGGTAAAACGTGAGGAGCCGGCTCGTTGGGCTGGGTGGAATGTCGATGCCGAGCTGGAACGTCGACTGCTGCAGGTGCTGCGTATGAAGCCTCGTCGCACGGCTTCGGGCGTGGCGACCATTACCGTTATCACCAAGCCCTGGCCATGCTCGGGCGATTGCCTGTTTTGTCCCAACGATCTGCGCATGCCCAAAAGCTACCTGCACGCCGAGCCGGCGTGCGCCCGTGCGGAGCAAAATTGCTTTGACCCGTATCTGCAGGTGAGTGCCCGTTTGACGGCGCTTTCGCAGATGGGGCATGCGACCGACAAGATAGAGCTCATCGTGCTCGGCGGTACCTGGAGCGACTATCCGCAAGGGTATCAGACATGGTTTATGTCGGAGCTTTTCCGGGCGCTCAATGACGATGCCGTCGCCGGCGTGGCGGCAAACCCCATGTTGGCGCGTCCGGGCATCAGCCGTGCCGAGGCAGGGCGCCTGCTCGATGACGCTCCCGCCGATGCCCTGCCGCCGGTGGTAACAGAGCGCCGCGAGCGCTATCGGGCTGCCGGCATTGCGACAGACGAGGCTGAGCTTGCTGCCGGCGTTGCCGACGAGCAGGAGCGTGTGGATGTTGCCGTGGGCGGCTATAACCGCGCGGTGCGTCGTCTGTACGGACCCGGTACGCCGTGGGGCGAGGTTGCCGAGTGGCAGACCGCCACGATGGATGAGCTTGAGCGCCAGCAGCGCGTCAACGAGACGGCGAAGCATCGCGTGGTGGGGCTCGTTATCGAGACGCGCCCCGATGCTGTAACGCCGCAGGCCCTCAAGCTCATCCGCCGCCTGGGTTGCACCAAGATTCAGATGGGCATCCAGAGCCTCGACCAGCACCTGCTCGATATCAACGAGCGCCGCATTTCGGTGGCTCAGATCGAGCAGGCGTTTTCGCTTGCGCGCCTGTTTGGCTTTAAGATCCATGCGCATTTTATGCTCAACTTACTGGGCGCCACACCCGAGGGGGACAAGCGCGACTACGAGCGCTTTATGACCGAGGGGGCCTTTATGCCCGACGAGGTCAAGGTCTACCCGTGTGCGCTCATTGAGGGTTCGCGTCTGGTGGGCTGCTATGAGCGCGGCGAGTGGCGTCCCTATACCGAGGACGAGCTGCTCGATGTGTTGGCCAACGACATCGTGGTGACGCCGGCGTTCTGCCGTATCAGTCGCATGATCCGCGACTTTAGCTCCGACGACATCATGGTGGGCAACAAGAAGCCTAACCTGCGTCAGCTCGTTGAGAACCGCCTGGCTGCTCGGGGTGACGGTGCGACGGTGCGCGAGATCCGTTACCGCGAGATCAGCACGGCGGGTGCCGACTTGGATGAGCTATCTCTTGATGAGGAAGTGGCGTACGAGACGCCGGTGACTTACGAGCGCTTTTTGCAGTGGGTGACGCCGCGGGGCAAGATCGCGGGCTTTTTGCGGTTGTCGCTGCCCGACCATTCGTTTGTTGCCGCGCATGCGGACGAGTTGCCGACGACGCCGGACGAGGCGATGATTCGCGAGGTACACGTGTATGGCATGGCGGCGCGCGTGGGGGATCAAGGCCAGGCGGCGCAGCATCACGGGTTGGGGCGTTTGCTCGTAGAGCGTGCGTGCGAGATTGCCCGAGATGCGGGCTATGCGCGCATCAACGTGATTAGCGCGATTGGCACACGCGAGTACTATCGCCATCTTGGATTTTATGACCATGGCCTTTATCTGCAAAAGGAGCTCTAGATGAACAAGCCGAGTGTTTCTGCCGGCGTCGTTGCCGGCGTTGCTCTGGGAGCCGCGGCGCTTGGTGCGGCCGCTGTCGCTGTTCGTGCTGCCTGTCTGCAGGTTGCGCGAACCCGCAATGGGTTGGCGCGCGTGAAACGCGTGCACGATGAGGGCGGCGATGAGATTCGCGTGCTCGTGCAGGGCGGCGTCTACCAAAGCGCAAGCTATGTTGGCGATCGTTGGGCAGAGCCCGTCTTTGCGTATTATCGTGCATTTGACGATGTGTTTGAGGCCGAGGACGCAATGCGTGACGCTTATGGTCACGGTATCGACCGTACGCTTATGCTGGGCGGCGGTGGGTTTGCCTATCCCAAGTTCGCGCTGATGTCGCACGAGAGCTTGCGCATGGACGTCATTGAGTACGATGCCGAGATTACGCGCCTGGCGCGCCGTTGGTTCTACCTGGACGAGCTGGAGCGCGCGGTGGGCGACCGCTTGCGGGTGATTACCGCTGAGGCTCGCTCATATCTGGGCGTGACGAGTGTGGGCCATCGTCGCTACGACGTGGTCGTGAGCGATTGCTTTGGCGGTGCCGAGCCCGTACGCGAGCTGGCGACGGTTGAGGCGTTGCGTTTGGTGCGGGGCAGCCTAAATGTCGGTGGCGTCTACGTTGCCAATATCGTGAGTGCAAACGAGGGGAGCGATGTGGCGTTCCTGCGCGACTGTGCCGCCACGGCGCTTGAGGTGTTCGACCATGCTTGGGTGGTCCCATGTGGCGATGCGGAGTTCGGCGGCGAGGAGAACTACCTGCTCATCGCTAGCGACGGTGACTATGCCTTTGCCGAAGCCGTGCCCTTCGACACCGACTTCCTCGGCACCGTCCTTCACGACAAGTAAGTCTCCCCCGTCCCAAAAAAAGACTGGTCCTAGGCGTGGTCGCGCCAGCTGCGGACACGCTGCTTCATGCCCTCTATGTCGAGCACGCCTTCGGCAAAGCCCTTGCGCACGAGCTCTTCGGGAACAAACTCGTCGTAGCGGTCAAAGTAAGGCACCTCGCCAGGATAGACGAGCTCGATGGGATCGAAGTCCTTCTCGGCCTCGGCGGTGAGCACCTCAAAGAACGTCTCCTCGTCGGCCTTCATCTTAAACTGCATAAAGTACGGGCGTGACGGGTCGAGTCCGCGAAGGCCCAGCTCCGCGGCACATTTAATCTTGAGCATGCGCTCGAGCGCCAAAAAGGCGTAGCTGCCCAGCCAGGGGAAGAGCACCCAGGTATCGCCGCCCAGGTTGATGAGCGGCTTGGTTCCCGCACCCGAAATCTCGGCGGTATGACGAGCCTGTGCAAGGCGTGCCCGTGCGTTGCCCATGAGGTACGGATATGCCGCGTGCTCGTTGAGCGCCTTGCGCATGCGCTCGAGTACGTGTGTATTGATGTCGCCGGGGCAGTCGCCAAAGTAGGCCGGCACCCGGCCCTTGACCTGCGTGGCAAAGACGGTGTGGCGCCTCCAGTCCACTTCCTCGACAATCCAGCAGTGTCCGGCGATGGCGATGCGCTCACCGGGCGGTGGCGGATTGACGATCGTGCCCAACTCGGCCGACTCGCTGCGAACGGTGAACTCCTCGTTTTCCTGGAATACGGCGTAGAACTTAAAGTTGTTAATGATGCGCTCACCCGCGAGACCCACGATGAGCCCACCGCCCTCGGTGACTTGGATATGGTCGATCTTAATGAGGTGACGCAGCAGTACGCGATAGTCATCGGCCGAGATGCGATGGAAATAGCTGAGCGTGAGCACGCGCTGGGCAAGCTCTGCCGGCGTGAGTTCGCCGGTACTGGCAAGCGTCGACATAGTCTGGTGGTAGAGCAGGCTGTAGGGGAGTCGATCGAGCTCGGGCGGCTCGACCCACTTTTCCTCGCGATAGAGTTGTACGAGCGCGATTCCCTGCAGGAGCTTCCACGGAATGGTCTCGGGCATCATCGTGCGCGGCTCGGGCTCTTCCTCGCGCATGACAAACCACATCTCGGGCGGAAGATCGCGGCGTCCCGTGCGGCCCATTCGCTGCAAAAAGGAGCTGACGGTAAATGGCGCATCGATCTGAAACGCACGCTCCAGGCGGCCGATATCGATACCGAGCTCCAGCGTAGAGGTGGTGACGGTCGTTTGTGCCTGTTCCTCGTCACGCATGAGTTCCTCGGCTGTCTCGCGCAACGATGCCGAAAGATTGCCGTGATGGATGAGAAAGCGGTCGGGCTCGTGTCGGCTCTCGCAGTAGCTGCGCAGCATGGAGCATACGGCCTCTGCCTCCTCACGCGAGTTGGCAAAGACCAGGCACTTGCGGCCGCGGGTGTGTTCGAAGATGTAGCCCATGCCGGGGTCGGCGTTGTCGGGTGCGGTGTCGGTGGGGTTGAGGAGCGCCTGCTCGGTAGCCTGGGGGATATCGACTTCGCCCTCGGGGGCCGAAGAAGTGCGACGGTCTTTGGGAGCGGCCTTGCCCCGCGCCTGCTCGCGACGTTGACGGCGCTCCTCTTGTGTGAGCTGTCCGCTGTGACGCATGTCTTGGGCGCCGGCGGGCAGTGCCGCGGGTGCCGCTGTCTCAATGCGCTCGCATGCAAGCACTTCGGCCTCTTGAGGACTTGTGCCCACGAATCCCCGCTGCTGTGCCTGGGGGCCCGAGTTGTAGAAGTGCTCCATGGAGATACGCCACACGCGGCGCGGTTCCTCAAAGCGGGGGATAACGCAGTCGCGCCCCGTTCCCTGTGAGAGAAAGGCGCCCGTGCGCTCGGGGTCGCCGATGGTGGCAGAAAGGCCGATGCGGCGGGGCTGCACGCCTGCCATGCGCGAGAGGCGCTCGATAAGGCACAGCGTCTGACCGCCGCGGTCGCCGCGCATGAGCGAGTGGACCTCATCGATGACCACATAGCGCAGGTCGCAAAACATGCGCGGGATCGCCATGTGCTTATGGATTAAGAGCGCTTCGAGTGACTCAGGCGTAATCTGCAAGATGCCGCTCGGTTTTTTGATGAGCTTAGCCTTGTGCGACTGCGAGACATCGCCATGCCAGTGCCAGACAGGGATATCGGCCTCTTCGCAGAGGTCGTTGAGGCGGACGAACTGATCATTGATGAGCGCTTTGAGGGGGCCGATGTAGAGGGCGCCCACGCTTGCGGGCGGGTTCTCCCAAAACTCGGTCAGGATGGGAAAGAAGGCTGCCTCGGTTTTGCCGGAAGCCGTGGATGCCGTCAAGAGCACATTATCTTGCGTGTTAAAGATGGCATCTGCCGCCGCAACCTGGATAGAGCGCAGGCTCTCCCAATCGTGGGAATAGATGAAGTCTTGGATAAACGGGGCGTAGCGGTCAAAGGCGTTCACGGGGCCTCCTCTCAAAAACGAATCTCTCAACGCGGCTGGCAATGGTTTGCTGCATTGCTGTCTCAACGTTTGTGCAGATAAAACCTGCCAAAATAAACCTGTCCCTTTTTGACAGGTTAGATGGTGAATTCGGCGAAGTTGCGGTCGCCGCCTGCGGTGCCGGTGTCGTCTGTTGCGGCTGCCGGCGCCAGCGCGTCGCCGCCGACGCTTTGCAGTAACTCGGCCACGTTGGCGTCGGGGTTTTGGCATAGGATGTCGAGCAGCTCGATAAAGTCACGAATGACTTCACGCGGCGTCAGATGCGTGTCGGCTCCCACACGACCGAACTCAATCTTGAGAAAGTCCACCAAGTCGTTCTCGGTAAGCGTGGGCGTCCAGCCAAAGTAGCCGGCATGGATCTGCATGAGCTTTTCGATGAGCACCAGCAGCTCCTCGTAGATGAGCGGCTGCAGGCGGATGATGGGAGCGAGCATGTCTTTGAGATCATCGCGCGCAAAACGGCCCTGAGCGAGACGGCTCCGAAGGGCCTCGTAGGAAAAGACGCCGCGGCGGCGGTCCTCGATAGAGGTCGGCGTGCCGCCCATGATCATGCCCAGGTACTGTGCCTTGCCCTGCAGCGTGTCGTTGTACATCGTTAGGATTTTCTCGTAGTTGTATTGGCGCGTAATCGCGTTAGGAATCTTATACAGGTTCACGAGCTCGTCGATGAGCACCAGCATGCCCTTGTAGCCGCTGCAGACCAAAAAGCGCGCAATGAGCTTAACGTAGTCGTACCAGTCGTCATCGCTGATGATGGTCGAGGAGCCTAGCTCGGCTCGCGCTTCGCTCTTGGTGCGGTATTCGCCGCGAATCCATTTGGTCACCCGACTCATAGCTTCTTCGTCGCCCTCGGATACTGCCGTGCGGTAGCGGCGGAGCATGCGGACGAAGTCGAAGCCGTGGACCATCTCTTCGAGTGGAGCGAGTTGGGCATTAACGGCAGTCTCGTCGGCGTCGGCACACGAGGCGACCCAGCGATCCAGGATAAGGTTGAGCGCGCCGCCCTCGGGGCGCGTCTTGGTCGATATGTTGCGGATGAGCTCGCGATAGGTAGCGAGGCCCTGGCCCTGGCCGCCCTGTAGGCGGCGCTCAGGGGAAAGGTCGGCATCGGCGACCACAAAGCCCTCGCCCATGGCATGCGTTCGGATGGTCTGGAGCAAAAAGCTCTTGCCGGCGCCGTAGCGACCGACTAGGAAACGGAAGCTTGCGCCGCCATCGGCGATGAGGCTCAGGTCGGTGAGCAGAGCACGGATCTCGACCTCTCGCCCCACGGTGATATAGGGAAGGCCGATGCGCGGGACAACGCCGCCCTTGAGCGAGTTGAGAATGACGGCGGCGACGCGCTTGGGCACGCGGGGTGCTGCGGATGCGGTATCACTCATGGTCTAGGTATCCTCTCACGTCTGCTTCGTAGTCCTGGATAATTTGCGGTCCTGCCGCGCCAAATTCAATTACGGTGTCACCTACCAGGTCAAAGAGCGCCTCGTTGATGCTGTCGACGAGCATGTCCTCGCTCTGCTCCGATTGCACTACCGCCAATGTCGCTTGCGCTGCGTTTTGCTCGAGCAGCGCGCGAAGGAAGGCATCTGCGGCGGGCGCGAGTTCGGTTGCGGTGCCAGCGGGTGCAGTCGATACGACCGCTGGCGTCGGTGCGAGGAGCGGTGCCACGACGCCAAACTGTTCGGTGGAAATGGTTGGCTCGTCGGCTTTGTTGCGCTCCGTAGGCGCCGCGATCGGCTCGGCCATCACGTCGGTCGCAGGCTTGGCTTCCGGTTGCTCGGATTCCGCCGTATCGACCTCTGTGGGCACATCGTCCTCGCGCTCTTCGTCGATTAAAAGTGCTTCGCGCGTTTGCGCAGCGGCGCTCCGAATGTGCCCCAGCTGAGTCAGGTCGATATCGATCTTGACGGGCTGGTGTGCGGCGTCCCACGAAAGCCATGCCACAATCTCGTCATCGATAATCTTGGCCAGATATTTGGGGACCTTTTCTTCCTTAAGGGGATGGGCGGGGTCCAGCGCCAGGCGCAGGCGTTGGTCGCAGGCGCGCATCATTTCACCGAGCTTGCTGCTCTTTTGCCTACTACCATGGATACGCATACATTCCCAAAAGCCGTTTTGGCAACGGTAGATATGGATGGGATCCAGGCGGTATTCGCAGTCCTCGTGGCGCTCGGGCGCAAAGAATACGGCCGAGGCAAACATGGTGTAGGGCATGGCCGTCTCCTCCCCAAACAAGCTCGCTACGATGCCGGTCTTTCGGTGCGTGTCATAGTAGCGCGACATGCGGACATACACGGCGCATGCCACGTGGCGCAGATCGCGGTGGTGGCTGCGGTCGAGCCGCGAGTTACTTAGGTTGTACGTGGAGAGGGCGTTGATGGCGGCCATGAGTCGCTCCTCGCGCACCTCATCGGGCGGAAGGGGGAGCGTGGGCTCGGAGGTTTTGCGACGTTTGGGGGTCTGGTCGGACGGTGCCGGTGCCGGTACAAGGTCTCGTGCCGCGCGCCGCAGCTCGATAAGGGCGTTATCGAACATGACGGTTTTAGAATCACGAAGCAGCTTGGGGTCGAGCCCGTGGAACACGGCGTAGTCCTGCAACCACACGCGTGCAAACCGGTCGATGCCGGGCTCAAAGGCGCGGTAGGCATCCCAAAAGGCCTTGATCTTGTTAAAACCATCGAGCGGATTATCTACGCCGATGCCGCAAATCAGCTCATAGAGATACAGAAAGGCAAAGGACGTAGACGTTTCCTCGACGGTCCCGCGGCGCACTTGGGCGCGCCAGGTAAAGTAGCCGCGCAGCTGTCGGTCGCTCATGGCGTTGTAGGTGGGAAAGTACGACTTAAAGGTGCCGCTGTAGGGACAGTCGTCCTCAAAGTCGGCCATCAGCAGGCCCTGGCGGTAAAAAAGCTCGGCTTCCGAAAGCCAGCGGCCCGCACCGCCCTTGGGGTCATCCTGCCAGCGCGATATCTCGCGCATTTTACGGTACTGGTCGGGGAGGAAATTCTGCATCTGTCGGCCGGTTTTGAGAATCGGCTCGTCTGCGTAGATTTCGTTTGAGAAGCGGGTGGACTGATGGGTCCGGGCCTCGGCCATAATGCGCTCGATGAGCATCTTGATGTCCTGGTCGGCCACCGCTTCTCCTCTCCTAACGCAGCTACGGTGACCTCATATCATAGCACAGCATCAAACAGATGTTCGAGATACCGCTGCGTTGATAGATTTAGAACAGGAGGGCGTAGATGACGGCGATGACGACGGAGGGGAGCATATTGGCCGTGCGGAAGGTCTGAGGACGGATGAGGTTGACGCCGACGCAGAAGATGAGCATGGAGCCTACGAGCGAAAGGCTGTCGAGGGCTGCCGTGGTCATGATGGGGGAGAGCGCGCCGGCAAACAACGTGATCGTCCCCTGGAACACGGCGACGGGCAGGGCGGAGAAAATGCAGCCGCGGCCAAGCGACGCCGTCATGGTGCAGACGATGATGCAGTCCAGTGCGCCCTTGAGGGCAAGCGTTGACCAGTCGCCGAGCAGGCCGTCCTGGATCGATCCCACAATTGCCATGGCGCCGATACACACGGTGAGTGAAGTCGAGACAAAAGCGTTGGTGAACTCGTTATCGCCCTCACTGCCGGTCTTGCGCTTGAGCCATTCGCCAAGGTTCTCGATGGCGGCTTCCAAGTTGACGGCCTCGCCGATGAGCGAACCGAGCGCAAATGAGACGATGAGCATGGTGGTGCCGGTGGTCGCTAGCGCCTTCCCATCGATAAGGAGCATCTTTTGCATGGTGCCGCCAAGGCCGATAAACAGGACGCACAGCCCCGATGCTTTCATGAGCGTGTCTTGGATGCGCGGTGTGATGAAGCGGCCGCCCGCTAATCCCAAAAGACCGCCCGCAACTAAAAGCACAACGTTGATGATTGTTCCCAAGCCCGGCATGAGCCCTCCTGTATTGATGCCAACGTGGCAATCGTAGCAGAACGAAATGCGAGGCACATCGCGACTCATCTAATACGTTATATAAGTGGTGTTAGGAATGATGTGCAGCATTTAAGCCTCAGGTGGTTGTCGGGACATAGGGATAGTATTCAAAGCGCAGTGTCATAAGCCGCTGCGGGGATTCAATAGCCGCGGCGATGATATTGGCATCGCGGGCACGATCAAACCCTTCGAGTTCGATCTGATACGAGACGTCTTGCATAATGTCCAGACGTCGCCAAGCTAGGAGTGTGTCGCCATCGAATTCTAAGGTCTTGCCTCCGTCTGGAGCAACGGCGTATAGACGCAGCTTAGCGGTGGTTGCAGGGTCGACAACTGTGACCTTTTTAATTTCGTTTCGAGTATTCTTGGCGCCCAACAAGGTGAGCAGTGTTGGGGCCACGACCTCGCCCGATGGCAAAAAGACGACTTCGATGGATTCGGGAAATGCGATGATAGCCGACTTGCGGACGGGCTGATTGGCGGCGGCAGCTTCGATGTTCGCAGCGTCGATGACCTCTGTGTGGTCGAGCGCGGCAAGCACGCAGCAGTTACCTTCATCGATCTCTTGAGAATCAGCAAGCCCCAGACTGTCCGCGAGCTCGGTATCGTTTGGATCGGTAGCGGGCTCATTCGGTGCTTCGAAAGAAGCTGGGACGCTGTTTGTCGGCGACGGCGTGTCGCCCGCACCTGCTTCTTTATCCGCGCTCTCTTCTTGTATGGTTGCGTTGATGGGTTCGTCGTTCGAGGGGAGCGTCTTGGCGTCAAGCGCGGAGGGGAGAATTCCGATGGCTCCGGATCCGTTCCACTCCATTTCGAGAAGCGCCGGGTCGGCAAGAATGCGTTGCCTGCATTGCGCGTGGGCATCGATTTCAATAGGGCCTGCCTCTATCCCTCGTGTAAGGCTGAGTGATCCGGCTGGCTTCTCGAAATGAGCGTCTGTGTCTTTGGTGCTGACGGCGTAGAACAGCAGGGACGCTTTTCCCGCCGCGATGGCATCGGTGCCGGCTTTGGTCAGCCGCAACGATGCCGTGAATGAGAGGGTGGGCTGCGCATCGTCTGCATTCGCGGCGGCGCAGCCCAGACATATACCGCCTCCTTTCTCGAAAAACGTACCGTCGAAGGCGACCTTCGCTCCGTTCGCCGAGTCATCGACCGAAGCGATGTCGATGCGCAGCTCTAAATTGTATGGATCGCCATCTGCATCGAGCACAACCGAGCGCCACGTGCAGACGGCGCACCCCGCCTGGGAGCCGTTTGCCTTGTTCGAACGATTGATATCCACGACTATCGAGCCGTCCGTATTACGACGAAGGCATCCCGAGGTCGAGATTGCGGCCTGTGCGATCGAAAAACGCTTGCACGCAATGGCGCTCGACGGATTTGGTGCGGAGCTTAGGGCTGCTGGTAAGGAGTCTGCCATGACGGGAGTCGCCCAAGCGGCGACAGGCGTTCCGGTTGCGAGCGCGCCGCAGAGTGCGACGACGGGCAAAAGGTTCTTCGATGCCATGGGGTCTCCTTAGCTAATTTAGTGCGGCCTGTCCGTGTTTTGTTTCTGGCTGCGTTTGATGTGCAGACCGAGGCCGGCGGTCCCCGTGCCTGCTGCTGTGGCGCCTGCTGCCAAGAGCAAACGTCTGTCGTCTGTCTGCGCCAACGGTTCCTCGCGGTCGCCGCGGTCGAGCTCCGAGAGGTCGACCGTCACTTGCGTGGCGGCCTGCGCCTGTTCTTGCTGGGCAAAGGCCATGGCTGGCCCAAACGCTAGGATGCTGACGGCGGCGGCCAGGGCGACGGCCTTATGCCGTGTGCGCACCGGGCTCGACCGTCCAGGTGATCGTTGCAACCTGATCGCCTTCGCCGGTTACGCGGAAGATGTCGCGCGTGACGCGGGCGACGTTTCCGCTTGTCTTGAGCTTAATTTTGTCCGTGCCGCCGGCAATGCCCTGGTAGCCCATGTCGAAGGCTGCGTTCTTGGAAAGATCGAGGCCCGTCCCCTGCATTGCGGCGCTAGCGTTCTGGAGTGCGCCGTCGGGGCCGACCTTAAAGTCGATGGAGTTCTGTGCGGTTCCGGCTTTGGCGTCGGCAGCAATGGTCCAGGTGTTTATGGCGTCGATCTTCATGTTGGTGACATGGATGCCGTAGGCCGAATGATTGTCGATGGTGGTCGCGTCTTCTGAGGGGCCCTGAAGCGTGCCGTCGGCCTTGGCGACGAAGGGAATAACCGTCGGAACTTTGAACTCAACGTTGTCGATCTCGGTCCTGACCATTACTTTTGTGGTTCCAACGCGCCCGGCTGCCATAGCTGGCGTCGGGGCGGCGCCCATTGCGAGCGCGAGCGCGAGCCCTGCGCCCACGACGAGCGCTCTGGCTCCGTTCATGTTCCTGGTGATGTCCATGGTCGTTCCTTTCTATTCGCCGCGGGCCGTCCCCGCGATGATTGGACGAATGCTGGTGAATTGTGTGCGGTGCCGCGTCGGCCGGAAAGCTAGTTCTCGGCTTGCTCAACCCGTACCTTGACACGTGTCGGATTGCCGCGGCTGTCGAGGGTCTTTGCATCGAGTGCTTGGATCTCGATGTACGCCTCGCCTTCTTTGATGTCGCCGGCGGGGCATGTCTCGACCGTTTTGCCGGTCTCGACCACACCGGATTCGTAGATGGTCTCGTCGTTTTGGATGACGCGGAATCGCTGGGGAAATTTATTGTCTTGGACGTTTTGCACGTTGACGCGCAGCTTGCCGTCTTCCTGCAGCTGAGCGACCGGCGCGACCGAGATCGTCATCATGTTGTCGCGGACGATGGCGTCGAGCTCATCTTGGATTTCCTGACGCGTTTTGCCCTCCGCCGTCGTAACCGAAGCGCCCGCCTCGGGTACGGGCTGCGACTGCCAAGCGTATAGTCCTACGGCGACAAGGGCGCAGATGATGGCCAAGCAGGCAACGATGAGCTTCTTGCGACGACCCAGGCCTGCAAAGCGGGGTGGCTTCTTCGCGCTCATGCGGCATCCTTGGCGGTATAGATGCGCGCAAAGGTGGACGGGTCCGCTCCAAAGAGCATGTGAAGCATCAGGCGGCGCGAGTAAACGAGCTCTTCGAAGTCGGGAGGGAGTTCGATGTCGTGGATATGCGCGATGTGGTGGGCGAGCGCCGAGAACGACTCGGGGTCGCAGATCACATCGGTGGTAACGTGGTAGACCGTCGTATCGGGGAATGCCTCTTCGTCGAAAGGCAGGAGATGGGGATCGTCGTCGACTTCGATGGCGATGCCGTACTGGGGCCAGTAATATGCCATGGGAACCTCCCTGCTTCTGGGCCAAAACTTCTATCGGTTTTGGCTGTCGACGCCGACCGTATCAGCCGCTACTTGACCAATTTCTGACCAAATGCTTGACGGATTGGCGTCTCCGCAGGTAAAAGGCGGCAAAAAATACTCCAACTTTTTTCGAGCGACAATCGCGCGGTCGGCGACGGCGGGGCCATATGTGTCAAAAGCATCGTCTGCCGAGGAAATCAAGCCGCTCGCCGAATTGCACGAACGTAAAAATCGCCAATTATGGAGACGGTCTCGAACACGTCGATGAAACGATGCGGTAACATCTCCCTGCAAACACTGTAGCTAGCTAAAGGGGGAGTTCGCGTGTCTGCAACCATCAAACCCTTCACCGACGAGTTCGAAGAGTATGGTCGCGATGAGTCTCGCGCATCGGGCGAGGCCTCGAGCATCTCGTTTCCGACAACGGAAGACGAGGTCCGCGTCATTTTGGGAAAGCTCCATGCCGAGTGTGTCCCGGTAACGGTTCAGGGCGCCCGAACCGGCCTTGCCGCCGGCGCCGTGCCCCACGGCGGGCATATTCTCAATACTTCCCGTATGAATCGCTACTTGGGCCTTCGCCGCGATGAACAAGGCCAATTTCTGCTGCGCGTGGAGCCGGGCGTTGTGCTCTCGGAGCTGCGCAAGCAGCTGAGTAAGAAGGTGCTGCCGACTGCTGGTTGGGACCAGGCATCGCTTGAGGCCTACGAGGAGTTCCAAGAGGCCCCCGAGCAGTTCTTTCCCACCGATCCCACCGAGACGTCTGCCTGTCTGGGCGGCATGGCGGCATGTAACGCCTCTGGTGCCCGCAGCTACGCCTACGGCCCCATGCGCCCACATATCACGGGACTCCACGTCGCGCTGGCTGATGGCGATTTGCTTGAGCTTCAGCGCGGCGAGGCTTTTGCCCAGGGCCGCCACCTGTCGCTCGTGACGGCAGCGGGCCATACGCTCGAACTCGATCTTCCCGGCTATACCATGCCCAAGACCAAAAATGCCTCGGGTTATTTTGTTGCGGACGATATGGACGCCATCGACCTCTTTATCGGCGCCTGTGGCACGCTTGGCGTCATCACTGAGCTCGAGATTGCCCTGCAGGCGGCGCCTACGGTCGTTTGGGGCGTGAGCTGTTTCTTTGACAGCGAAGACAAGGCCGTTTCCTTCACCGATTCTGTGCGTCCCGTCCTGTCCCACGCGGCTGCCATCGAATATTTCGATGCGGGCGCCCTGGATATCCTGCGTCGTCAGCGTGAGCAGTCGACCGCGTTCGCCTCGCTGCCGGCGCTCGACAAAGGCGCCAAGGTCTGTGTCTACGTGGAGCTCGACTGCGACGACGAAGTTCAGGCGACTGAGGAACTGTATCACTTGGGGTGGGTACTGGAGCTTGCGGGCGGCAGTGACGATGCGACATGGGTCGCGCGCACCGAAGTCGATCGCGAATGCCAGCGGTTCTTTCGCCATGCGGTCCCCGAGAGCGTCAACATGCTTATCGACGAGCGTCGCCGCACGGATCCCACCATCACCAAACTGGGCTCTGACATGTCGGTGCCCAACGCACGCTTGGGCGATGTCATCGCCCTTTATCGCCGCACGTTGGCCGAAAGTGGGCTTGAATCTGCCGCCTGGGGGCACATCGGTAACAACCATCTGCATGTGAACATTCTGCCGCGCGATGCGCAGGATTATCGCCGCGGCGGAGAACTCTTTGCCCAGTGGGCTTCCGAGGTCACGGCCATGGGCGGCGCCGTCTCCGCGGAACACGGCGTCGGCAAGATCAAGGCGGGCTTCTTGGAGACGATGTACGGTCACGAGGCCATGGTCGAGTCGGCGCGGCTCAAGCTCCAGCTCGATCCTGACGGGCAGCTGGGTCGCGGTAACCTGTTTTCGGAGAAGCTCTTGGATGAGCTCGTCCAGAAAGGGGGCGCGTAATCATGAGTGATTTCCATATGGTGGTGTGCGTCAAGGCGGTGCCGGGTAGCACCGAGGTCAAGATGGACCCCAAGACCAACACCATCGTGCGCGATGGCAAGCAGGCGGTCATTAATCCCTTTGACGCGAGTGCTCTGGAGTGCGCGCTGGCACTTAAAGATGACTTTATCGGCTTTGGCATGGATGTGCGCGTGACGGTGGTGTCGATGGGTATTCCCGCGACCGAATCGCTGCTGCGTGACTGTATTGCCCGCGGTGCCGACGATGCGCTGCTGCTAACCGATCGCGCCTTTGCAGGTGCCGATACCCTGGCCACCACCTATGCCCTCAAGTGCGGTATCGAGGCTCTCGATGAGGACTTCGATCTTCTCATCTGCGGCAAGATGGCGGTGGACGGCGATACGGCCCAGATTGGTCCCGAGCTTGCCGGTGCCTTTGAGATTCCCTGCGTGACCGATGTAAGCTGCGTTCAGAGCGCGGGCTTCACGACGTGCGGTTCGCTGGCGCTCGTTCACGGATGCGATGCCGGCGAGGAGACGGTCTATCTGGAGATGCCGTGCGCGATGACGACCGCCAAGGAGATTGGCCAGCTGCGTATGCCGAGTATTGCCGGTATCCGCGCATCCGAGGATGCGGACGTGCGCGTGGTCAGCGCTGCCGACGTGAACGCCGACCCCTCGCGTTGCGGTCTTGCCGGATCGCCGACGCAGGTCGTGCGCTCGTTTGTGCCCGACCGTGATCAAACGTGCGAGACCGTTGAGGGCACGGCATCCGAGCAGGCGGAAAAGCTCGCCAAGATTATCGAGGGGATGGCATAGATGAGCGGATTGAATATCGATAGCGAAGCCTGCATCGGTTGCGGTCGCTGCGTCCGTGCCTGCGCCTCGGGCGGCATTGTGGTGGAGGGTGAGCGTCCCAACCGCTGTGCCCGCGTAACCGACGGCTGCATTCTGTGCGGCGGGTGCGTCGATGCCTGCCCCGTCAACGCTATCTCGATCGAGCGTGACGAGGCCGCCGGCGCGGCGGACCTTGATACATATCGAGACATCTGGGTATTCGTGCAGACCGACGAGCACGATACAGTGGCTCCTGTTGCCTATGAGCTGATGGGTAAGGGTCGTGAGCTTGCCGATGCCCGCGGCTGCCGTTTGGTGGCATTGGTCGGCATGAGCCCCGAGAGCTCGCTCGAGGAGCTGGAGCATCTGGTCTGTGCCGGTGCGGATGAAGTTGTGGTCTGTCGCGACGAGCGTCTGTGTCAAAACGACGCAGAGACCTATGCCCGTCTGATTTGCGATTTGGTGGCCGAGCGCAAGCCCGAGGCCATCCTCTACGGCGCGACCGCCTTTGGTCGCGAGCTGGCACCTGGTGTCGCCGTACGTTTGCAGACGGGCCTTACGGCCGATTGCACCGTGCTTTCGATGGATACGGAGACGGGTCTGCTGCAGCAGACGCGCCCGGCGTTTGGCGGCAACTTGATGGCCACCATCATCTGCCCCAATCACCGACCCCAGATGGCCACGGTGCGCCCCGGTATTTTTAAGGCGCCCGACTTCGACTACAGCCGTTCTGGAACGATTACCCAGGTAACGCTTTCAGAAGACGTCAAAGCTCGCGTCGAGATCTCGATTCCCGCCGAGGAGTGGGGACAGCAGGCTTCGATTGCCGATGCCGAGCGCCTCGTCGTGGTGGGTCGAGGCATTGGCTCCAAGAAAAACCTGCCGCTGATGCGAAGGCTCGCCGAGGCCCTCGGTGCCGAGCTCGGCTGCACGCGTCCCGTTGTGGAGGCGGGTTGGTTGGAGTATCGCTATCAGATTGGCCAGACAGGCGTATCGGTCTCGCCGAAGCTCCTCGTGAGCATCGGTGTCTCGGGCGCTATCCAGCATCTTGCCGGCATCGGCGGGGCAGAGTGCATTATCGCCATCAATGAGGACCCGGATGCTCCCATCTTTGGCGCCGCCCAATACAAGGTTGTCGGCGACGCCGTCGAGGTCGTCGAGGAGCTGCTGGCCAAGCTTGAGCGCTAGGCGCTTGCCAGCCAGCGGCGCAGCTCGTCCTTAAGACGGCTCCAGGTTGCCTGCGTGGTGGGGTCGGCGAAGGATCGCGTGATGCCAAAGGGCGCATCGAGCAGGCGGTAGATATCGCCCTGCTCGCGCGCCAGAGCGCGACTTGCCGGATAGACGAGCTCAAACATAAAGCAGATGAGCCCCACCAGGTAGTCCGCCGGCTCGTTGCGTTCATCGCGCGCGACGCAGCGATGCTCGTCAAAGGCGGCAAGCGTCGGTGCCGAGAAGTGGCTGGCAAGAAACGTGTCCTCATCCACTTTGAGGATGGTGTCGACGTTGCTGTCGGCGATGGTGCGCATAATGTCGATCTTGTCGCCATCGCGTACGATGTCGCAGAAGCTTCGCGTGCGCACGTCGAGCTGCGCGGGTAGACGGAAATCGCTGTGATAGGCAATGCTCGCGCGGATGAGCTCATCTTCTGCCGGGTCATCGATAAAGTCGCGGATGCTCGTTACGGCGGGTGCATCGGCGGGATTCTCGCCAAAGAGGACCTCGATGCCCAGCGCCGCATGGCTCATGCTCTCGGCGTCCTTAAAGGTGTCCCAGCGTCGCAGCTGCTCAAAGCGGCCCATATCGTGTAGCAGGCCGCAAAGCCATGCCAGGTCAATATCTTCTGACGACCAGTCCTGCTCGCGCGCTACGGCATCGCACACCTCGGCCACGTGGTACGTATGCTCGATTTTGAGCGCGATGCGTGGGCTGGTGGCGTCGTAGGCATCGGTGTAGCTTTTGAAAGCCGCACGCGCCCGGTCTCGATCGATAGCTGTCATAATGACTTCCTAAAAAGTTGTGTCTTTCGATCCGGTGGCAATTGTAGGTGAACTCGGTTGCTGTCGGATGATGATTCTGCCGTGTCGCTACATGCGGCTCGGAGACCTTGTCAGGATGAGAAGCGTATGGTGCTCAAAATCGTTAGAACCGTCTGGCCAGTGATGCTTACCTATGTTGCAATAGGCGCGCCGTGCGGAATGATCATGGGGCAGACGGGAATGGAGCCCTGGATGGTCTTTGCCCTGAGCAGCACGTTTGTGACGGGCAGCGGTCAGTTTATGATCTGCAATCTTTGGCTGGCGGGCGTACCGGCACCTTCGATTATCGCGAGCGTTGCCGCCATCTCCTCGCGTTTTGCGCTTTACTCGGCATCGATCGCGCCGCATCTGACGGGTGCCTCGAAGCGTCAGACGCTGGCTGTTGCCGCGACACTTACCGAGGAGGCATATGGCATCTCGCTTGCCAAGTTGGTTGAAGGGGAGGATTGGGGCCCGCGCGAGTCCTTTGTGCTCAACGTGATCCTCATCGCAACATGGGGCGTTTCGTGTACGATGGGCGCCATCGTCGGCGCCGTTGTCGATGTTCCCACCGCCATTGCGGCCTTTGTCTGCACATCGCTCTTTATCTGTCTGCTCTTTTCGCAGCGGCTGTCGCGCGGCAACGTTGTCGCGGCGGTTTCGGGTGCGGTATCCGTCTCCGTATGCAAGTTCTTGGGCCTCACGAATATTGCCGTGCCGGCAAGCGTCGTGGTCGGCATTGCCATTGCGCTGGCGTGCGATGCTGTATTTGACGGAAGAGGTGCCCGCGATGCCCGTTAACGAGTTCTTGGTTCTGTGGCTGTCGTCGTGGGCTGCTATCGCGTTCTTTCGCATCGCGCCGGCGTTCGCCTTGCGCGGGCGGACCCTGTCGCCCCGCATTACCGAGGCCCTGGGCTATATCCCGCCCGCTGCCTTTGCCGCGCTGGTCGCCAACGACTTGGTGAACCCCGGCGCGTTCGACGCGGGACTCTGGCCTGCCTTGGTTCCCTGGATTGCGGCCGCCGGCGTCGTGGCGGTGGCAATCAAGACAAAGTCGATGTTGTGGTGCTGCGTTTCGGGCATCGTACTCTATATCGTTTTGAGCCTTATATAGGGGTGGCGTCGCGGGCGCCGAATCTCGTTCCATCCCAACTTGTCGAATTTTTCACCGAGCTGGTCTATTTCTTCTGGTACCATGGTCAAACTTTACTGTAGCAAAGCGTGACGTGGGCTTTTGTACCCCGTCAGCGGAAATGGGGGTTTCATGGCACAGGAAGCGACCGCCAACGAGCAAAAGAAATTCAAGGTACCGCGCATCCCGGGCGACATCATGATCTATCCGATGATCGTCGGCCTTTTGCTCAATACCTTCTGCCCGCAGGTCTTTGAGGTCGGCGGCTTCTTTACGGCTGCCTGCCGCGGCGGCTCCAACACCATCGTTGCCGCGATCTTGCTGTTCGTGGGCGCTGGCATCAGCTTTAAGTCCACGCCGGGCGCCATCAAGACCGGCATCGTCGTGCTGATTCCTAAGCTTGTAGTGGCAGCCGCGCTGGGTCTGGGCGTCGCGTACTTCTTTAACGATAACTTTTTCGGCCTGAGCTCGGTTTCCATCATCGGCGGCATTACGTTTTGCAACATGGCGCTCTATACGGGCATCATGGGCGAGTTCGGCGATGAGTCCGAGCAGGGCGCTGTCGGTATCCTGTTCTTTACGGCCGGCCCCGCCGTCACGATGATCATCCTTGGTGTTTCGGGTCTCGCCAACATCCCCGTCGGCACCATCATCGGATCCATCCTGCCGCTTGTTATCGGCATGGTCCTGGGCAACTTGTTCCCGTTTATCAAGAGCCTGCTGGTTCCCGGCGCCAATCCCGCGATCGCTGTAATTGGTTTTCAGCTCGGTGCGTCCATGAGCCTTTCGAGCTTCATCGCCGGTGGCATTTCGGGCATCCTGCTGGGCCTCATCACGCTCTTTATCGTCGGTCCCATTACCTTTGCCTTCGAGCGCCTGTGTGGCGGCAACGGTAAGGCGGCTGTGGCATGTTCCACCATTGCCGGCACGGCCATGACCACGCCGGTCGCCCTCGCCGAGGTCGCTCCGCGCTATGCCGAGCTTGCGCCCACCGCGTATGCGCAGATCGCCACTGCCGTCATCATCACGGCAATCATGGCCCCGATTCTGACCGGCTGGGTCGATAAGAAGTTCTGCCACGGCGAAGAAGATCTGTCGGTCGAAGGCGTCGAGGCTATTGAGGAGGCCGTCGCGACCGACATCGACGGCGAGTAACGGCCGTTACCGATAATTGATTCCGGCGTGCAGTTCGCGCCGTCCGAGCGCCCGAACGGAAACTGTTTTGCAGTGATGTTCGGGCGCTCTGCTATTATTCCCCTTACCCCTGCGGAGAAAGGGGCGTTTGGCGCCTGGGCGCGACTCGGGCGATTCTGGCCACTTGGATATAGAGGGAATGGCACCTGGTGATTAAGGCACTCAAGATCGAGATATTCCTGCTGTGCATGATTATTCTTATCGGACTTGCCGTACGAAGCCGTCGCTCCCTGTTCTCGAGCACCCAGCAGCTTTTGTTTAGCATGCTGGGCTACACGTCTGCTGCCTACATTTTCTTCGATATGATCTGGACGCTCTCGGACGGCGTGAGCACTCCTGTAGGCATCACGGCCAATTGGATTTCCAACGCGGTTTCGTTTTCGCTGTTCGCCATCGCGTGCCTCATTTGGTTTTTCTATTCCGAGACGATGCAGGGCTCACGGCTCCTGACCACGCCCTATAGGGTGGTACTTTTAACGTTGCCAACCGCATTGGTGGTCGTTCTGGCATTTACCAGCTACTGGACGCACACTATGTTCTATATCGATGCGCAGGGCGTATATCGTCGCGGAGCGCTTTATATGATTCAGCCTATCGTTAGCTACTGCTACGTCATATATACGTCCTTGCATGCCTTTATTCAGGCTCGAAAAGTCGAAAGCCTGCAAAAGAAGGCCATTTATCGCACCCTCGCCTTTTTTGCGGTTCCCGCTCTGGTGGGCGGTACCTTCCAGGTTTTGTTTTCGGTACCGGGCCTTTGCTTCGGTATAACGCTGAGCATCCTGCTGCTCTATATCGTCTATCAGGAGCAACTGATCTCGACTGACCCGTTGACTGGACTCAACAACCGCAACCGTTTTGAGACCTATATGCTGTCGCTCTTTTCAAATGTGGATCAGGCCGAAGATGTATATCTGCTTATGATGGACGCCGACGGCTTTAAGCAGATTAACGATCGCTATGGACATGTGGAGGGCGACCATGCTCTTCAGGTTGTTGCGACGGCGCTCAAGGATGTCTGCTCGCCGGCTGGTGGCTTTATCGCACGTTATGGTGGCGATGAGTTTGTGGTGCTCCAAAAGGCAGCGGCGGAACAGGACATCATAGACCTGTGTTCGGCGATTGACGACGAGCTCGCTCGTGCCGAGGTACCGTATGCATTGCGGATGTCCATCGGTTACGCGCGGGTCGGCGATAGTGTTGATACCTGGCAAGACTTACTTCGCGCCGCCGATGCGGAGCTCTACCGCGTCAAGGCCGAGAAAAAGAAAGCCGGCATCCAGATACGCTAGAAAAAAGGGGCGCACGCTTGCGTGCGTGTCGGCCCTCAGCTCACCGATGTACTCCATTAAACTAAAGTATGTGAATCCCCTCTGCTAAATAAGGGCAGTTCACTATGCTTTTTTGGGTTTGTTGACGATGATGATGCCGCCGCAGACCAACAGCAGGGCAACGATGACGGTAACGGGGCTCGTGCCAGCGCCCTCGCCGAGCAGCAGCGCGCTCAGCACCACACCAAAGACGGGGTTCATAAATCCAAAGACAGAGACGCGGCTGACGGGGTTGACGGCAAGCAGGCGCGACCACAGCGAGTAGGCGACCGCGGAGATAAGCGCCATGTAGATGATGAGCGCGATGGCGGGGACAATCGCTGTGGGGGACAACGTGCCGCCCATCAAAAACCCGATGGCGGTGAGGACCAGGCCGCCGACCAAGAACTGCCACCCGGCAAGCAAGACGCCGTCGTGCTTGCGCGAGAAGATGCCGATCAGGCAGGTCGAAAGAGCACCCGCGACAGTGGAGGCTAGGATAAAGCCCTCGCCATCGAGTCTGAAGCCAAAGGTGCCATCTGCGCCCGAGAGGTTGACGAGCGCGACGCCGGCAAAGCCCAGCGCACAGCCAAGCACCTTGGCCGTATTGAGCTTCTCGGTGTGAAATGCCAGGGCGGCAAAGAGGATTGCGAGGAAGTTGGCGCTGGCCTCGATGATGGAGCTCGACATGGCGCTGGCGCGCGAGAGGCCCAGATAGAAAAAGAAGTACTGCCCGATAGTCTGGAAGAGCGACAAGACAAAGATGGGCTTGATGTCGCGAGCCTGCGGAATGAGGGGGCGGCGTTGGGCCGCACTCATCCCAACGATAACTAGGGCGCCGGCAAGCGTGAAGCGCAAGCCCGCAAAGAGCAGCTGCGAGGCGCCGTCGTGCGTTGGGATACCAAAGAGTGCGTAGCCGATTTTGATACAGGGGAAGGCCGACCCCCAGAGTGCACAGCAAACAAGGCAGCCCAGGATGAGTCCGGGCAGGGTGGCGAGATACGGCTTGCGGCTTTGCATGATGTCCTTCCTGTATGCGCGAAGCAAAAAAAGAACCCGCCACCGGGGGTGCCGGTGGCGGGTGTTGTTACCCGAGGGGATTGTACCCGATGGGAAAGCTTTAGGCGAAGTAGGCTACGCCGCTCTCAAAGATCGGCATGAACTTGTCGCCGGGGACATGCTCGGGCACGTTGCGGTACAGGTTGTCGCCGCGACGCTCGGCATGGCCCATCTTGCCCAGGACACGGCCGTCGGGGCTCGTGATGCCCTCGATGGCGAGTGCAGAGCCGTTGGGGTTGACGGAGAGATCCATGCTGGGCTTGCCGTCCTCGCCTACGTACTGCGTGGCGACCTGGCCGTTGGCGATCAGCTGGGCGAGTACCTCGTTATTGGCGACAAAACGGCCCTCGCCGTGGCTGATGGCGACGGTGTAGGGGTCGTCGAGGCTGCACTGCGACAGCCACGGAGATAGGTTGGACGAGATGCGGGTGCGCACCAGGCGGCTCTGATGGCGACCGATGGTGTTGAACGTCAGCGTGGGCGCATCGGGCGTGGCGTCGACGATGTCACCGTAGGGCACCAGGCCGAGCTTGACCAGGGCCTGGAAGCCGTTGCAGATGCCCAGCATCAGGCCGTCGCGGGCCTTGAGTAGGTCGCGGACTGCCTCGGTGACCTCGGGAGCGCGGAAGAACGCCGTGATGAACTTGGCGGAGCCGTCGGGCTCGTCACCGCCCGAGAAGCCGCCGGGGATCATGACGATCTGGCTTGCACGGATGCGGCGGGCAAGCTCGTGGGTGCTCTCGGCGACGGCCTCGGGCGTGAGGTTGTTGATCACGAAGGTGTCGGCCTCGGCACCGGCGGCACGGAAGGCGCGGGCGCTGTCGTACTCGCAGTTGTTGCCGGGGAACACGGGGATGATCACGCGCGGACGGGCGATCTTGGCGCCGCCGTACACGTGGATATCCTTGGCGCGGAAGTCGATGGTCTCGACCTCGGGGGTCTCGCCGGCGCTGCGGTAGGCGAAGACGCCCTCGATGCCGCTCTCCCATGCCTCCTGGAGCTCGGAGAGCTCGATGACCTCGGAGCCGGTGTCGATGACATAGCCCTCGACGGTGGTGCCCAGGGGCTCGACGACAACGCCGTCGGCGACCTCGGGTAGCTCGGCATCCTCGGCGAGCTCGACGATAAAGCTGCCGTAGAGCGGGGTGAAGAGGCTCTCCACGTCTACATCCTCGGCAAGCTCGATACCGATCTGGTTACCGACGCACATCTTAAAGAGGCTCTCGGCGCCGCAGCCGTAGCCGGGCGTGGAGATGGCCAGGGCGTTGCCGTTGGCGGTGAGCGCCTCGACGGCGTCAAACGCGGCGAGCAGCTGCTGGGCGTCGGGACGGTAGTCCTCGCCATAGGTAGCGGGGGCGATGCGGACGACGCGGTGCGTGAGGCCCTTGAACTCGGGCGAGACGGCGCGGGCGGCCTTGCCCACGGCGACGGCGAAGCTGATCAGAGTCGGCGGAACGTTGAGCTCGCCGGCCTCGTCCTCAAACGAGCCGCTCATGGAGTCCTTGCCGCCGATGGCGCCGGCACCCAGGTCGACCTGGGCCATAAGGGCGCCCAGGACGGCTGCCGTGGGCTTGCCCCAGCGCTCGGCCTCGGTGCGCAGACGCTCGAAGTACTCCTGGAAGGAGAGATAGGCGCGCTTGTGCTCAAAGCCGGCAGCCACGAGTTTGGCGATGGACTCGACCACGGACAGGTAGGCGCCCGCAAACTGGTCGGCCTCCATCAGATAGGGGTTGAAGCCCCATGCCATGGCACTCGCCGTGGTGGTCTCGCCGTCCACGGGGAACTTGGCGACCATGGCAGAGCTCGGGGTGAGCTGCGTCTTGCCGCCAAAGGGCATGAGCACGGTTGCGGCGCCGATGGTGGAGTCGAAGCGCTCGGAAAGGCCCTTGTTGGAAGCGACGTTGAGGTCGGTGACAAGCGAGGTCATGCGCTCGGCAAGCGTGGTGCCGGCCCAGCTGGGCTGCCACACGCTGCGGGCGCATACGTGGGCGACCTGGTGCTTGGGCGCGCCGTTGGAGTTGAGGAACTCGCGGGATAGGTCGACGATGGCGACACCGTTCCAGGCCATGCGCATGCGCGGCTCGGCGGTAACCTCGGCGATGACGGTCGCCTCGAGGTTCTCCTCGGCGGCGTAGCCCATGAACTCCTCGACGTCACCGTCGGCGACGGCGCAGGCCATACGCTCCTGGGACTCGGAGATGGCGAGCTCGGTGCCGTCCAGGCCGTCGTACTTCTTGGTCACGGTGTCCAGGTCGACATACAGGCCGTCGGCAAGCTCGCCCACGGCGACCGAGACGCCGCCGGCGCCAAAGTCGTTGCAGCGCTTGATCAGGCGGCAGGCGTCGCCGCGGCGGAAGAGGCGCTGCAGTTTGCGCTCGACCGGAGCGTTGCCCTTCTGGACCTCGGCGCCCGAGGTCTCGATGGACTCGGTGTTCTGGGTCTTGGAGGAGCCGGTGGCACCGCCGATGCCGTCACGGCCGGTACGGCCGCCCAGCAGGATGATCTTGTCGGTGGGGGCGGGGCACTCGCGGCGCACGTGGTTTGCCGGGGTAGCGCCCACGACGGCGCCGACCTCCATGCGCTTGGCCACGTAGCCGGGGTGATAGAGCTCGTTGACCTGGCCGGTGGCAAGGCCGATCTGGTTGCCGTAGCTGGAGTAGCCGGCGGCAGCGGTGGTTACGAGCTTGCGCTGCGGCAGCTTGCCCTCGAGCGTCTCGGAAACCGGGACGGTGGGGTCGCCGGCACCGGTGACGCGCATGGCCTGGTACACATAGCTGCGGCCCGAGAGCGGGTCGCGGATGGCGCCGCCCACGCAGGTGGCGGCGCCGCCGAAGGGCTCGATCTCGGTCGGGTGGTTGTGGGTCTCGTTCTTAAACAGGAACAGCCAGTCCTGCTCCTCGCCGTCGACATCGACCTTCACCTTGACGGTGCAGGCGTTAATCTCCTCGGACTCATCGACATCGGTCATGACGCCGGTCTTCTTAAGGTACTTGGCGCCGATGGTGCCCATGTCCATGAGGCAGACGGGCTTGGCGTCGCGACCGAGCTCGTGGCGCATCTCCATGTAGCGGTCGAAGGCCTGCTGCACCACGGCGTCGTCGATCTTTACGTCGTCCAGGACGGTGCCGAAGGTGGTGTGGCGGCAGTGATCGGACCAGTAGGTATCGATCACGCGGATCTCGGTGATGGTGGGGTCGCGATCTTCATCGCGGAAGTACTGCTGGCAGAAGGCGATGTCTGCCTCGTCCATGGCAAGGCCGCGCTCGGAAATAAAGGCGGCAAGGCCGGCCTCGTCGAGCTCGCGGAAGCCGTCGAGCACCTCGACGGGCGCAGGCTCGGGGGTCTCCACATGCAGCGTCTCGGGCAAGTCGAGCGAGGCGATGCGGGCCTCGACGGGGTTCACCACGTAGTGCTTGATGGCCTCGATGGCGGCTTCGTCCAGAGCGCCCGAGATCATATAGACCTTGGCGGAGCGCACGGCGGGGCGCTCGCCCTGGCTGATGAGCTGCACGCACTCGCTGGCGGAGTCGGCGCGCTGGTCAAACTGGCCAGGCAGGAATTCGACGGCAAAGACGGCGCCATCGCTTGCGGGGAGCTCGTCGTAGGTCACATCGACCTGGGGCTCGCTAAAGACGGTCGGCACGCAGGAGCGGAAAAGCTCCTCGTCGATGCCCTCGACGTCGTAGCGGTTGATGATCCTCAGGGCCTCGATGCCCTTGATGCCGAGAATCTCGGTCAGCTCGCCCTTGAGCTGCTGAGCCTCGACGTCGAACCCGGGTTTCTTCTCCACGTAGATACGAGAGACCATTGGTTCCTGCCTTCCTGATCGGTTGGGCGTACGGTACGGTATGCGGCAGCGGTCGGTTTACGGGGCAAGCCTCGCGGTCGCCTTGAGCCGCATGTTTGTAAACCTCACTATGATACGACAGCTCGCGGCGCGTTGAGGACGGCGAGGGTGCTACAGTGAAGCGCAAACAAGAGAAAGGCATCACATGGCATTCGTTTCACTCGCCATCATCGCGCTCGTGGCCTTTGCAAGCCCCTTCATCGCCTCGGCGATTCCCGGGAAACCCGTTCCCGAGACGGTCTTTTTGCTCGTGTTCGGTGCGGTGCTGGGCCCGCATATGCTTGGCGTCATCCATGTAGATGCCGAGGTCTCGCTTGTGTCCGAGCTCGGTCTGGCCTTCTTATTCCTGCTTGCCGGCTTTGAGATCGACCCCAAGAGCATCACGGGCGTCGAGGGACGCTACGGCTTGGCGACGTGGGTCGTCACGTTTGGTATCGCCTGGCTTGCCGTGCGCTTTACTCCGTGGTTCTCGGTCAGTCATTTCGACGGTATCGCCGTGACGCTTGCCCTCACTTCGACGGCGCTCGGCACGCTTGTGCCCATCATGCGTGAGCGCTCGCTCACCGGCACGCGCGTGGGCGACTCGATTCTTGCGTATGGCACCTGGGGCGAGCTCGGTCCCGTGCTCGCCATGTCGGTGCTGCTGTCTGCCCGCACCGGCATCCAAACGCTTGTAATCCTTGGCTTGTTTGCTGCGGTCTGCGTGCTGCTGGCCGTGGTCCCCAGCCGCTCCAAGCGCGTCGGCAGCCGCTTCTTTGCGTTTGTCGAGGAACGCGCCGATACCACGTCGCAGACCTTCGTGCGCCTGACGGTGCTCATCCTGGTCACGCTCGTGGCGTTTTCGGCCATCTTTGACCTCGACATCGTGTTGGGTTCTTTTGCCGCCGGCTTTGTCCTGCGCTACATCATCCCCGAGGGCAACCATACGCTCGAGACCAAGCTCGACGGCCTGGCCTACGGCTTTTTGATTCCGGTGTTCTTTACCGTATCGGGCGCAAAGATCGACCTGACGGCCGTGGCATCGCGCCCCGGGCTGCTCGCGGGCTTTATCGTGGCGTTACTGATTATTCGTGCCGTGCCCATTCTTATCTCTATGAGCATTTGTCCCGCGACGCGCGATGTGTCGGCGTATGGCCGCATTACCGTGGCCCTGTACTGCACCACGGCCCTGCCGATCATCGTTGCCGTGACAAGCGTTGCCGTCAACGCGGGCGCGCTGTCGCAAGATATCGCGTCGGTTATGGTTGCCGCCGGCGCCATCACGGTGTTCTTGATGCCGCTGCTCGCGCAGCTCTTCTACCGCGTGGTCGATGCCGCGCCGGTCGCCGCCGTGGCAGAGGTTGCCGAGCATCCATCCGATGCGCTCGACATCCTGCGCGCCCATCACGATTTGGCGAGCCTGCTCGCACGCGAGCACGAGCTGCTGACCTCGCATGGCCATGGTCGCACGCTCGACGGCATGCCTACCCTTGATTCCATTGCCGACCGCCTCTCGGCCGAGGCGGCAAGCGGACACATCGATGCCCGCATCGTGGACGCGGCGCATTTGCTGGCAGAAAAGACTTACGGCGACGAGATCGACCCCGGCAAGCTCACCCCGCGCGAGCGCCGACGCTTGGAGCGCGCCAAGCTCGCCGTGCGCGAATACCGCCGCCGCATGCTGGAACTCTATGCGCGCGATGAAGCCCAGGACGACGACGGCAGGTAGCCAACGCCGCCACGGAAAATGCATCCCGGAATCGGCGCCCAGAGTGGGACATAGTTTCCGAAGCATGGTCCTGAGGGAAGCTGCGTCCCGGTCTGAACCGGAATTCTGGGACACAGCTTCCACTTCAAACAGAAGAAGGCGCGCTGCCTGCGGTTGATGCAGGCAGCGTGCCTCTTGCATAAAGCTCTGCTGAGGTTTGAAATTAGCTCGCTATGCAAATAAGGAAACCTTAATTCCCAATACTTCAAATTCTGAAATTAGACAATGCATTTCTTGAGTCTTAATTGCAAATATTGGATTAATTCGAAATAATGAAAGACGATTAAGCTATTTGGTTTCAAAGGGGCGATGAAGCGATGGCGTACAAGACGCTCGAAAAACTCTTTTATGCAGATTCAAGCTCCGATCGTTATGCTTCCCATGACGAGCTGCTGCGCGAGCGCCTTACTGCCGACGGCACGGTGCGGACTGGAATTTACCTTGAGCATGGTGAACTGTTCGCTTGTGTTCCTTTGAATCTGTCCGTTGCTAGCGAGCGGATTCTCAGAAAAGAGCGAAAGATTTCCAACCTGTGGAACAGCTTGCCTTATGTGGCTTTGGGGGCCTCGATTCGTTCGCTGGTGCTTGAGGAGGTTGTTTTCAGCAACGAAATGGAGGGTGTGCACAGCACGCGGCGCCAGATTGAAGCTGCGCTGGAGTCTGCGGAGGATGCCGCGGCCGAACTTTGCGGTGCCGCCGAAAAGGAGCACACTCCTTTTATTGAATTCGCTCGCCTCTACCTTCAGCTGGTGGATGGTTCAAGTCGTCCCGGCAAACCCGAGGATATCCGCGAGATTTTCGATGCCGTCACTAAGGGCGTGCTTGACCCGAAGGACCGTCCGGATGGCAAGATGTTCCGTTTGGGTCCCGTTGTGATTGAGAACAGTCGGGGCAAGATTCTCCATCAGGGTGTTTCCTCGGAGCCCGAAATCATTGACCTCCTTGGCAAGATGATAGAGTTGGGCAATCGCGAAGATGTCCCAAGCCTCTATGCAGCCTCAATCTGCCATTTTCTCTTTGAGTATATTCACCCCTTCTATGACGGTAACGGGAGAACGGGGAGATATCTTCTCGCGTTGAGCCTGAACGAGGCGTTGTCGCAGCCTACGGTGTTGTCGCTCTCCAGGACGATTGCTGAGAATAAAACCGCATATTACAAGGCGTTTGATGTGGTGGAGAGGCCCCTTAATGGTAGCGAGGCTACTCCGTTTGTTGCAATGATTCTTGATTTGGTTGAGCAAGCGCAAGATGCCGTTCTGAGCGATTTGGCCGAAAAGCGCGTACAACTCGATGATCTTAAGCGGGCGATCGATGAGCTCGACGATACGTTTACCGAAAGGGCAAAAGATATTTTGTTTTATGCGGCACAGATGCATATCTTCGGTGCCTTTGGCGAATCTACGCTTGATGGTGTGTCGAGCTATCTCGATGTGACAAAGCCGACAGCGAGTAGGTCATTGTCGAGCCTAATCGCTGCCGGATATTTAGAAAAGGTGTCCGCAAGGCCGCTCGTGTGCAAGATGACCGTGGCGGGACTTAATCTGCTCGGGCTAGAGTGAATATCGGTATCAGACAAATGAACACTCCGAGCGCTTGCCCGCCATTCCTCTATGGTGTGAAATCGCTCTTATCCCATTGAGGCGCCTTTGAGATCGCCAATGGACTGTTGTGGCGAGCGGTGAAAGCTATGATTCAATTTCGTTTGACACGTACGCCAGGAGTTCATCGTCTAAGGCCTTCAGAGAGTTCTTGATTTCCTGCCTGCGCTCGCGAGCCTGTTCGATTTTTGCATCACATTCTCGTTTTGCCTTGAATTCGAACGGGCTGAAAAAGGAACGTCTGCTCTTAAGCTCTCGAAGTTCGTTCCCCAGCTGGTCAAATTCATCTTTGAGCGCTTGTTTTTGCGCCTTTTTAACAGGATTATCTAACCAGTATTTGGCTTGGAGCTCTGCTTCTTTTTCAGCGCGCTCACGTTCCTTCTTCTTCTCGGGGTCGTATTCGTCACGCTTTGCCATGTCCTCTTTGAGGCGTTCCTTTCGTAACGTGATCGCCTCGGCATTCAGTGAAAAGCCTTCTTTCACGCTATTTGACACATATGCGCCGTGGGCTCTCGTATAGGTTTTATGTCCTATGTTCAACTCTTCAATTACACATAAGTTTGACCACACATTGAACAATAGCTCGGGTGCCAAGATAAGACCTGTAATCGAACTGAGACCTGTAATCGAACAGCCCTCAGTCTCTGTCTCTAAGAATTTAATCGCGGTTCTCAACGCTAATTCATATCGATTGTATACGAGCGTGCACATGTCGAAAGCGTCCTCTTCTGCGGACTGGTCGACGCCGCTGCCGTCAAGATAGTAATCAAAAATGTTGTTGTTTTCCCACTTGTCTCGCCATTTGGTCACACCGTCTACTACAGAGCTGTCGATGATGTTTGCTGCCGTAAAATACATTCGTGGTATCTCTTCAGTAAAGAAGTACTTCTCCATGTCTGTATCATTTAAAGCGTGGCGTTGGCTGTCGGAAATATCCGGAGACTTGAGCATTTCTTCCTTTGCTTTGCAAAAAGTAAAGGAAAGTTTGCCGATTGCTTCCCATTGGCTTTTTCTTATTTCGAGATGGGATGCCAGCGTGCCTGTGATCAACGCGAGATTATCATCTGATGGTGTGTTGATTATTGGCTTGGCATACAAGGAGCTAACTGCTTCGACAATATCATCGAGGTGCAGTTTTAGACTTTTGATAACACTCCACGCATGAATTAGGCCTTCACAGGTTTTTACTTCATTTGGAAGCAGTTGAAAGGTTTTGAGAAAACAGTCCGAAGATTCGCGAAGGCGATTGTTTTTAATTGTCAGTTGCCAGTCGATTGCTATTGACTTAATTGCCCAAGCATCAATGTTGTCCAAATCAATCTCTAACACCTTGTTCGCATACCGTTCGGCTTCGCAGAAGTTTCTGGTTTTGCATGCAGTTTTGGCCAACGTGAGCAGTCTTTTTGCATCGGCCGTCTTGTCCGTTTTCACCGTGCCTTCGACTTGAACAACGCCTTCGACCATCATTTTCTTTGCGGACTCGAGCGTATATTTCATACCGCAGTTTTGGCAGACGAAGAAATCCCCATCTTTGACGATTTCGGTGCCGCCGCAAAGTTCACATTTCAAGGCTTTCATGAAGCTAGACCTCTTTCTTTTCAACGATATATATCCATGTAAGAAGCGTTTCTTTGCGAATGAGAATCCGGGCAGTAATTCTTTTGCCGTTGCGATCTTCGATTAGCACCAACCCGGTTGGAAACAGATATGTCTGTCCGTGTGCAATCCCATTTCGAAGATGGCGAAATAGGCACTGCATTCTGTTTTCATCACCGCTGCGGCGCTCGATGGAGTTGTCCTCTCGGAGCGTTAGTTTGACATCCTTGTGTAGGACCGCTCTTGGGTGTTCGGCGCATATTTCTTTATCTAGGGCCATGTTCTCCAGAGTTCCATCAATGGTCTGGCTTCCTATGAAAATGAAAGAGGTTATCCCGGACGCTTTTAATAGCTTTCTCTCTAGTGTCTTGATGGAGGGTCCGTTCCAACCTAATGACGTCAACGTTCGCTGCGTCGACAATGCGGTCTTATCTTTTGCGATGGGTGCTTGCAAAACGTAGAACCGAAATAGTTCTGACAGCTCGTCTGGCGTAAAGCAATCTGATAGAGGGGCTCGATAGCCTTCGAGTTTGAATTTAGTACTGTTGCAGGCGTGTTGATAGTTTTCATTGACGTGTGATTTATTGGTTCCCATACCCGGCTTCCTCTAGCGCTTATTTATGATTTCCTGCTGACGGATATATGCTTTAAGTTGCTTACAAGTATCTTGGGCGTCGGGGAGCGAATTTGCTTTTACCGCTTTGTCGAGATTTTCGATAGCGATAGGTATCAAATTTGAAAGGGGCAGGTTTTCCGTTTTATCTGAAACGGGGTTTGCGTAGCGCATAGTTTCCAGAACGTCTGCGATTGCCGGTTTCAGATCGCTAGGTGCTTCTTCTAGAAGTAGTTCGAGTTTGATTTTGTTTGATTTCATTGAATTGGTAAGTGTCGAGACATGTTCCTCGACATCTGAGGTTTGACTCTCGGATGCATTTGCTACACACAGCATAATTACTGACGTGCCAAGTAAAAGGATGCTGAAACCCGAAAGAACGGACAACGCATCGGTCTTTAGCGCTGCTCCGAAAAGAACTAGGGTCAGCTGGATTGCAAATGAAGCCCCCATGAGAACTGTTTTGGAAATACCAAGCAGCTTTAGTTTCTTTGCGGGGTCATAAAGGAGGACTGCGACCAACAAGGAGAGCGCAACCAAAGAGAATGCGCTCTCAATCCAAAAGGTAGTTGAGGGTCCAAATAAAAGTACGGCCACGCTTTCGATAACTATGAAGAGGGCTACGGGGGTTGCTGCAATATATGCCTGTGTGTTCTTCATTATGACCTCCGTGCTCCGCACTCGGGACAGAACTTCTCGGTTCCAGAGAAGCGATATCCACACTCGGAACAGAACCTTGCAGCACTTTGCTGCGAATTGGTATTCGTAGGGATGGGCTGCGTCGCAGACGTGCCAGTCGCTTGTGAGAGTGCATCGGTCATAACTGACCCCATGGTCCCGCCGACACCGGCCATTACGCCCAGGCCAATTCCCATGTTTGCGTATTCGCCAGTCGCTTCGTTTTGGGCCATCTTTTCGGCAACATCGAAGCTGCGTTCCTGTTGATAGGTATAGCCCTCGATTTGCCGCTGTTCTGCGCGTGCTTTTGCGGAGATTACGGTGCGCTGCGCCGCAGTTTCTTGTTCGATAATGCTGACCTGTTGTTTTATCTGTGCTTCGCGTACGTCGGCATATTGCTTGAAATGGAGGTCCTTAAACTTCTCGTATACCGGATCACCTTCGGGTTTGACGACGGCGGTGACCAGCATTTGCGTTAATGAGAGACCGTATGCGGCAAAGTCGGGAAGCAGCTTGTTCTTAAGCGAGTCGGATAACTCTTCAAGGTGTGCATCAAGTTCGAAAATGGAGAGTTTTTGTTCGGTAATTACTTGTGCAAGATGAGTTTTTATTCGAGTTTGCAGGAAAGCTTTGAAATAACTGATCAGCTTGTCCTGGGAGAGCAAAGCTTCGGTTCCAACAAGCTTGAGAAGGAGCCTGCGGGGCTCTTTTACAGCAAGAGCCATCTCTCCGGACGCCCCGAGCGAGAGCGGAAATTCATAAGTCGGTTCCATGAACTGAATCTTGGAATTGGTTCCCCAGCGGATGCCCATTTGCTCGATGAGGTTAACAAAGTAGACCTCTGAGTGAAACGGGCTGACACCACCGGTCGTTATCTTCGAAATGCCGTTCAGTAACGGTAGATTTTGAGTCTCAAGTTCATGCCTGCCTGGTCCAAACGAATCCAGGGCCTGTCCATTAAGGAAGAAAATTGCTTCTTGGGTCTCGTGAACAATGAGTTGCGAGCCCGTATTGAAGTCTTCTGAGGGGTGTTTCCAGATAAAAGTTTGGTTATTGCCCTCATATTTGATGACATCCGTGATGCTCATAGTCACCTTGTTTCCATGGTTAGTAATGTTGATTTGCTAAGATAGCCGTCGTTGTTACGACGGCAAAAGTGGTGCTGAGACCCAGGCGCAGGATGTCGCCGGGGTACAGCTGGGCGGGCGCTCCGGAGCTGATGTCGAGTTCGTTGTTGTCGGCTGTTCGAATCAGATGCGTGCCGTTGGTCGAACCGAGGTCTTGTGCGTACCAAGCATTGTTCTCGGCGAAGATACGGAGATGCCTGGCGGAGACATCCAGCCCAACATCGGTGACAGCGCCGTCTTCGAGTGCGAGCGCTCCGATGATGGAGCCCATGGCAGAAGGCTCAATGACATAAGGGCCGCCGATGACGAGTTCGTTATCGATCCTGATAAGGACGATCGCATGTTCGGTGCCCGTTTGTTTTAAATCGCATGGACAGAAAGAAATACTTGAGGGGGTAAACGACCTGGCATTCCCTGCGAATTCAAAGCGGTTCCTGATGTACGCGATAGCACGGGCCGGATCGCACCAACAGGCGGTCGAAACAACGAGCGTGATTGAGATAAGAGCCCTGTCATCTTTGTCTGGCTGGCAGCTGACGAGGCGCGAGGCGGCGTTCCGGTAAAGGAGCCCATTACGCCCACAGGCACTGAGCGCTTGAGCCATCGCGTCAGTCGCTGCCGCAATCATGGTATAGATGTCGGCGTTCGAATACCCTTTTTCCTGTAGCTTGTGCAGGATTTGATTCGATGCGCAGGACCAGTCGGCAAAGTAGCGATCTTCTAGGGAGCTCGGCTGCGAGTGCACAATCGTGCGCGAAAGCCAGCTGGTATCCTGTGCCATTTGGGCGGTAGGCTGTCCATTTGTTAACGGCAGATCGGATAGTAACAGTTCAGCAAGCGCGCGATGGCTCAGGGTAAATGAAGTCTTGAACAGGGAGAACATGACCTCGAGCGGTGTTTGCCGTCTTGGCATGATATTCTCCCTTCCTTGACCCTATACGCTAAATAAAGGATAAGGGTGCCACTAGCCGATTTTACTGTGCAACAAATTGCATGTCGGCGAGCGGTCGTGCTGCCTGATGCGCTTGCTCTAGCATGAGAGCTGGTCATCTTAGGGGAGCTATACAGTCTCGTTTTGATTAGGATGGCATGACTCAACCGCCCTTCGGGAAACTGTGTCCCGGAATGGATGTCCAGATTGGGATGTAGCTTCCGCGAGAGACCCGTTGCGGAAACGGTGTCCCAGAATCGGCGTTCGAAACGGGGCGCAGTTTCCCTTACAAGCAGAACAGGGCGCGCTGTCTGCAGTTGATGCAGACGGCGCGCCCTGTTGGTTGGGCTATGTTGAGGCTTGAAGCCAAAGCTTGTGGCTCCTTAGGAGCGGGCGGCTCCGTCGACGGGGAGCACGGCGCCCGTGACGTAGGAGGACATGTCGCTCGCCAGGAAAACAAAGGCGTCGGCGACGTCCTCGGGCTCGCCCATGCGACCCAGCGGAATGGTGGCTATGATGGGCTTAATAACCTCTTCGGGCAGGTTGGCGACCATGTCGGTTTTGGTTACGCCAGGTGCGACAGCATTGACGCGAATGCCCATGGGGGCGAGCTCGCGCGAGAGCGACTGGACCATACCGTTGACGGCAAACTTGGACGTGGGGTAACCGACGCCGGAGGGCTGGCCGTACTTGGCGACCATCGAACTCGTGGTGGTGATGGTGCCGCCGTGGCCGGCCTCGGTCATGATCTTGGCGGCAGCCTGGTGGCCATTAAAGACGGCGACGACGTTGAGGTCCATAACTTTGGCGAACTCCTCGGCCGTGTAGTCCAAAAGGGGCCAGCGCTGGGAGATTCCGGCGTTGTTGACGACCGTATCGAGACCGCCCATGTCGGCTGCAGCCTGCGTAAAGGCCTCAGTCACGGCCTCGAGCGAGGTGAGATCGCAGGAGCGACCCCAGACCTTGGCCTCGGGGTAGGCGCTGGCGAGCTTTTCGACGGCTGCGTCGGCAGTCTCCTGGCGCGAGCCAAAGACGGTGACGGCGGCGCCCTCCTCGATAAAGCGGCAGGCGATGGCATAGCCGATACCGCGCGTGCCTCCGGTGATGATTGCTTTCTTACCCTCGAGCAACATGGTGTCTCCATTCTTCGGGGTGGACGTACGCAGCACAGGATAGCGGCGGACAAAAACAAACATGCCTGCTTATCGGTGAGCGGTATCCCTGGTTGACACCGAACGGTCAAATTGTTCAAACGCGGATCGCATCAATGCCCTCCGAGCGTGCAAGTAAAAAGGGCTCCCGTCCAAGACCAGACGGGAGCCCTTCGAGCAAATGCGTTGCAGGGTGTAAACCGAACTAGTTGGCCATAACGCCTTCGGTCCATGCCTCGACGTCCTCGATGCGCAGGACGTTGGCGACCTCGGCCACGCAGTCCACGCTGGCAAGCTCGGCGGCGGCAGCCTGGACGTCCTTCTCGAGCGCGCGGTGCGTCAGGAAGATGACCGAGCAGGCATCGCTGACGCCCGACTTGCCGTCCTCGACCTGGTTGATGAGCGAGATCGAGATGTTGTGCTTGGCAAAGATGTCGACCGTCTCGGACAGGGCGCCCACGCGGTCGGCGACCTTCAGGCGCACATAGTACTTGGTCTGGAGCTCGTCCATGGGCTTAAAGGCGAGGTTGTGACCATAGGGCTCAATCTCGGGCAGCGGAGCCACGCCGCGGCTGATTTGCTCGGAGAGCGACAGGATGTCGCCCACGACGGCACTCGCGGTGGGGAAGGAGCCTGCGCCGGCACCGTAGAACATGGTCTCGCCCACGGCGTCGCCTACCACGTAGACAGCGTTCATGGCGCCGTTGACCTTGGCGAGCATATGGTCTGCCGGGATGAGCGTGGGGTGCACGCGGACGTCGACGCCGACTTCGGTGTTGCGTGCGATGCCCAGCAGCTTGATGGTGTAGCCGAGCTCGCGGGCCTGGGCAATGTCCTCGGCGCCGATGGTACGGATACCCTGCTGGTAGACATCGTCGGTGGTCACGCGGGTGCCAAAGCCGATGGAAGCGAGGATTGCCGTCTTGCTGGCGGCGTCGAAGCCGTCGACGTCGGCGGACGGGTCGGCCTCGGCATAGCCCTTTGCCTGGGCGTCGGCGAGCACGTCAGCGTAATCGGCGCCCTCGGCGTCCATGCGCGACAGGATGTAGTTGGTGGTGCCGTTGAGAATGCCGGCGATGGTCAGGATCTTGTTGCCCACCAGGTCGTGCTCGAGCGTGCTGACAATGGGGATGCCACCGCCGCAGCTGGCCTCGCACTTAATCTGCACGCCGCACGCGCGCGCCTTCTCGGCGAGCGTCTCGACATGACGGCCCAGCAGGGCCTTGTTGGCAGAGACGACGTGCTTGCCGTTCTCGAAGGCGGTGGTGAAGATTTCGGTCGCAGGGTGCTCGCCGCCGATGAGCTCGACGACGATATCGACGGCGGGGTCGGTGACGACGTCGTGCCAGTCGCTCGTAAAGACCTCGCGCTCAATACCGGCGGCTTCGGCCTGCTCCCAGGCAAGCGCGCAGGCGCGGGTCAGCTTAAGGTCGATGCCGTAGGCGGCCAGGTACTCATCGTGGTGGCTCTTGATCAGACGGGCCACGCCGCCGCCGACGGTTCCCAGACCGATGAGGCCGACGTTCACGGTGCGCAGGGGTTCGCTCATAGATAGCTCCTTCGTGCATCTTATGGATGGATTAACCGCTTAAAGGTTGAGTGCATTCTAGCGTGAACCGAGGGCGCGTGCTCGCCAGGCAACAGGAGTCGCACAAAACGGCACCCCCGAAACGCTGCGGAAACATTGGAAACATGCTCGCTACAAACGGATCTCCGTAACAAACTGTCAACGTTTGCGCCATAAGGTTTGCCCCGTACCGCAAGACGGCCGCGCTGCGGCCAGCGAAAAAAAGGGGGACACCATGTTCAACATCAACAGCACGCTCAGTCGTAGGAACTTTCTCGCCGGTGCCGCGGCGCTCGGCAGCACCGGCGCACTTGCTGGTTGCTCGTCGGGTAGCTCGGACGGCGGCTCTGCCGATGACGGCAAGACCTTCAAGATCGGTGTCATCGGCCCTCTGACCGGCGCCGCGGCAACCTATGGCGTCTCGGCCGAGAAGGGCGCCAAGCTTGCCGCCAAGGACTTCTCGACCAAGGACCTCAAACTCTCGCTTAAGTCCGAGGATGACGTCGCCGACGGCGAGAAGGCCATCAACGCCTTCAATACCCTGTGCGATTGGGGCATGCAGGCGCTCGTCGGTCCGGTCACCACTGGTGCTGCCGTCGCCGTCTCGGGCGAGATCGCCGACGATATGCTCATGGTCACGCCTTCGGCCTCGTCGCTCGACGTCACTAAGGATAAGACCACGGTCTTTCAGGTTTGCTTCACCGATCCCACCATGGGCGCCAGCGCCGCGAAGTTCTTGGCCGAGAAGTACGCGGATGCCAAGATCGCCCTGTTCTACAACTCCGGCGATACGTATAGCTCGGGCGTTGCCGACGCCTTTGCCGAGCAGGCCAAGGCGTCCAAGCTCGACATCGTCGATACCGAGACCTTTAAGGACGACTCCTCCACGAGCTTTACCAACCAGCTCACCAAGGCCAAGGAGGCCGGCGCCACGCTCATCTTTGCGCCGATCTACTACACGCCGGCGTCCGTCCTGCTCAAGAACGCCAAGGACATGGGCTACGACATGACCCTCATGGGTACCGACGGCATGGACGGCCTGCTCTCTGTGGAAGGCTTCGATACCTCTCTTGCCGAGGGCGTACTGCTCATGACCCCGTTTTCGGCTGACGATGAGAAGAATGCCGACTTCGTCAAGGCCTATAAGGATGCCTACGACGAGACGCCCAACCAGTTTGCCGCCGACGCTTACGATTGCGTCCACGCCATCGCCGAGGCTATCGATAGGGCGGGGATTGACATTTCGGCCGACGGTGCCGACATTGCCGGCGACCTTGCCAAGGCCATGCGCAAGATCAAGATCGAGGGCCTGACAGGCGAGCTGACGTGGAATGACGAGGGCCAGGTCGAAAAGCCCGCCACAGCCTATGTGATCCAGGACGGCAAGTACATCGCCGCCTAAGTGCGCATAATGCGCGACCGGTGAGGCCGTTTTATTCAGGGCAGGGACGCATGTAACAGAACGGAAACATTACTTTCACACAATAAAGTGGCATTACTGCATAAAGTAATAGAAATACGCAGAATTATGGATAAATGAACAAATCCAAAGAAAAGTTGAAATAATCGCCACTTTCCTTAACTAAAGCGTCTAGTATTTTGCGAACGCCGAACACGGCGAAGGATGGCCTGTCGGGTAACCGAAACCCGACGAGATTTGAGAGGAGAGCCGCATGTCGAGCCTCACCGGTAAGTCATTGAACCCTGTTATGAATCGCAGGAGCGTTATCGCGAGCGCAGCAGGTCTGGGGGCGATGTCCATTCTAGCTGGTTGCTCCTCCAACGGCGGCGACAGCGGTTCCGCTTCGAGCGACGCTTCGTTTAAGATCGGCACCATCGGCCCGCTGACCGGCGCCAACGCGTCCTACGGCAAGTCCGTTACCCAGGGTGTCGAGCTTGGCTGCAAGGATTTCTCTACCAAGGAGCTGCCGCTTGCCAGCAAGGCCGAGGATGACCAGGCCGACGGCGAGAAGGCCGTCAACGCCTTCAACACCCTGCTCGACTGGGGCATGCAGGCCCTCGTCGGCCCGACCACCACGGGTGCGTCGGTTGCCGTTGCCGCCGAGTGCGGTAACGACCCCAAGACGTTCATGATCACCCCGTCCGCGTCCTCCGAGGACGTCACCGACGGCAAGGATTGCGTCTTCCAGGTTTGCTTCACCGACCCCAACCAGGGTGTCAACGCTGCCAAGTTCCTGGCGCAGAAGTATGCGGACGAGAAGTTCGTGCTGTTCTATAACTCCGGCGACGCCTATTCTTCGGGCATCGCAGATTCCTTTAAGGCCCAGGCCGCTGAGTCCAAGCTCGAGATTGTTGACGAGGAGACCTTTAAGGACGACTCCGCCACGAGCTTTACCAACCAGCTGACCAAGGCCAAGCAGGCCGGCGCCACCATGATCTTTGCGCCGATCTACTACACGCCGGCGTCCGTCCTGCTCAAGAACGCCAAGGACATGGGCTACGACGTCAAGATGATGGGCTGCGACGGTATGGACGGCATCCTGGGCGTTGAGGGCTTCGATACCTCTCTTGCCGAGGGTCTGCTGCTCATGACCCCGTTCTCCGCCGACGACGAGAAGAACGCCGACTTCGTTAACGCTTACAAGGATAAGTACGGCGATACCCCCGACCAGTTTGCCGCCGACGCCTACGACGGCGTGCACGCGGTGGCCGAGGCCGTCAAGGAGGCCGGTCTTGGTGTCGACGCCGATCCGACCGAGGTCGCCGAGAAGCTGTCCAAGGCTATGCTCAAGATTACCGTTGACGGTCTGACCGGCAAGCTCACCTGGAACGATAAGGGCCAGGTCCAGAAGGAGCCCACGGCGTACGTCATCACCGACGGCAAGTACGTACAGGCCTAATTGGCCGCCTTACATAGAGCGGTTTTGATCCCAAGCAGGGGAGGTTTTGGCCTTCCCTGCTTGCTTGGTATCTAGGGACAGTGTAACGTCCCTGTTTCATACATTAACTGGAAACCTATTCGAAAGGGGGATGTGGAACATGACGGTCTTTATCCAATACCTGGTCAACGGCCTGTCCATGGGCAGCGTCTACGCCATCATCGCGTTGGGCTACACCATGGTCTACGGTATCGCCAAGATGCTCAACTTTGCTCACGGCGATGTCATCATGGTCGGTGCCTATGTCTCGTTCTGCGCCACGTCGTATCTCGGCCTCCCGGGCTGGGCATCTGTAGTTCTCTCTTGTGTGGTCTGTACCGTTCTCGGTGTTCTCATCGAGGGTCTGGCCTATAAGCCGCTGCGTCAGGCGGGCCCGCTGGCCGTTCTGATCACGGCTATCGGCGTGTCTTACTTCCTGCAGAACGCCGCGCAGCTTCTGTGGGGCGCCACGCCCAAGAACTTCACTTCGCTCGTCACCTTCCAGGTGCCGGAGTTCTTGGCCAAGTTCAATGTAAGCGCCGTCTCGCTCGTCACCATCGTCGCCTGCCTGGTTATCATGGCCGGCCTGATGTTCTTTACAGGTAAGACCAAGATGGGCAAAGCCATGCGCGCCGTGTCCGAGGACAAGGCCGCCGCTCAGCTCATGGGCATCAACGTCAACCGCACCATCTCGATGACGTTCGCCATCGGCTCCGCCCTTGCCGCCATCGCCGGCGTGCTCCTGTGCTCCTACTCGCCGGTGTTGCAGCCCACCACGGGCGCCATGCCTGGCATCAAGGCCTTCGACGCCGCCGTCTTCGGTGGCATCGGCTCCATCCCCGGCGCCTTTGTCGGTGGTATTCTCATCGGCATCATCGAGGCGATGGCGCAGGCTTATATTTCCACGAGCCTTGCCAACTCCATCGTCTTTGGTGTTCTGATCATCGTCCTGCTCGTCAAGCCTGCCGGCCTCTTGGGCAAGTACGTCCCCGAGAAGGTGTAGGTGAGCGTTATGAAGTTTCTTAAAGACAAGCAGACGCGTCACGACTTTGTCACGTACGCCATGTGCGTCGTGGCATTCGCCATCGTGTTCTTTATGCAGTCGAATCACATGATCCCGCGCATGATTGCCGGTCAGCTGGTTCCCATCACGGCCTATATCGTCATGGCCATTTCCCTCAACCTCGTCGTCGGCATCGCGGGCGACCTGTCGCTGGGCCATGCGGGCTTTATGAGTGTCGGTGCCTACACGGGAATCGTCACCGCCGTCGCGCTCGAGAGCACCGTCCCCTCCGATCCGGTGCGCCTTATCATCAGCATCGTGGTCGGTGCCATCGCCGCCGCCATCCTGGGCTTCCTGATCGGTATCCCGGTCCTGCGCCTGAGCGGCGACTATCTGGCCATCGTGACCCTGGCTTTTGGCGAGATCATCAAAGAGATCGTCACCTGCCTTATCGTGGGCGTCGACTCCCGCGGCCTGCATGTGATCTTTAACATCACGGGTAACTCCACGATCGACGACCTGCACCTGCTCGAGGACGGCACCGCCATCATCAAGGGCGCCCAGGGCGCCTCGGGCGTGTCGACGTACTCGACCTTCCTCGCCGGTGCCATCCTGGTCATGGTCGCACTCGTGATCGTGCTCAACCTGGTTCGCAGCCGTACCGGCCGTGCCATCATGGCCGTGCGCGATAACAAGATTGCAGCCGAGTCCGTGGGCATCTCCGTCACTCAGTACCGCATGATCGCCTTTGTGGTTTCCGCTGCCCTCGCCGGTGCTGCCGGAGCCCTGTTCGGCGGTAACTTCTCGCAGCTTTCCGCCACTAAGTTCGACTTCAATACGTCCATCCTTATTCTGGTGTTCGTGGTCCTGGGCGGTCTGGGCAACATGCGCGGCTCCGTTATCGCCGCGGCGCTGCTCACGGTGCTCCCCGAGCTGCTCCGTCAGTTCTCGGACTACCGCATGCTTATCTACGCCATCGTTCTGATTCTGGTAATGATCTTTACCAATAACCCGCAGCTCAAGGCGTTCTTCGGCCGCGTCAAGGACCGCTTTGCTCCCAAGAAGGAGGTGGCAGCCGATGCCCAGTAAATTTGAGTTCAACAAGGGCAAGATGGTCCCGTATCCTTCTGGCGCCATCGTTCCCGACCGCGACCTGGGCGAGCGCCCGGCACTCGAGTGCATCCACCTGGGAATTGAGTTTGGTGGCCTTAAGGCAGTCGACGACTTTAGCCTGACTATCGGCAAGACCGAGATCGCCGGTCTGATTGGTCCCAACGGTGCCGGTAAGACCACGGTCTTCAACCTGCTCACCAAGGTGTATCAGCCCACGCACGGCACCATCCTGCTCGACGGCGAAGACACCTCGGGCAAGTCGGTCTATCAGGTCAACCGCATGGGTATTGCCCGTACATTCCAGAACATTCGCCTGTTCAACACCATGACGGTGGAGGATAACGTTAAGGTCGGCCTGCACAACCAGGAGCGCTACTCCGGCTTTGAGGGCGTGCTGCGCCTGCCGACGTATTGGAAGCACGAGAAGGCCGCCCACGAGCGCGCCATGGAGCTGCTGTCCATTTTTGATATGGAGCACCTGGCAAACGAGCAGGCTGGCTCGCTGCCTTACGGCGCCCAGCGTCGTCTGGAAATCGTCCGCGCGCTTGCCACCAACCCCAAACTGCTGCTGCTCGACGAGCCTGCCGCCGGCATGAACCCGTCCGAGACCGCGGAACTCATGGAGAACATCGTTAAGATTCGCGACACCTTTGGTATCGCCATCATGCTCATCGAGCACGACATGTCGCTCGTCATGAACATCTGCGAAGGCATCTGCGTGCTCAACTTTGGTAAGGTCATCGCCAAGGGCACGGCAGAGGAAATCCAGAACAACGACGCCGTTATCGAGGCGTATCTGGGTAAGCAGGATAAGGGGGAGAACTAAATGGCAGAGCCGATGCTTTCCGTCTACAACATCAACGTCTGGTACGGCGCCATCCACGCCATCAAGGACATCTCCTTTAACGTTAACGAGGGCGAGATCGTGGCCTTGATCGGTGCCAACGGCGCCGGTAAGTCCACGACGCTTAAAACCGTCTCGGGCCTGCTGCGTTCCAAGACCGGCTCCATCAAGTTTATGGGCGAGGACATTACCCATACGCCTGCCGACAAGCTGGTGGGCAAGGGCCTGGCTCAGGTCCCCGAGGGCCGTCGCGCCTTTTTGCAGATGACGGTCGAGGAGAACCTGGAGATGGGCGCCTACACGCAGCCCAAGTCCACGGTTGCTCCGGGCCTCGAGCGCGTCTACGAGCAGTTCCCGCGCTTGAAGGAACGCCGTCGCCAGGTCGCCGGCACCCTTTCGGGCGGCGAGCAGCAAATGCTCGTTATGGGCCGCGCCCTTATGAGCAACCCCAAGCTGCTCATGCTCGACGAGCCTTCCATGGGCCTGGCGCCGATTCTGATTGAGCAGATCTTCCAGATTGTCGAGGACCTGCACAAGGCCGGCACCACGGTGCTTCTGGTCGAGCAGAACGCGCAGATGGCGCTCTCGATCGCCACGCGCGGCTACGTGCTCGAGACCGGCAAGATCACCATGACCGGCACCGGCCAAGAGCTCCTGCACGACGACAACGTCCGCAAGGCCTATCTGGGCGGTTAATCCATTCAACAAAGGGGGCGCTGACCAACCCGGTCAGCGCCCCCTTTTAAATTGCGGTGAAATAGGGACTAAATGGGGGCGCTAGACGCCAAAACAGTCCCTATTCCACCGCAACTTCATTGGGATGTGTGACAATGCCCGTCGGAAAACATCTGCTGTCTTTGGGGGTCTATCTATGCTGTACGAGTTTTGTGCTGAGAACTTTGAGCGGGTGCCGTCGGCTATCGATGCCGGTGCAAGACGCATTGAGCTGTGCGACAACCTTGCCGTCGGTGGTACCACGCCCTCGGCCGGCGTTATCAGCGCTACGGTTAACTATGCCCATGAGCACGATTCACGGGTGATGTGCATGATCCGTCCGCGTGGCGGCGACTTTCACTACAACCAGGACGAGCTGCGCATGATGGAGATGGACTTGGGTCTTGCCGTGAGCGCCGGCGCCGACGGCTTGGTCTTTGGCTGCTGCAAGCCTTGTGCCGGCGGATGGGCGCTCGATGAACTTACACTCGGCGCCCTCGTGATGGCTGCGGGCTGCGCGACCGAGGAGTGCAAGCGCGGGCCCAGCGACATTACCTTTCACATGGCCTTTGACCAGCTCTCGCCCGAGGCTCAGCTCGATGCGATTGACACGCTTGCCGACTGCGGCGTTACGCGCATCCTGACGCATGGTGGCGCGGCCGGCACGCCGATTGAGGACAACTTCGATCACCTGGCTCGCCTAATCGAGTATGCGGGCGACCGCTTGACCATCCTTCCCGGCGGCGGCATTTCCACGGCCAACCGTGATGCGGTTGCGGCGGCATTGGGTGTCTCCGAGCTCCATGGCACAAGGATCGTACCGCTGGAGGTGTAGCCCGTGGCGCTGGTATTTGACGTTCAACAGGCGAGCGGCAAGCCCGACGACAACCGTCGCCCCGGTACTGCGTGTCCCTTTTGCAACACGGAGGGGCTCACCAACATCATCCAGCGCGACGGTGACTGCATTTGGCTCGAGAATAAGTTCAAGACCCTGCGTGCCACCCGTCAAACCGTGCTGATTGAGTCGGCCGATCACGATGCCGACCTGGTGACCTATGCGCCGGACGAGCTGCATCATGTTATGCGGTTTGCTCTGGATTGCTGGCAGCAGACGATCGATTCGCAGCAGTATCGAAGCGTGCTCATGTACAAGAACAAGGGCCCGCTCTCGGGCGGTAGTCTCGTTCATCCGCACATGCAGATTGTGGGTTTGGAGCAGGAAGACGGCTACACTTCGCTGACTTCTGCCAATTTCGAAGGCATCAATGTCTGGCAACAGGGGAGGATCTCGGTCAACATCTCAACCGAACCCATCATGGGGTTCTTTGAGATCAACGTTTCAGCCCCGCAGGGAATCGCTGCCAGCGATGACATGAGAGACCAAGCCGAGGCGGATCTCTTCGCCGATGCGATCCAGGTAGCTCTGCGCTATATCCTGAACGAGCACCACGGTGGTCGCGCAGAGTCGTACAACCTGTTCTTCTATCACCTGGGCGGTCGGACCATTGCCAAGGCGCTGCCGCGTTGGGTGGTTTCGCCCTACTTTGTCGGCTATCGTTTGGCCCAGGTCAATGCCGAGACAACGCTCGATGTCGATGCTGAGCGCCTGCGTGCGCATCTGGAAACGCTCGCATCGTAAAGTGAGCGCCCGCACACTGCGGACGGTTTAGCGCGCCATTGCATCGCGGCCGGCCTCGACCCGCTTGCGCTGGGCGGCGCGCTCCTCGCCGGTCAGACGCTCAAAGAGATGCCCGATAAGCGAGGCGAGCACCTGCTGAAACAACGTTCCACACATGACGGGAAACACGACTTCGCCCGGAAAGTATTGCGTGGCGATGACGGCGCCCGAAGAGATGTTACGCATGCCGCAGGTAAAGCACATGGTAGTCGTCTCGCTATATGGCAGATGCAGCGCACGGGCGACCAGAAAACCGACGACAAAGCCGCTGATGGCGAAGGTCAAAATAAAGAGGGCGACTTCCAGGCGCACCGCGTTCATGTGCAGCACGTACTCGCTCATGGCGGTGGAGTTGGAGGCGATAACGCCCATCATCATGAACTTGCAGGCGGGTGAGAGCGCGGGGGAGAGCTTCTCGTGTCCCCATCCACGCGTGAGCTCGTTGATCATGATGCCGAGCACGGCGGGGATGGCGATCATAAAGGCCATGTCCTGCATCATGCTCGGCACATCGATCGAGACGGTGGCACCCAGCAAGAGCTTAAGCGTGAGCGGAATCGTCACAGGGGAGATAACCGAGGACGTCAGGATGATGGTGAGCGCGAGCGGGCCGTTGCCGCCGAACATGCTGATCCACATAAAAGCGGTGACGGCCACGGGCACGCTGTACTCGAGCACGATGCCGCAGACAAGGTTGGGGTTGGAGCCAAAGAAGAGTGACCCTATGGCATACGCCGCGATGGGAATAAGCACTGCCGAGACCAGCAGCGCCAGAATCAGGTGCAGCGGACGGTGGAACACCTCGGCTACCTGGTGAAAGGTGTTGCTGAGCGCGCCCTGAAACGTCATAAAGGCGAAGAGGGCGGGAACAATGGGCTTGAGCACGCCGATCTGCTGGGGAAAGAGCACGCCGAGCGCCACGCAAATCGGAACGATGATCTGCATATGCCCCGCGAGGAACTTTCCCAGTCCAGCCCATTGCTTCATATGTCCCGTGACTCCCTTTATCCGCGAACTCGTTTGTATGGATATGCTAGACGCTCGTATGCGTCCGTGCGGCTGAAACACTCGATTATTTCGAGGGCATTACCGCCATCGTTTGCCGAAACCGCGGCGCACCGCGGCGTTTTGCGTCCGCGCTGCACGGTATAATAAATCCGTTCAACAGATCTGCCTGCCGAAGCGGGCATACACAGAGGACTCATCGCTATGAACCGTGAGAGGTATCGCGGCGACCTGCCCCTATCAGGGGTGGGTGCCTATGTCATCGCTTAAGACGACGCATCGCTGGGCGGTCGCTCAGCAAAACCCCGAGCTCGAAAAGGAGCTTTCGGCTGGTCTGGGCATTCCCGGGCTGGTGGCGCGCATTATGGTCGCGCACGGCATTGGCTCCATCAAAGAGGGCCAATTGTTTTTGACACCTTCGCTCGATCGCGACTGGGCCGACCCACTCATTATCTCGGGCATGTCGGTCGTTGCCGACCGCGTCGAGCGCGCTATTCGCAACCACGAACACATTGCAGTCTTTGGCGATTTTGACGTTGACGGTATTACGTCGACCTGCCTGTTGACCGAGGCGCTGCGCACGTTTGGCGCCGATGTCACGCCGTTTATTCCGCATCGCTTTGATGAGGGCTACGGTCTTTCGCGCGCGGCACTCGACCGCGTTAACGAGCTCGCTCGCCCCCAGCTGATCGTGACCGTCGATAACGGCATTGCCGCCAAGGAAGAGGTTTCCTATCTGGAGAGCCTGGGGATCGATTTGGTGGTCACGGACCATCACGAGCCCTCCGACCAGGTGCCGCAGGGTGTGCCCCTGACCGACCCCAAGCTCGAAGACGAGGGCCCCTCGCGCGAGCTTGCCGGTGCTGGTGTGGCGCTCAAGCTGGTGCAAGTCCTGGGTGAGCGCCTGGGCAAGCCGTCGTATTGGCGTTCGCTAATCGAGGTCGCGGCGCTGGGCACCGTGTCCGACATGATGCCGCTCACGCCCGAGAACCGCGCGCTGGTTGCCGAGGGCATCCAGCAGATGCGCGTAACCGCTCGCCCCGGCTATATCGCGCTTGCCGCGCTCGCCAAGGCGGACCTTTCGAGCATTACGGCGGATGGCCTGTCATTCTCGCTCATCCCCCGCTTAAACGCTGCCGGTCGCATGGCCGATCCCAAGCTGGCGCTCGACCTGCTGCTTGCCCACAATCCCATCGAAGCAAGCGCGCTGGCGGCTGAGCTCGAGGAAATCAACCGCCAGCGCCGTGAGATCGAGGCGGAGCTCACGCGCGATGCCATGGCAAAGGTCGAGGAGACCTATGACGGCGGACGCGCGATCGTCGTGGGCGGCGAAGGCTGGCACGAGGGTGTCAAGGGCATCGTGGCAAGCCGCCTGACCAACCGCTATCACGTGCCGGCGCTGCTGTTCTCGATCGAGGACGGTATCGCGCGCGGCTCTGGTCGCTCGGTGGGCAAAGTTAACCTGTTTGACGCCGTCGAGCGCTGTTCTGACCTGCTGATTCGTCGCGGCGGACATGCCGGTGCGGTGGGTGTGACCATCGAGGCATCCAAGCTCGATGAATTCCGTCGTCGCCTTTCCGCCGTGCTATCGGAGATTCCCGCCGAGGACTTTGAAGACATCGACGAGGTTGCCGCCACGGTCGACCTTTCCGAGCTGAATATCGAGACTATAGAGCAGATTTCCCGTCTTGAGCCGTTTGGCCAGGGCAACAAGGTGCCGCTGCTGGCCGTCGAGGGCGTGACGATGTGCGATCGCGCCGTGGTGGGCAAAACCGGCGAGCACATGCGCTTTGTGGCGACCGATGGCGCCGCGAGTGTGCCGGCCATCATGTTTCGTGTACCGCAGATCGACAGGCTTATCAATTGCGACAGCGCCGTAGACTTGGTGTTCGAGGCCGTTGCCGAGCATTGGCAGGGTCGTGTGAAGCCCAAGCTCATGATTAAGGATGTTCTGGTCCGCGATACCACGCTGCCCAGCGTCAACGATCCGGCATGCGAGCTTCGTCGTGGCGTGCAGCCGGCTGATTCCGGCCTGCGCCTGGAGTCGCGCAAGCGCGAGACGCTCGCCCAGCTTTCTTATACCGAGCTGACGCGCTCGCTTATCCATAGCTTTATCGGCTCGAACCAGCCGCACCGCGCGCAGGTCGAGGCGCTTGATGCCCTGGCCGATCACCAAAGTGTTCTGGCCGTTATGGGAACGGGGCGCGGCAAGTCGCTCATCTTTCATGTGCATGCCGCGCGTGAGGCGGTGCTTCGCGGGCGTGCGAGCATCTTTGTCTATCCGCTGCGTGCGCTCGTTGCCGACCAGGCCTATCACCTCTCGTCGACGATGGCAGCGCTCGGCATTGGCGTTGGCGTGCTGACCGGCGAGACCGTGGAGGCCGCACGCGATGACGCGTTCGCCGGTCTAGCTTCGGGCCGCACCGGTATCGTGCTCACGACGCCCGAGTTCCTGTCTATCCACCGTGACCGCTTCGCGCGTTCGGGCCGCATCGGCTTTGTCGTTATCGATGAGGCGCACCACGCCGGCCTTGCCAAGGGCGGCGACCGCAGCGCCTATCTCGACATGCCCGATATCCTCAAAGCCCTGGGCGACCCGGTCGTTATGGCTGCGACGGCCACCGCGACGGCTCCGGTCGTGGCCGAGCTTGCCCGCATGTTGCCGATCACTCGCACGGTGGTCGACGAGACGGTGCGCGAGAACCTGCAGCTCGAGGACGACCGCGACCTTGCGAGCCGCGAGAACCGTTTGGTGTCGATCGTGGCGACGGGGGAGAAGACCGTCATTTACGTCAATTCGCGCGACCAGTCCGTGGCGCTCGCCAAGACGTTGCGCAAGCGTGTGCCCGATTGCGCAACCCATATCGCGTTCTATAACGCGGGGCTTGCGCGTTCCGATCGCCGTCGCGTGGAGGAAGCATTCCGAGACGGAAGCCTCAGCTGCATCGTTTCGACCTCCGCCTTTGGCGAGGGTGTCAACCTGCCCGATATCCGCCATGTCGTGCTGTACCACATGCCGTTTGGCGCCATCGAGTTCAACCAGATGAGCGGACGTGCCGGCCGCGATGGCCAGCCCGCCGTGATCCATCTGCTCTATTCGTCGCGCGACGCCCGCATTAACGAGCGCCTGCTCGACTGCTATGCGCCCGAGCGCGACGAACTCGTCACGCTCTATCGCGCGCTGCAGACCATGTGGCGCTCCAACCGCGGCAAAACCGGGGACGATTCCTTTAGCGCGAGCGATATCGACATCGCGCAGATGTGCCTTGCCATCGATGCCCGCACGCCGGTCGACGAGCGTTCGGTGGAAAGCGGCCTGGGAATCTTCGAAGAGCTTGGTTTCTGTCGCGTTTCGGGGTTTGACGACACCCGTCGCATCGCGATGGCCGAAAACCCCGGTCGCGTGCAATTGAGCAGGTCAATTCGCTATTTGGAGGGCTTGCGCTCGCGCATGGAGTTTTCGGCTTTTCGGAGTTGGGCGCTCGATTCGTGTGCTTCTGATATGCTAGCCAAAGTTAACCGCCCGATCGTACCGCGGGCCTAGGGGAAGGGGACCTCGATGGATGCCGCAGCCCGTACCGCCCATGATTCCACCCTCCAGCCGTTTTCGGAGATGGAGCACTATAAGCATGCCGATGAGCTGCCGCCCGAGATTATGGCGGACAGCTACGACAAGCTGGAGCGCCTGTGCCTCAAATATATGAATGAGGACGACTTTTCTAAGGTTGAGCAGGCCTATTGCTTTGCCGCCGAGAAGCACTGCAACCAAAAGCGCCGCTCGGGCGAGATGTACATCAACCATCCCGTCGAGGTTGCCATCATTTTGGCCGATCTCAAGATGGACTGCGATGTGGTGTGTGCCGCGCTGCTGCACGATACCGTCGAGGATACCGAGACCTCGCTCGCCGATGTTTCCGGCCTGTTTGGCAATACGGTGGCCGAGCTCGTCGATGGCGTGACCAAGCTCACCAACATCGAAGTCGACAGCATGGACGAGAAGCAGGCCCTCACGCTGCGCAAGATGTTCCTCGCCATGTCCAAGGACATCCGCGTCATCATCGTTAAGCTTGCCGACCGCCTGCACAACATGCGTACCCTTGCAGCCCTGCGTGAGGACCGTCGCCTGTTTAAGGCTCGCGAGACCATGGACGTGTATGCGCCCCTGGCCGACCGCCTGGGCATGAGCTCTATTAAGTGGGAGCTCGAGGACCTGTCCTTCTTCTACCTGGAGCCCGATGCCTACCAGCGCATCGCGCGCATGGTGGCGGAGTCGCGCGAGGTCCGTGAGCGCTATCTTGCCGAGACCATCAAGACGCTTACCGATGAACTCAACCGCATTGGTCTGGAGGACTTCCAGATCAACGGCCGCTCCAAGCACTATTGGTCCATCTACCAAAAGATGAAGCGCAAGGGCAAGGAATTTTCCGAGATCTACGACCTGGTGGCACTGCGCGTCATCACGCATTCGGTGCGCGATTGCTACTCCACGCTCGGCGCGGTGCATACGCTGTGGCACCCCATGCCCGGTCGCTTTAAAGACTATATCGCCATGCCCAAGGTCAATAACTACCAGTCGCTCCATACGACGGTTATCGGCCCCACGGCCCGTCCGCTCGAGATTCAGATTCGAACCTACGAGATGCATGAGCAGGCCGAGTACGGCATTGCCGCCCACTGGCTATATAAGAAGTCGGGCGGATCGTCTGCTTCCAAGACCAATGACGCTCAACGTTTGGACGACCAGATCAACTGGCTCAAACATTCGCTCGATTGGGCGGCTTCCGACGAGATCACCGATGCCAAGGAATACCTGCACTCGCTGAAGGTCGACCTCTTCGATCAGGAGATCTTCGTCTTTACGCCCAAGGGCGAGGTCATGGCGCTTCGTGCCGGCTCCACGCCGCTCGACTTTGCCTACGCCGTTCACACCGAGGTGGGAAACCACTGCGTCGGCGCTAAGATCAACGGTGCGGTGGCCCCGCTCACGCACGAGATCAAGACGGGCGACCGCGTTGAAATCCTGACTAACAAGAGTTCCAAGCCGTCGCGTGATTGGCTCAAGATCGTCAAGACGCCTTCGGCCAAGTCCAAGATCCGTCGCTACTTTGCCGCCGCGACCAAGGACGACGACGCTGCTACCGGTCGCGATATGCTGGCCAAGGACCTGCGTAAGCGTGGCTATGGCATTTCTACGCCGCGTTCGACGCGTGCGCTCAATGCCGTGGCAGAGCAGTTTAACTTCAAGCAGCTCGAGGACCTGTTTGCCGCCGTCGGCGCCGGCAAGGTTGCCCCGCGCGCTGTGGGCAATAAGGTCGAGCAAATCTTGGACCCCAAGCCCGAGGAACAGCTCACCAAGGCCGAGGCTATCGCCGAGGTCGTGAAACAGCCGGCCCGCGGCTCCAACCGCAAGCCGCAAAAGCGTGGCAAGAGCGCAAGTAACGGCATTATCGTCAAGGGCGAGAGCAACAGCGGCCTGCTGGTCCGTCTGGCTCATTGCTGCAACCCCGTGACGGGCGACGACATTGTCGGCTTCATCACGCGCGGTCGTGGCGTTTCGGTGCATCGCGCCAACTGTCCCAACGTCAAGGGTCTTATGGAACATCCCGAGCGCATGATCGATGTGGAGTGGGACGGCGCTGCCGACACCCTCTTCCAGGTCGAGATCGTGGTCGAGTGTCTGGACCGCATGGGCTTGCTCAAGGATGTCACCATTGCCATTGGCGATGCGGGCGGCAATATCCTTTCTGCCGCCACGTCGACCAACCGCGAGGGTATTGCAACCCTGCGCTTTATGGTCGAGATCTCGGACGCGAGTGGTCTGGATCCGCTGCTGGCTTCCATCAGCAGTGTCGATTCGGTCTACGACGCTCGCCGTCTTATGCCCGGCGAAGGCGGAGCTCAGCTCAAGCGTCGTGTGTAGGTGCGAGAGCCTCTCAGCATCATAGATAATTGGTTACGTTCGAGGCATCGTTTGGTGCCTCGAACGTATTTTAGAAGGAGGGTATGCGCATGGGCGATATGACTTTGGACCTGACACCCCGAGGTGCGGCTTCGATTGAGGCGCTCGTCAACGGCCCCATTCAGACCAACAGTTACGCCGTGATTTCGAATGACGAGTGCTTAATCGTCGATCCGGCGTGGGAGGGCGAGCGTCTTGTGGAGCATATCCGCACCGCGCATCCCGAGGTTCGCGTACTCGGCTCTGTCTGCACGCACGGTCATGCCGACCATCTTGGCGGGGTCGCCGGGGTTCGAGCTGTCGTTGGCGACGGCGCACTATATGAGTTGTGCGCTAAGGACGTGACGGTACCTCGCTCAAATATCGAGGAGCAGCGCGCCATGTGGGGCATCGAGACGCCCGATCCGGGCGAGCCGACGCGGCTGCTTGCCGAGGGCGATACGATTGAATTGGGCGATATCTGCCTGCAGGTGATCGAGACGCCGGGGCATACGCCGGGCGGCATCGTCCTGTTCGCCGCGACCGAGCAGGGGAACATCGCCTTTGTGGGCGACACGCTTTTCCCGGGCAGCCACGGTCGTACCGATCTTTCCGGCGGTGACGAGGCGGCGATTATGCGCTCGCTCTCCAAACTTGCCAAGACGCTTCCGCCCGATACCGTTTGCTTGACGGGCCATGGCGATTCGACCACGATGGCGCGCGAACTTATGCAGAATCCGTTTATGCAGATGTAGGCTCGAAGCCGTCTTTCGAACCACGAAGAGCACTCAATCGTCAAGCTATTTTTCCCCAACGGGTCGATTCCGTAGGGCAAACGGTCAAAAAAGTCTGTTTGGACGATATTCGTGAACAAACGAACGTTTATGGTCGGGTGCGCCGTGGTAAAATCTCAGGCGTTATCGGAGCAACCTTACAGGAGGTTTCTTTTATGCTCGTCAACGCAGCAGACATGCTCAAGAAGGCCGAGGCCGGCAAGTATGGTCTCGGTGCCTTCAACACCAACAACCTCGAGTGGACCCTGGCTATTCTCCAGGCCGCCGAGGAGGCCAAGTCTCCGCTGATCCTTCAGTGCACCGCTGGTGCCGCTAAGTGGATGGGCGGTTTCAAGGTCTGCGCCGACATGGTCAAGGCTGCCGTCGAGGCCACGGGCGTTACCGTTCCCGTCGCCCTTCACCTCGATCACGGTTCTTACGAGGACTGCTTCAAGTGCATCGAGGCCGGCTTCACGTCCATCATGTATGACGGCTCTCACGAGGAGACCTTCCAGCTTAACCTCGACCGCACCAAGGAGCTCGTTGAGCTTGCTCACTCCAAGGGCATGTCCATCGAGGCCGAGGTCGGCGGCATCGGCGGTACCGAGGACGGCGTGACCTCCAGCGGCGAGCTCGCTGATCCTGCTGAGTGCAAGCAGATTGCTGACCTGGGCGTCGACTTCCTCGCCTGCGGCATCGGCAACATCCACGGCGTGTATCCCGCTGACTGGGCTGGCCTTTCCTTCGAGCGCCTGGGCGAGATCAAGGCTCAGACCGGCGACCTGCCCCTCGTCCTGCACGGTGGCACCGGCATCCCCGAGGATCAGATCAAGAAGGCCATCTCCCTGGGCATCTCCAAGATCAACGTCAACACCGACCTGCAGCTCGTCTTCGCCAAGGGCGTCCGCGAGTACATCGAGGCCGGCAAGGATCAGCAGGGCAAGGGCTTTGACCCCCGCAAGCTCCTCAAGCCTGGTCGCGACAACATCGTTGCCCGCACCAAGGAGCTCATGGAGGAGTTTGGCTCCGTCAACAAGGCGTAAGCGTCGCTAAACTTCCCGCCGGAAGCCCCGTCTCCCTACACTGTTTCCTTTGCGCTCACCTGACCTTGCCAGAAGTCGCGCCAAGGAAACAGTTCCGGGGGACGGGGCTTCCTTCGTTTAACGCCGCAGGGTTACGAGTCTGAATTAAGATGGCTACTGGCTTTGCCAGAAGTCGCGCAATGGGAAAAGCTCCGGGTGAACGGGGCCTCCTTTGTTAACTCGCTACAGGGTTACTGGGCGGAATTCATTATTTGACTACCGTTCGGCGGTGCTGATGGCTCCCTTGTTGGGGCTTTCTTTTTATCTCGTTACAATGGACTTCAAGGATTCTAGTGGCTTGGAGTTTTGGTATGGCTGTTATTAATGTGCTGCCTTCGGATGGGAAGGTTGTTGACGAGGGCCCTGTTGGTTGCTCTGTTGATGTTTGCTGTGATGATTTTCGTCATCTCGATATTGGACTGCCGCCCGAGATTCTTCGTCTCAAGGATGCCGGATATCTGACGCAGGCTGCTGCGGCTTGTGATCGCCTTTTGGGGCAGAATCCTGAGCCTTCGCTGGCGGCTTGCGTTCGTGCCGAGCGGTATCGCATGCTTGAGACGCCGCTTCATTTTTCGGTGTCGCGCGCTCGGGCTATTGCGATGATTCGCGAGGAGTGGCCTGAGTTTACCGAGGAGCAGTTTGACGACCTGATTGATCGCAAGCGTATTGACTGGCGCTTTATCGATGGCGAGCTGTTCGTTCTCGACAACTTCCTCGATTCGCTTCGCGTATATCCCAAAGAGGTCCCCGGCATGCGGCCCGACCCTACGGACGGAATTGCACTGCGCAACGAGATGCTCAAGGAGATGGAGTCGCAAAACGGATTGGCTCGCGTCATTACGCTTAAAGCGTCCGTGTCTGTCCCCGGCGCTCTGGAGGGGGAGACCGTTTGCGCTTGGCTTCCCGTCGCGGCTGCCTGCCGTCAGCAGTCTCGGGTCGAGATTCTCGACATGACGCCGGAAGGTGCTGTTGCTCCCGCGAACGCTCCGGCGCGTACCGCCTCGTGGTCTTCTTCGAGTGAACGCTCATTCTCGGTGACCTATCGTTATCACATCGATGCTGCTTATTGTGATGTCTACGGTGGCACACTTCCTGTTCATCCGCGTATGGACGCGCCTCTGCCCGAGGATATTTCCGAGGACCGTCCACACATTGCATTTACGCCGTATCTGCAGCAGCTGACGGCCAGTGTTGTTGACGGACTCGAGGATCCGCTCGACCGCGCCCGCGCTATCTACGATTATCTAACGCAGCATATCGATTATCGCTATCAGCCGCCGTACCTGCTTTTGGGCTCCATCGCTGATGACTGTGTGCATTCGCTCCGCGGCGATTGCGGCGTTATGGCGCTCACGTTTATCACCATGTGCCGTATCGCGGGCGTGCCTGCCCGTTGGCAGAGCGGCCTGTATGTTGCGCCCGATTCGGTGGGGTCGCACGACTGGGCAGAGTTCTATACGCCGCAGACCGGTTGGCTCAACGCCGACGTGTCATTTGGATCTTCTGCTCGCAGGATGGGGGAGGAGTGGCGCCGCCGTCACTACTTTGGCAATCTCGACCCGTGGCGTATGGTGGCCAACAATCGATTCCAGGCAGAGTTTGAGCCCTCTTTCGACGGCATGCGCGAGGACCCTTACGATAACCAGATGGGTGAGGCTTCGGTCGACGGTCGCGGATGCCGTCAACGTGAGATGCTCCGCACGGTCGAACTCATCGAAATGCTCGAAGTTCCATTTTCGGACTAATCGGTAGAAAGCTGTGATAAACTAACTCACGCATTACGTGCCCGAGTGGCGGAATTGGCAGACGCAGTGGACTCAAAATCCACCGTTGGCAACAACGTGCGAGTTCGAGTCTCGCCTCGGGCACCATACATGCAGGTGAGCGTTCAAGGGGGGTTGCGGCCCCCTTTTTCGTGCCGAACTCGCGTGAGCGCGCGAAGCGTTAAGCAAACAGGCCTGTGGCCTGTTTGTAGCGGAGCGTGGCGAGGGCGCCACGCGCCCGAAGCCCGGGGCTTCGTGAAGCGAAGGCCCTTCGAGTCTCGCCTCGGGCACCATACATGCAAGTGAGCGTTCAAGGGGGTCAAGGCCTCTTTTTCGTGTACGTAATGTGATAACGCGCTGTACGTGTTATTATTCGCAAGGCGTTGTTCCCGCAATGCCCTAAAGAGGAACCCGAGGGTTCCCACCTTTTGGCGCCAATGAGCAGCTGACTGGTCATACAACTTAGATTCCCTTCCTCAAACCGAGGAAGTCTATGTGTACGACCTGGTTGCTGTGAAGCGCCGGGTTATTTTTTTATGAATGGAGGTAGGGAAAATAGCTAAGTCTGATGACACCCGCATCAACGACGAGATCACTGCATCTTCGTGCCGTTTGATTGGCGTCGATGGCTCTCAGCTCGGCCTGTTCGCCATCCGCGATGCCCAGCGCGTCGCCGACGATCAGGGTCTCGACCTGGTCGAGATCGCTCCCAACGCGGAGCCGCCGGTCTGCAAGGTCATGGACTACGGTAAGTTCAAGTACCAGCAGGCCATGAAGGCCAAGGCCGCTCGTAAGAACCAGTCCAAGGTCGAGGTCAAGGAAATGAAGTTCCGACCCAAGATCGACGTTGGCGACTACGAGACCAAGAAGGGCCACGTTCTGCGTTTCCTCAAGAAGGGCGCACGCGTTAAGATCACCATCATGTTCCGCGGCCGTGAGATGGCTCACCCGGAGCAGGGCCTTAACGTTCTCGAGCGTCTCGCCGAGGATCTCAAGCCTTACGCTACGGTCGAGTCCAAGCCTAAGATGGAAGGCCGTAACATGCTTATGCTGCTCGCCCCGATTAAGGGCGCCTTCGATGAGGATAAAGCGGCAAGCGATACCAAGTAACTAGTGTTCTGTAACCGATTAAGGAGTATTTCATGCCTAAGATGAAGTCCCACAGCGGCACCAAGAAGCGTTTCCGCAAGACTGGTACCGGCAAGCTTATGCGCGCCAAGGCTTTCAAGAGCCACATCCTGAGCAAGAAGTCCACCAAGCGTAAGCGTGGCTTCCGTCAGGAGACCGAGATCGCCGCTGCCGACCGCAAGGTCATCAAGTCGCGTCTCGCCTAAGTTCGCGTTCCCGTTTTTCGTTTTACCGTCTAGGAGTTGATAGAACATGGCACGTATTAAGCGCGCTGTTGCCGCCAAGAAGAAGCGCCGTACCGTTATGCACCGTGCGAAGGGTTACTACGGTGCCGCTTCGCGTACTTACAAGCATGCTAAAGAGCAGGTCCAGCACTCCCTGCAGTATCAGTATCGTGATCGCCGCAACAAGAAGCGCGAGATTCGTTCTCTCTGGATCACTCGTATCAACGCTGCTGCTCGCCTGAACGACATCTCTTACTCTCAGTTCATGCACGGCCTGAAGGTTGCCGGCATCGAGCTCGACCGCAAGGTCCTGGCTCAGATGGCTTACGAGGACATCGAGTCCTTCAACGAGCTGGCTACCATCGCCAAGAAGGCTCTCGAGGCCTAATAGATTCTCTTGAATCGCTAGGGGAGTGTCGCGTTGTGCGCGGCGCTCCCTCTTTTTATCTAAAGCGCTGGTTTATATAGCAAAAGCGCGGGTAGATAGACGCTTACAGGTGACCGATCTTTATATATCTCTTAACCGAAGGGTCATCATCTGATACGTGCAGTATTTCTGCACCCGCCTTTCTATGTCTTATATAGGAAGCGATATATTGTGTAGGACTTGTGAAGAGTGGAATTGACGTCCCACAGAGCTTCGCAGTCTGGCAATATATCTCCTTGCCGCGCGGCCCGGTCGGACCGGATGAGCCGCGAG
>CABVDJ010000005.1 GCA_902497025.1 uncultured Collinsella sp. | reverse complement strand
TAGCCCGAGCCATAGGTGGGTCCCAGCTGGATGGCCATGATAATCGCCCGCACGCGCTCGGCGGGCGCGCCATCAAAGCTGATGGTCATGGGGTAGTTGCGATAGCGCAGGCCAAACTGCTCAAGTCCCGATAGGGTGTAGAGCGGAGTGCCGGCGAGGCCCGTCTTTTTGCGCAGCTCGGTGGTGCCCAGGCCGATGGCGGCATCGATGCCGACCGAGAGCGTCTGGTCGTAGTACTCAACGGTAGCCTCGCCGCTGCCACTCGCAGGGCTCCACGAGCGAATCCGCCCGATGTCCTGACGCTGCAGCTCACAGGTGAGCAGCGCACCAAAATCCTTGCCGGAGAAATCATCGATACCGAGCGTTTGGGCAAAATCGTTGCCGGAGCCTACGGGCAGGACGGCAAGGGCGGGACGGACCGCCTCATCCTGCGTCATAAGCCCGTTGACGACCTCGTGGATCACGCCGTCGCCGCCAAGGGCGATAACGGTGCGATAGCCCGTTGCCTGGGCGGCTAGCTCCTTGGCGTGCCCCATGCGCTCGGTCAGCACTAGGTCAAACTGGGATGCGCGTGCAGTCATGTCCAAAAAGCGCTGCAGGCGCTCGGCAACTTCGTGCGCCGCACCCGACTGGGCGGCTGGGTTGGCGATGATGAGCGTGCGACCAAAATCAGTTGCGTGCATGGGGCGACTCCCGGCGTATGACGTGACGGTGCGGTCGCGCTCAGGTCGAATTGCCCCCGATTGTGGCTGCACGGCGAATACTTACGTCTACTCTATCAGGTCGTTGTGGCGCTCGATAGCATCCGCTACCGTACCGCCCTCATCCACAATAAGCGAACGGCGCTTGGGTGAGATGATGCGCTGGGCGGGGTACACGCCGCGGTGTCCGCCGGTTAGGTAGCTGATAAAGGCCACGATGACAAAGAATCCGGCGGCCGTGCCGTGGAACAGGTCGATGGCCATCATGCAGGTGGTGATAGGCACGTTGAGGCCGGCGCAGAACACGCCGAGCATGCCCAGCGCTGCCAGAAAGCTGGGATCGATTCCGACGAGGCAACCTATCCAGCCGCCGAGCGCCGCACCGATGCCAAACAGGGGCGTGACCTCGCCGCCTTGGAAGCCCGCGCCCAGGGTAAGTGCTGTGACGACCAACTTGATGGCTGCGTCCGCCAGGGTGGTGTTGCCTGCAAATCCGGCGCCGGAAAGCCACGTGGAAAGGCCGGCGTAGTCCCAAGCGTCGAGGAGGGCATAGGCGGCCAAAACCACGAGTGCGCCGATGAGTGCGCGAACAAGGTAATTGGTGATAAAGCGACCGTACAGGCTCTTGACGGTTCGAACCGACCAGGCAAAGAGACGTGCCGTCAGACCGAAGATGATGGCGCTGATAACAACGATGACGACCGTCTTGGGCGTCATGGTGGGAACGCTGGCGATGACATTCGCTTCGTACTCGGTACCCAGGGCGAGTGATGTAAAGTAGCCGGTAAACGAGGCGACCAGACAGTAGATGCCCGCGGTGTAGTCGATCTTGCCGATAAAGCACATCTCCATGCCAAAGAAAGCTCCGGCAAGGGGCGAACCGAATACGGCACCAAAGGCCGACGAGATGCCGGCGAGCATGAGGTCGTGGTGGTCATGCTTTTTGAGGTGGGCGAGGCTCGAGATGTTGCTGGCGATGGTGCCACCGATCTGCACTGCGGCCCCCTCGCGACCGGCCGATCCGCCCGTTAGGTGTGTGAGCGTGGAGCAGACGAAGGTGAGGACGGCCATGCGCATATGGATGAGGCGTGTGCCCAGAGCGGAGTCGATGACCAGGTTGTTACCGCGTTTGGCGGCAAGACCGTGGTTTTTGTACACCCATGCGGTGGCAACGCCCACAACGGGAAGCAGTGCGTAAATCCACGCATGGTGCTCGCGATAGTCGGTGGCGATATTCAGCGAGGCCAAAAACGCCCAAGCGGCAACGCCCATGGCGAGCGAGACAATGACGACGAGCGCGAGCAACTTGGCGCTCGCGAGTAGGTTGCGGGCGTTGCGGCGCGTGTCGGCAGCCAGGAGATGCTCGGAGCGGGTAAGTTGATGCCTGCCTGCCGTGATGACGTCGTTCAGGGAGAAAAAGCCGCCGTCGTCGAGCGGCTGGGAATGATCCTGCGTTTCGTTTGCGCTTTCGGTTTTGTCGTTATGAGCCATACGTTCCTCTTTTAGGTTGCAACGCAAGCATTATAAAACGCGGTAAACGCGACGAGCCGGTGGGTTGGTTTCCATTCTGTTTCGCGGCCTGCAACCGACAGGTGTATTTGCGGGTACAGGCCGAGTCGCGGTCGTGCGTCGGGGGATTATACTGAGACAAGCATAAAGAATCGGCGCCCCTGTTGTGCGCCGTGGCATTAAGAGGTGCATATGGCAGAGAAGCTCATTCCGTTGGAGGACGCGCAGTCGATTGTCCTGTCGCACGTTGCTCCGACCGATCTCGTCGAGATTCCCGTGTGGCAGGCGGCTGGTTTTCCCTTGGCCGAGGACGCGGTGGCCGATATCGACATCTCGCCGTTTGCCAACAGCGCTATGGACGGATATGCCGTGAGCTCGGCGGACTTGGCGCAGGCATCTGGCGAGGCGCCGGTGACGCTCGACGTTATCGGACACGAGGCCGCGGGCCATGTGTTTGAGGGCGCAATCGGCGCGGGCGAGACGGTCCGCATCATGACGGGCGCGCCGGTACCCGAGGGTGCCGATGCCGTGGTGAAGTACGAGATCGTCGATGTGCTCGACGGTGACGGCAACGAGGGCTCGCGTGTGGGGTTCTCGGCGCCGGCCAAGGTGGGGGAGAACGTTCGCTCTGCCGCCGAGGAGGCCCATGCCGGCGACGTCGTGATGCGTGCTGGCGAGGTTGTGGCTCCGGCGGGCGCCGGCTTGCTGGCAAGTGCCGGATACGCGAGCGTGAAGGTACATGCCGCTCCGCGCGTGGGCATTATCTCGCTGGGCACGGAGCTGGTCGCGCCGGGTGAGCTGCCGGCGCGCGGGCAGATTCGCGATTCCAACTCGTCGGCGTTGATGGCCGAAGCACTCGATGCCGGCGCCGAGCCCGTGTTCTACGGCATTGCACCCGATGATGAGCAGGCGATTGCCGAGCTGGTGCATCGCGCCACGCGAGAGTGCGATTTTGTCATTACGAGCGGTGGCGCCTCTTCGGGCGATTACGACTATGTGACGGCGCTGGTCAGGCGCGAGGGCGAGGTGCTGTTCGATCGCATCTCGATGCGTCCGGGCAAGGCCATCACGTTTGGTCTGCTTGGGGACAAGCCATATTTGGGGCTTTCGGGCAATCCCGCGGCGGCGTATGTGGGCTTTGAGATGCTTGCCCGCCCGGCGATTCGCAAGATGCGCGGCTTTGCCGAGGGTGCGCGTCCCGTGCAACAGGCGACGCTCACGCATGGCGTGAAAAAGCGACAGCATCGCCGCTTCTTCGATCGCGCCACGGTTTTGCGCGACCCCGAGACCGGTGAGTTGTTGGTGACCGAGGCTAAGACGCAGAATTCGGCGCTGCTCGGCACGATGCAGCGGGCCAACTGCCTGCTGCGTATTGACGAAGGGCCGTGCGAGCTCAAGGCGGGCGACGTCGTGGATGTCGTGCGTGTCGACCTGCCTGAGGACGCCGTGTTGTAGGAGGAATGCTATGGAGTTGAAGATATCGATCGTGACGTGTTCGGACACGCGCGATCTTGCACAGGACGAGGCTGGAGCCGTGCTCGAGGAACTCATCGTGGCGCAGGGATGGACGGTCTCCTCACACGTGGTCGTGCGCGACGACGTCAGCGAAATCGGTGATGCCATTGCGGAAGCCGCCGATGAGTGCCACGCCAATGTCGTGCTCACCTGCGGTGGCACGGGTCTTTCGATGCGCGATGTGACGCCCGAGGCGACGCGTACCGTCTGCGACCGTGATGTGCCGGGTATTGCCGAGGCAATCCGTGCCTACTCCATGACCAAGACGCGCCGCGCCATGCTCTCGCGCGCAGTGTGCATGCAGCGTGGGCATACGCTTGTCATCAATTTTCCGGGATCTACGAAAGCCGCCCGCGAAAGCTGGGAGGCCGTGAGCGACCAGCTGGAGCATGCGGCCCAAATGACGGCGGGCGGCGGGCACACCAAATAAGCGCACTACCTGCGGCGGAGCGACCTTACGGGCTGTTCCGCCTTTTTTATGCAGCGACAGCGGGGGCCGTTTCGTGGTTATCGGTAAAAGATAATTATCAGATGAGGAATATTTATCGCAAACATTATTCGCACGAAAGTATAATCTAATTACAGAATAAAGCCCGTGGCGGGGTGCCCGGGCGTCGCGTTCGAAAGGGTTGAACATGTTCGATATGGTTTCACGCCGCGGTTTTGTCTCGCTTTCTGCTGCCGCTGCCGCCGGCCTTGGCCTTGCTGGCTGCTCGGGCAACAAGACGTCCGAGCCCGCTGGTTCCGATGCCGGCTCCGCCAAGTCTTCCTCTAAGAAGAAGGCTGTCAAGCTGCAGGTCTTTGCCGCCAACTCGCTCGAGAAGGCCCTGCCCGAGGTCCAGGAGCTCTACACCGACCAGACCGGCACCACCTTTGCCGACACGCAGTTTAAGGCCTCCGGCGACCTCGTCGAGCAGATGCGTGCCGGCGCCACGGTCGACGTGCTCATCACCGCTTCCAAGGGCACCATGGATAACGCTGAGACCGCCGAGCTCGTCGCCGCCGACACCCGTGAGGATATGTTCGTCAACGACCTCGTGATCATTCGCGCCGAGGGCTCCGACACCATGGTCGAGGCCATCGCCGACGTCGCGAATCTGGACGGCAAGATCGCCATCGGCGACGCCAAGACCGTTCCCGCCGGCAAGTACGCCAACCAGGCCCTGGCCTCCGTGGGCCTCTACACCGGCACCGAGGGCGACGACGGCGAGTATGCTCCCGAGATCGCCGACAAGGTCGCTCTGGCCGACAAAGTTGGTACCGCCGCCGCCTATGTGTCCACAGGCGACTGCGTGGCCGGTTTTGTCTACAGCTCCGATATCTTCCGCTACGACGGCATCGAGGAGGCCTTCGCGTGTCCTGAGGATTCGCACAAGCCCATCGTGTACCCGGGTGCTGTCGCCGATGGCTCCGAGCACGCCGGCGAGGCCAAGGCGTTTATCGACTTCTGCCTGTCTAACAAGAAGGCTCAGAAGATTTGGGCCAAGTACGGCTTTGAGCTTTCCGCGTAGTACGGCTTGGCGCGATAATTCTATCGTTTTGTGTTTTACTCCGTCCTTGTATTCGCTTGGAGCTTTTCGTGCTTAATAGATTCCGCATGCTTGTCGCCTGTGCTTTGACCTTCGCGCTTTGCTGGGTGCCGGGATTTGCGTTTGCTGGGGACGCTGAGGACGGGGCCCAGGTTGCTGCGACCGCTCATGGGCTTTCCTATGGGATCGAGGGTTTTGAGCGATTGGCCAAGGGGACCGCTCGTGCCATGGAGGGCCAGCCTGAGGGCTACCGGTTTCCCGTTGACGAGGACGTGGACCTTGTAGTGGCGCCTGCTGCCGACCGCGTTGTTGTGTGGATATCGCCCAAAGCGGTCGAGAAGTATGGATTGGATCCGCAGGATAACGAGTGCGTATCGGGTCTCAAGGCCCTCGTCTGTAAGCTCGACAGTGCAAACTGCATGGGAGGTGCGCGGCTAGGGGACGTGGATCTTCCTTGGTATGTCACGGCGGAAACAACGTTTGACGCCGGCGGGTATACCTATGGCTTTGACGAGCGCGGTGCGGATGGGGACCGCTATGTGGTGATTGCATCAGCCTCGGGTGATGCCAAGGGCGGCGCGCGTTGGCTTGATAGCGCTCAAATGGTAGAAGCGTCGTCTGTCGTGTTGCGGGATGAGCAGGGGCCCTTGACCTCTCTGGCCTCCTTATTGGGCTGCATCGACTACCGACCGTTTTGGGTGTCCATTAAAACGAGCGGCCTTGCCCTGCTGATCTCCTTTGCGCTGGGCCTGTTCGCCGCGTGGAAGACTATGGGTACCTCGAGTCGCATCAAGGGCCTGCTCGATTCGGTCTTCACGATTCCTATGGTGCTGCCGCCCACGGTCTGCGGCTTTCTGCTGCTTATGCTATTTGGTCGATCGACCGGGGTCGGTCGGTGGCTCATCGCGCACGGCATCTCGATCGTCTTTACCTGGCCTGCGGCGGTGATATCTGCCGTCGTTGTGTCGTTTCCCCTGGTCTACCGCACGGCGCTCGGAGCCTTTGAGAGCCTCGACACGCAGATGCTCGATGCGGCGCGCACGCTGGGCTGGTCCGAGCGTCGCATCTTTACCAAGCTTATGATGCCGCTTGGCTGGCCCTCGATTGCCGCCGGCACGGTGCTCGCCTTTGCCCGCGCGATGGGCGAGTTTGGCTGCACCCTGTTCTTTGCGGGCAACTACGCCGGCATTACCCAGACCATCCCCATCGCCATCTACTTTGAGTGGATGGGCGGCAACACGTCGGTGGCCCTCTTTTGGGTCGTGGTCGTAATTGCGTTCAGCTTCCTGGTCATCCTATTCATCAACATGTACACGGCACATTCGCAAAAGTACCGCGAGCGTGGTCTTTCCCGTGCGGAGCGCAAGCAGGCCAAAGAGCTTGCCGGACAGGGCGATTCGCTCGATCCCGCCGGTGGCGATGCGCTGCGTATCGATCGCGAGGCGCTGGCCGAGCTCATGCGCGATGAGCCCGCTATGCAGGGGGGTCGATAGGCCATGTCACTCGTTCTGGACATAAAAAAGCGCTATCCGGGGTTTATGCTCGATATGCAGCTTGAGGCCGGCGAGGAGCGTGTGGCGCTGCTTGGTGCCTCGGGCTGCGGCAAGAGCTGCACGCTGCGCTGCATTGCCGGTGTTGAGACGCCCGACGAGGGCAAGATCGTCGTCAACGGCGTGACCTTTTTTGACTCGGCGGCGGGCATCAACCTGTCGCCCCAGGAGCGAAAATGCGCCCTGCTGTTCCAAAACTATCAGCTTTTCCCCAACATGACGGTGGCCGATAACGTATGCGCCGGTGTAAAGGATGCGGGCGACGCCGCCGCGCGCAAAAAGCTCGCCGAGCGCTACCTGGGTATCTTTGGACTGGCCGATTTTGCCGACCGCTATCCCGTGCGACTCTCGGGCGGTCAGCAGCAACGTGTGGCGCTTGCGCGCATGGTGGCGGCGCATCCGGGTATCTTTATGTTCGACGAGCCCATGAGCGCACTCGATTCCTATCTTAAGAGCGCCCTCGAGCAGAATATGCTCGACCTGTTCGATGTATGCAACCGCACCGTGCTCTACGTGAGCCACGACATCGACGAAGCGTGCCGCCTGTGCCAGCGCATCTGCGTGATGCACGACGGGCATGTTGAGGAGATCGGCTCAGTCGAGGACGTGGTCCGCCGTCCGCAGACGCTGGCGGCGCTGCGCCTGACGGGCTGCAAGAACACAAGCCGGGCGCGCAAGATCGGCGACGAAGAAGTTGAGGCCCTCGACTGGGGCATGAGCTTTAACGTGGGTCGCGCGGTTCCCGATAATGTGGCGTACCTGGGCATTCGCGCAAGCTACTTCCATGTTGACAATCGCGCGGGGCGGGGTCGCAACAGCTATGATTTGCACGTGGCCCGTCTGAGTGATTCGCGCTTTGAGCGGCTGGTGCTGCTGGACGTGCCGCGCGCTGATGCGCCCACGCGTCTGCAGTGGAAGGTCAACAAGGTGGGCGTGCCTGTCGACGAGCTGCCGCAAGCAGGCGAGACGCTGCGCATGCACTTCGATGCGAGTAGGATCCATTTGGTTTGTCGGTAGCGCCGGGTAATGCCGTCGGGGATATAAGCCTCGGCGGCTTTGTCTTGTCGCTCGCCGAATGAGGGATGACAAACTCTTATCAATCAAGATAATTATTTATTAAACGACGGCACACGACGCTGTCGTACGAATGTCAACGGTGTTCGCATGGTCGATGACCGCTGATATAGTTGCCTTCGATAAGATAAAAGGAGGGTGCGCACATGCCGCAGACGACATACATTCGCCGCGTTGCCGCGCGCGCCCTGTATATGGCTCGGAGTCGCATATGAGCAGGTATGTTCACGGCTCCGGGAGAGACGACGCACAGCTAAATAATCGACCGCAAGGCAGGTTCCCTAAAATTCCGGGTTTGAGCACGGCCGGGCAATCGTCGCCCGTCGTGCATCGATACCGCTGTTATCCGTTTTTGGTTCGAGAGGGGAACCGTCATGGCTGAAGAATTTGATTTCCATCCGATGTGGGAGAGCCTCGGCATGAATCTTGCCGACCACGATATGCTGCTGGGCGCCGTGGGCCAGATGTACGGCGATATGTTCCTTACGCAGAACAATCGCCCCAAGTCCACGTCCTACCTGGACTTTGTGGCCACCAACATCCATAGCGGTCGCATTAAGGAGATGCTCGACAAGAAGGAGGCCGGCGAGGCCACCAAGATCGTGGGCTCGTTCTGCGTGTACGTGCCCGAGGAGATCGTACTTGCCTGTGACGGCATCCCCGTGGGCCTGTGCTCGGGTGCCGACTGGGCAACGGACAAGGTCGAGGAGCACCTGCCGCGCAACACCTGTCCGCTCATCAAGAGCTTTGCCGGCTTTAAGCTGGGCGAGGTCTGCCCCTACATTGAGTCGAGTGACTTGGTGGTAGGCGAGAACACCTGCGACGGCAAGAAGAAAGCCTATGAGTTCTTTGCAACGCAAAAGAACATGTACGTCATGGATATTCCCAACGTGCACGACGAGTCGACGCTCGTGACCTGGAAGGCCGAGGTCAAGAAACTCGCCGCCAAGATCGAGGAAGAGTGTGGCGTCAAGATTACGCCCGAGCGTCTGAAGGCCGCCATCCACGCCGTCAATGAGAAGCGTCGCGCTCTGCAGCGTCTGGCTGCGACCCGCGCTGCCGACCCGGCGCCTATCAGCGGTCTCGATAGCTTGCTGACCGTTCAGGCCGCGTTTATGGACGACACGCCACGTCTGACCGGAGCCATCAACGATATGGCGGCTGAGTGCGAGCAGCGTGTCGAGGCAGGCGAGGGCGTGGCGCCCAAGGGGACCAAGCGCATCCTGTACACCGGCACGCCCGTGGCCGTGCCCAACTGGAAGCTGTTCAACCTCATCGAGAAGGCCGGCGGCGTCGTGGTGGGCGAGGAGTCCTGCACGGGCTCGCGCTACTACAAGGACCTGGTCGACGAGTCCGGCGAGACGGTCGACGAGATGCTCGACGCCATCGCCGAGCGCTACTTTAAGATCAACTGCGCCGTCTTTACGCCCAACGACCAGCGCATGAAGGACATCGTCCAGATGGCGCACGACCTGCATGCCGACGGCATCGTCGACGTGGCCTTGCAGTTCTGCACACTCTACGAAATGGAGTCCTTCGCCGTGGAGAAGGCCGCCGAGGAGGCCGGCATTCCGTTCATGCACATCACGACCGACTACGCCGGCGAGGATGCAGGTCAGTTACAAACCAGGATCGAAGCTTTCTTGGAGACCATTTAGGACTATCCGCCCCGGCGGCTTTCCCGGGCACCCGATCTTGCCGTTCAAACCGTCGCTTGTGTACCATAGTACGCGGCGCTCCTCTTTTACGGCAACCTCGGGCACCTGGGAAAGCCGTTTCCTTGGTTGGTTGAAAGGTTTAGGAGTTATATGTCGGAAAATATTGAGCAGCCGTTGCCGCGCACGTTTGAGGAGTTCAACGAGCAGCGCAAGGCGGCGTTTATTCGCGTCAAGGATTATAAGCAGGCGGGTAATCGCCTGGTCGGTTTTCTGTGCAGCTACACGCCGCTCGAGATTATCGATGCCGCGGGGGCTGCGAGCGTGGCGCTGTGCGGCACGTCCGACGAGGTGATTCCCGAGGCCGAGAAGGTGCTGCCGGCAAATCTCTGTCCGCTCATCAAGTCGACGTACGGCTTTGCCTACTCGCAAAAGTGCCCGTTTACGTACTTTAGCGACATGATCATCGGTGAGACCACCTGCGACGGCAAGAAGAAGATGTACGAGCTACTCAACGAGCTCAAGCGTACGCACATTCTGCACCTGCCGCAGGGTCGCGATCGCGCCTACGAGCGTGAAGGCTGGTACGAGGAGTGCCGCCTGCTCAAGGAGGAGCTCGAGAACTTCTACGGTATTACGATCACCGATGACGACCTTCGTGCTGTCGTCCGTCGCCGCAACCGCTTGCGTGCGGCCCAGCTCGAGATGTTTGCGCTGCAGGCCAACCAGCCGGCGGCCATGAGCGGCGTCGATCTGATGAGCACCATGTTTGCCGGTACGTTCAGCTTTGATATCGAGGCCTATACGCAGCAGCTGGAGCAAAAGGTTGCCAGGCTGCGCGAGACCTACGACGCGGGTGAGCGCCCGGTCGCGGCAGACGCCAAGCGCATTCTGATCACCGGCTGCCCGGTGGGCGGCGTGATCAACAAGATCGGCCGTACTATCGAGTCCAACGGCGGTGTGGTCGTGTGCATGGACGACTGCTCGGGCGAGCGCACGGCGGCCATGATGATCGACCCGGAGGCTCCCGATATCCTGCGCGCCATCGCCGACCGCTACCTGGACATCAACTGCTCGGTCATGACGCCCAACGACGGTCGCATGGGTAACACGCTGGCTATGTGCGAGAAGTACCATGTCGATGGCGTGGTCGAGAGCGTGCTGCAGGCCTGCCACACCTTCAACGTTGAGAGCGCGCGCATGCAGGAGGCTGTCGAGGGTGCGGGCATTCCGTACATGAAGATTGAGACCGATTACAGCAATGGCGACATGGGTCAGATCGAGACCCGCATCGCCGCCTTCATCGAAACCCTGTAGGTGACGGTATGTGACAAAGGGACTGTCCCTTTGTTACATGTGAGGGAGGATGCCAAGGCGCCTGAACGCGCCGCTATCTTTGATGTTTAGATTGGGAGAGAGCCATGATAGGGATCGGGATCGATATTGGGTCTACGGCGGCTAAGGCTGCTGTGGTCGACGGGGAGGGTTCGGTGGCGTGGACGTGCGTGCAGCCAACCGGGTTCTCCTCGGTCGATGCTTCCGAGCGGCTGCGCGAGGCACTGGCAGCGGCTGGCTACGACGTGGCTGCCGACGACGTGCGCGTGATCGCGACTGGCTACGGCCGTGTCGCCGTGCCCTATGCGCACAAGGTCGTGACCGAGATTACCTGCCACGGCACCGGTGCCGCGCGCCTGTTTGGCGATCACGGCACGGTGATTGACGTGGGCGGTCAGGACACCAAGGTCATTCAGCTTAAAAGTGGCCGCGTGGCCAAGTTCGCCATGAACGACAAGTGCGCCGCCGGCACGGGGCGCTTTTTGGAGATCATGGCCGACCGCCTGGGCATTTCCCAGCAGCAGATGGCCGACTTGGCGCGTTCCGGCGAGCCCACCAAGATCAGCAGCATGTGCACGGTGTTTGCCGAAAGCGAGGTTATCAGCCTGATCGGTCGCGGTGAGCCACGCGAGAACATTGCGCGTGGCGTGATCGACAGCGTGGTCTCGCGCGTGGCGACCATGGCCGGGCAGGCCGCGGGCGCCCCGTACTACCTGACCGGTGGCCTGTGCGAGAACGCCTATGTCGTGGAGCGGCTGGGCGCGTTGTTGGGCTCGCCGGTGACCACGTCGCCCCAAGCCCGTTATGCCGGTGCCATCGGTGCGGCCATTCGCGCGCAGGCGCTCGCTTAAGGGGCTGGGTCCATGCGCATCCTCAACATCTCGGCCCAAAAACCCGATAGCACGGGAAGCGGCACGTATCTCGCTGCACTGGTGGCCTCGCAAATTGCCGCGGGCCACGAGGCGGCGGTACTGTGCGGTGCTGCGCCCGGGGACACGCAAGGGGAGCTCGATTCCGCCGCGCGTGTGTTTGCGGTGCCGTTCGAGACGCCCGAGCTGCCGTTTTGCATTTGCGGCATGTCGGACGTGATGCCGTATCCTTCGACACGCTATTGCGAATTGACGCCCACGATGGCCGCGTCCTTTGAGCGCGCCTTTGGTGCGGCGATCGACCGGGCCATCGCCGTCTTTAAGCCTGATGCGATAATCTGCCATCACCTGTATCTACTGTGTGCCTTGGTGCGGGAGCGCGTGCGGGGCATTCCCGTGTGCGGCGTGTGCCATTCGACCGATATTCGGCAGATGTTGACCCATGGACTCGCTCATGATCGCATTGTCGCGGCGGTCCGCTGCCTCGATGCCGTCTTTTCGCTTCATGCCGAGCAGGCCGACATGATCAGGCGTGTTTATGGCGTTGATCCGTTGCGTGTTCATGTGATTGGAACAGGCTATGACCATCGGGTGTTTTGCCGCGATGGACAGATGGCAAAGGTTCCCGGGTCGCTCGTCTTTGTGGGCAAGGTGTGCGTTAAGAAGGGTGTCGAATCGCTGGTACACGCGATGGGGCGCTTTGACGAGGACTCCGATGCGGCGCGTGGGGTACGCCCGAGTCGGCTTGTACTGGTGGGAGGCCATGGCGATGCGGATGAGTATGAGCGCATCGCTCGGGCTTCCGGAGATTCCCCCGTGCCGGTGAAGTTTGCTGGCCGTCTGAGTCGCGACGAGCTGGTGCGCGCCTATCGCGAGGCCGAGGTGTTTGTGCTGCCGTCCTTTTACGAGGGGCTGCCGCTGGTGCCGATCGAGGCGATGGCCTGCGGATGCAAAGTCGTCATGACCGATCTGCCCGGCGTGCGTCCATGGCTCGAGACCGCCTTGCCAGGCGCGCCCGTAACGTGGGTAACGCCGCCGCGCATGACGGATGTCGATACACCCGATGCGTGCGATTGTCAGCGGTTTGAGCATGCACTGGCAGACGCCGTGGCCCAGTCGCTCGCGGAACCCATTTCGACCTTTGACCCATCTGCGGTTTCGTGGGATGCCTGCTGGGCGCGTATACTGGAGCAGTTGACAACCTTGAAAGGAGGTATCGATGGATAAGGATCAGATTAGGCTCACGTCTATGACTGCCGCGAGCGGTTGAGCCGCTAAGTTGGCTCCCGGAGCCCTCGCCCAGGTCCTGGGCGACTTACCCAATGTGCATAACGACAACCTGCTCGTGGGGTTCGATACCTCCGACGATGCGAGCGTCTTTCGCGTTGACGACAACTTGGGCCTCGTACAGTCCATTGACTTCTTCCCGCCGATGGTCGACGACCCGTTCCTGTTTGGCCAGATTGCCGCGGCAAACTCGCTGTCGGATATCTACGCCATGGGCGGGCGGCCGAGCCATGCCATGAACCTGCTGTGCATTCCCAGTTGCCTGGGCGTTGAGGTTGCCGGTCAGATTCTGGCGGGCGGCGCCGACAAGTGCGTCGAGGCGGGTTGCTCCATCGCGGGCGGCCACACCATCAACGACGACGAGCCCAAGTACGGCCTGTCCGTGAGCGGTTTTGTGCCACTCGACCGCATGCTCGCCAACAGCGGCGCACACGTGGGCGATGTTCTGCTGCTGACCAAGGCGATCGGCTCGGGCATCATCACCACGGCCATTAAGGGCGAGCTTATCGAGCAGGACGAGGCCGCAGCCATGTTTGACTCGATGCGCACTCTCAACGAGGCTCCGATTCGTCTGGCCGAGGGACTCGAGCTTCACGGCTGTACTGACATTACGGGCTTTGGTCTGATCGGGCATGCGTGCGAGATGGCCGAGGGCTCGGGCGTGCAGGTTGAGCTTGCGTCGGGGGCGGTTCCGCTCTTTGACCAGGTGCTCGACATGGCGCGTCTGGGCATTATCCCCGCGGGCTCCTACCGCAACCAGGACTTCTTTGGCCCGCGCGTGGCTGCCGACGAAGACCTGGAGCCGGGCATGTTGGATGCGCTGTACGATCCGCAGACGTCTGGTGGCCTGCTCATCGCGGCACCTGCTGCCGATGTGGATGAGCTTGCGCGCCGTCTGCATGCCGAAGGACGTATTGCCGCCGTCGTCGGTCGCGTGTGCGAGCCGGTGCCAGGCGGTCCTGCCGTCCACGTTGTTCGCTAGCCCGCACGTTTATGTAACTGTTTACCGTTCTCTAGAACGGTTCTTTCGAAAGGAAAAACTATGTCTACCAAAATTGAAGTCAATGCCATGGGCGATGCCTGCCCGCTGCCCGTCGTCAAGACGCTCAAAGCCCTGAAGCGGCTCGATGGCGAGGGTGCCGTGGTGACCTCGGTCGATAACGAGACTGCCGTCAAGAACATCTCCAAGATGGCGCAGGAGAAGGGCTGCACGGCCTCGGTCGAGAAGGTTTCTGACGCCGAGTGGCACGTGACCGTGGCGACCTCTGGCGCCGTTGCCGTGGCCGATCCTGAGCAGGATGGCGCTGCCTTCTGCGACGCCAGCGCCGGCAAGGGCAAACTCGTCATTTCCGTCTACACCGATTGCATGGGCCGTGGCGACGACGAGCTGGGCCACAAGCTCATGAAGGCGTTTATCTTTGCCGTGACGCAGCAGGAGGAACTGCCCGCGACCATGCTGTTCTACAACGGCGGTGCCAAGCTCACCGTCGAGGGCTCGCCGGTGCTCGATGACCTGAAGGGCCTGGCCGAGCAGGGTGTCGAGATTCTCACCTGCGGTACCTGCCTCGACCACTATGGCATTAAAGACCAGCTTGCGGTGGGCGAGGTCACCAACATGTACGTGATCGTGGAGAAGATGGAGCAGGCCGTGCGCGTCGTGCGCCCGTAGCGTATTGGTTGGAGTTGCCATGAGGGAGAAGCGCCCGGCGCTTGTCATCACGTTTCCCACCACGGCGGCCGCCATGGGGTGCGAGTCCCTGTGCATCGAGCACGGCCTTCCCGGGCGAACGATTCCCGTGCCCGGGGAGGTCGCTGCCGGCTGCGGTCTGGCGTGGAAGGCGTTGCCTGCCGATGAGGAACTGCTGCGCGGCGAACTTGCCGAGGCGGGTGTTCCCACCGAGGGCTATACCGTGATCGATATGTGGGAGGTCGTGCGATGATCTATCTGGATAACGCGGCGACGACCATGCACAAGCCGCAGACGGTCATCGATACCGTGACGCAGGCGATGTGCTCGCTCGGCAATGCCGGGCGCGGCGCCACGTCGGGTGCCCTCGATGCCGCTCGTACGATTCATGGCTGCCGTGCCAAGCTCGCGCGCCTTTTGGGTTGCCCGAGGGCGGACCATGTGTGCTTTACGCCCAACTCCACGGCGGCGCTCAACACCGCCATCAATGGCGTGGTGCGCCCCGGCGACCGCGTGGTCACGACGGTACTCGAGCACAACTCCGTGCTGCGTCCGCTCAACCGCCTGACGGTAGAGCGGGGCGTGACCGTTGAGCATACGGGCTGTGATACCAACGGCGTGCTCGACTACGACGAGCTCGAGCGGTTGGTCACGCCGGGTACGCGTGCCGTGGTGGTGACGCACGCCTCCAATGTGACCGGCAACTCGGTCGACATTGCACGCGTAGCGGCCATGGCCCATGCGGCCGGCGCACTTGTGATTGTCGATGCCTCGCAGTCTGCCGGCACGGCGCATATCGATATGCAGGCCATGGGGCTCGACGTCGTGTGCTTTACCGGCCACAAAGGGCTGATGGGTCCGCAGGGCACTGGCGGCCTGGCCGTGGCGGAGGGCGTCGACGTGGCGCCCTGGGCCATGGGCGGCACCGGTGTACACAGCTTCGATGAGCTGCAGCCACTGGAGTGGCCCACGCGCCTTGAGGCGGGCACGCTCAACGGTCACGGCATCGCTGGACTTTCCGCAGGTTTCGACTTTATCGAGGCCCAGGGCGGGGTCGAGGCGATTGCGGCGCATGAGCGCGCGCTTGCCGAGCGCTTCCTCGCCGGCGTTCGCGAAATCCCCGGCATTGCGCTCTACGGTGCGTTTGATCAGCCTGCGCGCTCGGCGATCGTCTCACTCAACGTGGGCGATATCGATTCGGCCGAGATCTCGGACGCGCTTATGCAAGGGTGGGGGATTGCGACGCGCCCCGGTGCCCATTGCGCTCCGCTCATGCACCGCGCGCTCGGGACCGAGCGCCAGGGTATCGTTCGCTTCTCGTTTGGGTATTTCAACACGGCCGAGGAAGTCGACACCGCGATTGACGCTTTGCGCGATTTAGCCTGCTAGAGCGTATATACTTTTTTGCCCGTCCCGTTTTTGTTTCGACCCGAAAGGTGTGCCTATGGCCTCATCCGCCCCGCGCGGCCTGCGCTCCGACCATGTCGTTACCGTCGGCATTGCGCTGTTCTCGATGCTCTTTGGCGCCGGTAACCTCATCATTCCGCCGTTGCTGGCACTTCAGGCCGGCACAGCCACGCCGCTTGCCATGATCGGCTTTTTGATTGCCGCTATCGGTCTGCCTGTTATGGGCTTTATCGCCGTCGCGCTCGCCGGAACGGCGCGTGAGCTTGCCGGCCGCGTGCACCCCAAGTTCGGTGAGTTCTTTGTCGCGGCGGTGTATCTGGCCATCGGCCCGTGCCTGGCTATTCCGCGCACGAGCTCCACGGCCTTCGAAATGCTGGTGCCGCTGCTGCTCGAGGACGTTTCGCTCGGCGCAGCACGTCTGGTGTTTGCCATCGGGTTCTTCGTCGTCGCGTTTGTGCTCACGCTGCGCCCAGGTGTCATCACGCGCGTGCTCGGCCGCATTACGGGCCCCGCGCTCATCGCGCTCATCGTGCTGGTCGTGGGTGCTGCCGTGATCTCGCCGCTGGGACCGGCTGCCACGCCGCAGGCCCCCTACAATGCCGGTGCCGCCGTGCAGGGCTTCTTGACCGGCTACCAGACCATGGACCTGCTTGCGTCGCTCGCCTTTGGCATCATCATCGCCGAGACCATCCATGAGCTGGGCGTTACCGACGACAAGCGCGTCGCTTTTGAGATATCGCGTTCCGGTGTGATCGCCGGCGTGCTCATGGCCATCATCTACTGCGGCTTGGGCCTTGCCGGCATGCAGCTCGGCACCGTGATGCCCGATGCCACCAACGGCGCCGCAATCCTTGCCCGCTCGGCCTCCATGCACTTTGGTCTGGCCGGCACGGTCGTGGTCTTCGCTATCTTCTTCCTCGCCTGCATGAACGTGTGTATCGGCCTTATCAGCTGCTGCTCGAGCTACTTCTGCGAGACGTATGTGGTCGAAGGGGGAGCGGATGTTTCCGAGGAGGCCATGCGCCGCCCCTTTGCGATTCTCGCCTTTGTGTTCGCGGCGTTTTCGTGCGTGCTCTCCAACGTGGGCCTCGACGTGATTCTTATGTTCTCGGTGCCTATGCTCAACGCCTTGTATCCCGTTGCCATCGTACTGGTACTGATGGGCCTGGTGCACGGCTTTTGCGACGCTCATCCGCAGGTGTGGGTGTGGGTCGGCGGCGTGGTTGCTGTGCAGAGTGTGATCACCTCGGTCCGCGATGCGTTCTTTGCGGGTGCGTGGCTGCCGTTCGATGTGCTGCCGCTTGCGGACATTGGAGCCGCGTGGGCGCCGGTTGCCGTGGTTACCTTTGTGATCGGTCTGCTCCATAGTCGTTTTGTCGCACATTCGAGGAGCTAAGGCATCAATGCTTGCACAGGCGGGGAGTCTCCCCTATAATTTCCTTCGCTTTGGGACACGCAAGGTTTAGACCTTAGCTGCTCAACACCTTCGGGACGTGGCGCAGTTTGGTAGCGCGCCTGCTTTGGGAGCAGGATGTCGCAGGTTCAAATCCTGTCGTCCCGACCATATCTTGCGGGCGTAGTTCAATGGTAGAACCCCAGCCTTCCAAGCTGATGACGCGGGTTCGATTCCCGTCGCCCGCTCCATAGGATAGCTTTAACGGCTTTGGCTCCTTTTGGTGTCAGAGCCGTTTTCATTTACATGCCGGGGACCCCACATCCCCTTCTAAGTTGCGGTGAAATAGTTCCTGGATAAGCCGCAAAAGCTGTTATCTAGGAACTATTTCACCGCAACTTATTGAGGCCGAGCGGGTTGGGTCGATGATGGGTTCTGTTGTCGAGAAGATGAGGGCAGCCGGTCAGGAGTCTGCGTAGGGTTTTGTGGTTGGTACACCGTAGCCGCGCATCATGGAGCCGAACGCTTTGACATCGTAGGTGTCTGAGAGCTTGAAATGAATGACGTTGTGGCCCATGGCACGCAGGTTAGCGTCGCGCATGAGGGCAGCTCGATAGGTTTTTGCCGCAGTATGTTCCGGATCATTTTGGGCATCGTCCTCAAACTTGCCAAGTCCATGCAGCTCAGCCAGCATCCAAGAGCCGTTTGGCATCTGCCAGCCGTAATCTGCCAAATAATAGCCTGCGTTTCCCGGTCGAGTGATTTCAACCTGAAGTTCGGGATCGGCAATTCCCGCCAGAATCATTGCCGCCCGTGCTTCGGATTCTCCACCGTTATCCGATCTTCCATCCATATGTTCAAAAACGTCAAATGCGCGCGCGATGCCATGCAGTCCGCGGCAGTTCGCTTGTGCATATGCACGCAATTCTTCACGCTCGACACCGTACTCACGAGCCAACCCGTCGACATAGCCTAGTGCATATCGAAAAGCGCTCGTTCGGGCGATGTCGACCACCGTGCGATATGGATCCGTTAACGTAAACGGGCCGAGCTGCCATACGTCGCCCGGCCGCCAGCGTCGGTATTCAACGAATTCGTACATATCGCGTCTGGTGGAACGCGGCAGCAGCACTTGTACCTTGTCGAGAAGCGAATATGCAGAACCGATGCCATAGAGCAGTGCCGCCGTTGCTCCACAAAACACGGCATCCGGTTCAACGACCGCAATAGCGGATGCCAATTGAAAGATGCGATCTTCGACGCCGAGGTCATTCCAATACGCGGAATCAGCGTAGACATGGTTGTAGAGTCGAACAATCATCTCTTTTTGCATGAGCGCGTAGGCACAGCGTTCATCCCATTTTTTGGTAGCTACAAACAGGTGCCCGCCATGATGGGCCTCGAATAACCGGAAGAACAGCTCTACTTGCGGTTTGGAACAGCGTTTATCATGACTCATTTTCGACCCCATAGTCTCGAGGGGGAGTGAATGACACTACGCTAACCCATATTTGGTCCGCCAGACCTTGCCATGAACTGACCAAAAGCTTGACGGGGCAGGTCAGAGTCATGAGTTAGAGCCAAACATATCGGCAAACGGTTGATTAGTGCCCCTCGCCGGCACTAAAAACCACCCTTACAGAAAGTTGCGGTGAAATAGTTCCTGAAAAGCTCGAATAAGCCTAAATCCAGGAACTATTTCACCGCAACTTAAGGGGGGATGGCGTTGAGTGGCGGGCGATGCCGTTGCCTGTCGGTTAGTGGCGACCGTGGTGGCGGAGCTTGTCGATGGTGGAGTCGGTGCTTCGGCTGCGGGCGTCGGCAGCGGTTTGGCGCTTGCGGCGGTAATCGATCATGCCTTGGATGATGGGCTTGCCAAAGCTCACGACATCATCGTTGTAGATGGCGGTTCGGGCTGCGAGGAGGCAGTCGGTAAAGTCCATATGGGTCTTGCCAAAGAGTTTGACGGCAAGGGCGACAACGGTGGGCTCGTCGACCATGACGTCATCGAGCAGCCTTTTCAAGGCCGCAGCAATCTCAACGCGGGGAACCTTATAGACGTCGCGCAGCGTGACCACGACGCGCGTGATGATTTCGGGGTAGACGCGAGCGGTGCGTGTGGCGATGACCTTGGCGGCGCGCGGTGACAGAACTTCGTCGTCGTCAAGCAGGTAGCGTAGGATGACGGTCTCGTCGATGATGGTGCTACTCATGGATATCTACTTCCTCGGGACCCAAAATCGAATCGTCGCTTTCTGTAGCAAGGTACTCAATCCAGGCATTGCGCTCCTCGGAGCGGCGATTGGGGTCCCCATATGCTTCGAGCGATCCATAGGCGGCGGTGCCGTCCTTTGAGCGCACGGCGACCGGCTGAAAGGGAAGCTTGCGCATCAAAATGCTCTGCGTGACAAAAAGGCGAACGGCCTCGGCAAACGATGTGCCCATGGCGTCGTAGAGATGCTCGGCATGCTGCTTGTCTTCCTCGCGAATGCGCACCTGCAGGATGGCTCGTTTTTGTGTCGATGACATCGCTGCCCTCCCTTAGCTAACGTGCAATATAGTTGGTCAAATGCGGCATGTGCCGACATTTTAGAATCTTATAACCATTACTTTATTTCACTCAAGTTGATAACCATAAACACGAATACAAGCGTAGTACATCCAAAATGAGAGCGCATAAAAATCTCTGAGGCGTACGCATGTAATACACTCACCTTTATAGCTTCTAGAGAATAATTCCAACCTGCCAAAACCCCTGCAATACACCCGTATTGCAGGGCCTATGCTCAAGTTTGCCCCCTGCAACTGCGTATATTTAACCTGTATATCGTTGGAGAAACTCTACCGAGTGCATGTTTCGCCGCATGCATTCGATTCGTCGATGCCAGGCCACGGGCGGCTTGGGTCAATGTCGACAGGGTCTCTCCGGCAAGGGATTCAGGAGGGAGTGAACAACATGGGTAATAAGCGAGTCGTAGCCGATTCTTCGCGCTGCATTGGGTGTCAAACCTGCATGGCGGCGTGTATCGAGGCGCACGACATCCCCGGTAACATCGCCGCGCCGCGCCTGCGCGTGACGCGTACGTACGAGATCTCCGCACCGGTGGCTTGCCATCACTGCGAGGATGCCCCGTGCGCGAAGGCCTGTCCTACGGGCGCCTTGTTCTTTGATCCAAAGAACCATCGCATCGGCGTCAACGAGGACAACTGCATCGGCTGCAAGAGCTGCGTCATGGCATGCCCCTTTGGCGCCGTGAGCGTGGCGACCACGCAGGTCCCCGTCTTGATGGGCGACGTTCGCGTGGGTTCGCAGACCAAGAGCTTCGTGCTCAAGTGCGACCTGTGCGTGGACCGTCCCGGCGGTCCGGCGTGTGCCGAGGCGTGCCCGACCAAGGGCCTCACCCTGGTAGACGAGGAACGTTTGGCAGAACTGACTGCCGAGCGTGCCCGCGCCACCATCGAAAACGAGGCGTAAGCGTTGGGGCGACAGGCCCAATGATTGTCAAATAAGTACCGAGCATTCGGTAGCAGAAAAAGGAAGGAGGGTGTCATGGAGAAGCATAAAGTGATCTGCCCGTATTGCGGCGCCGGTTGCCAGTTTAACCTCCTGGTCCAAAACGGCCAGGTCGTGGGCACCGAGCCGCTCAACGGCATCACCAACCAGAGCGAGCTGTGCCTTAAGGGCATGAGCGGCTATGACTTCATCAACGACACTAAGATCTTGACTCCTCGCGTACTGCACCCGATGATCCGCCGCACCAAGGGCGCGGATCTTGAGCGCGTAAGCTGGGACGAGGCACTGGATTTCACCGCATCTAAGATGCAGGCCATAATTGACGAATATGGTCCTAACGCTGTCATGACCACCGGCTCTTCGCGAGGCGGCGGCAATGAGGCGAACTACGTCATGCAGAAGTTTACGCGTGCGTGCATCGGCACCCACAGCGTAGACAACTGCGCCCGTACTTGACACGGCCCTACTGTCCTCGGTCTGATGGACACGGTTGGTTCAGGTTGCATGTCATGCTCCATCCCCGGTATGGAGGATGCGGGCTGCATTTTCCTCTTCGGCTATAACCCTGCCGATTCGCACCCCATCGTCGCAAGGCGTATCGTGCGAGCCAAAGAAAAGGGTTGCAAGATCATCGTCGCCGACCCGCGCCATATCGAAACCGCGCGTATCGCCGATCTCTACCTTCCGATCAAGAACGGTTGCAATGTTGCGTTCCTCAACGCCTTTGCCAACTGCTTGGTCAACGATGGCCTCTACGACAAGGAATTCGTCGCCGAGCACACGAACGGCTTTGACGAGTGGTGGGAGACCATCAAGAACTACACTCCCGAATCCGTACAGGACATCACGGGTGTCGAGCCCGCGTTGATCCACCAAGCTGCCGAGATGTACGCCACGGCGAAGCCCTCCGCCATCATTGGCTGGGGCATGGGCGTATGCCAGCAGAAGCAGAACCTGAAGACGGTGCACACCATCGCCTCCATCGCCTGCGTTGCCGGCCAGATCGGCAAACCCAATTCCGGCCTCGCGCCCGTGCGTGGTCAGAACAACGTCCAGGGCTCCTGCGATATGGGCATGCTGCCTAACCTGTACCCTGGCTACCAGAAAGTCACCGACCCCGCCGTGCGCGCCAAGTTTGCAAAGGCTTGGGGCGTGCCCGAGGAAAAGCTCCCGCTCGAGGAGGGCTACAAGCTCACCGACCTGGGCCACCTGGTCGACGAGGGCAAGGTGCACTGCTTCTACAACTACGGCGAGGACCCGGTGCAGACCGAGCCCGATTCGGCCGGTATGCGCAAGACGCTCTCCGAGCTGGATCTGTTCATTTGCCAGGACATCTTTATGACGCAGACGACCATGCTCGCCGACGTCATCCTGCCCGCTACCTCTTGGGGCGAGCACGAGGGTGTCTTTACCGCATCCGACCGTAGCTTCCAGCACTTTGACGCGGCTGTTCCGCCCAAGGGCGAGTGCCGCCACGACTGGGAGATCTTCGCGGACCTGTCCACGCGTATGGGCTATCCCATGCACTACGACAACACCGAGCAGATCTGGAACGAGTGCATTAGCCTGTGCCCCAACTTTGTGGGCGCGACCTACGAGAAGATGGCTCCCGAGGGCGGTTACGCCCAGTGGCCGGTCAAGAGCACCGATGTGAACGACCACGGTACGCCCGACATGTTCGCTGGTGGCAAGTTCACCACCAAGGACGGCCGCGCCAACCTGATGGCGCACGACTGGGAGGCGCCCTCCGAGCTTCCCGACGATGAGTACCCGCTCATTCTGTGCACCGTCCGCGAGGTCGGTCACTACAGCTGCCGCTCGATGACCGGCAACTGCAAGACGCTGGCGCTGCTCGCCGACGAGCCCGGCTTTGTCCGCATGAATCCCGCGGACGCCCAGGCGCGCGGCATCAAGAACGGCGACATCGTCTCGATTCATAGCCGCCGCGGCCAGGTATACAGCCGCGCCGACGTGAGCGATCGCATCAATAAGGGCACGGTCTACATGACCTACCAGTGGTGGATCGGCAAGTGCAACGAGCTGACCATTCACAAGGTCGACCCGGTCTCGCATACGCCCGAGGACAAGTTCTCCGCCTGCCAGGTCGACGCCATTGCCGACCAGGTTTGGGCAGAGGGCGAGGTAGAGCGTCAGTACACCGAGCTCAAGCAGGCTCTGGTGGACGCCGCTGCTCCCCAGGACGTTGAGCCTGGCGCCGCCAAGTTCGACGACGAGACGCACGTGAACCAAATCGTGTAGTCCCGTTCTCGTTGGCTTTTTGGGCCGGGCGTCCCGTACGTTCGGGAGCCCGGCCCGTTATTTTGAAAGGAAGTGGGGATGAACCGCTTCATCGACATCAACCCGGAGAGGTGCATCGGCTGCGGAACATGCCAGTCCGCCTGTGCCGACGCCCACCGGATGCAGGGTCTTCAGGATACGCCGCGCCTGGCGCTCGTGAAGACCGGCGGTATTTCGGCCGCCCTTGCCTGCCACCATTGCGAGGGTGCTCCCTGCGCCGAGGTTTGCCCGGTGAATGCCATCGAGCACGATGGCGATCGCATCCACGTCAAGGAGCAGGAGTGCATCGGGTGCAGGCTGTGCGCCATCGCGTGCCCCTTCGGAGCCATCCATCCCGATGGCACGTCTATCGCCGGTGTCGCAGGCATGTGCGACCCGACGCCTTCGTATCCTAAGTCCCTGAGCAGCCTGCTTACGTGGGCTCCTGGCCAGTACACCTGCGCCGTCAAGTGCGACCTGTGTGCCTTCGATCCGGACGGCCCGCATTGTGTGGCGGCGTGCCCCACCAAGGCGCTGACCGTCATGGGCGGCGCGGCCGATCGCGAGCTCGACGAGGCCAAGCGCCTGCGCTCGATCGAAAACGGTCCAGTCGTCGACGTTACCGCTGTGGCCCAGGGCCTGTCCGAGAAAGCAGAAGGGAGCGTAAACAATGGATAGCATGACGCTGTTTATCGCATCGCTTGCCGTCTCGTGCATCGGTGCGCTCGCCTCGGTTCTGCTGATCAAGGCCGATAACGCCGCCAAGACCGCCGGCTGCCTGATCGGCGCCGTCGCGGCCGTGCTGTCGTTCATCGCGGGCCTCGAGGCCGTGCTTGGCGACGTTTCGTCCCTCAACACGGTCTTCTTTTTCCCGTTCGCCCGTCTCGAGCTCTTGCTCAACGGCCTTGCGGGCCTGATCGTGGTCCTCATCTCAATCCTCGCCTTTGCGGGCTTCATCTACGGTCTGTCCTACTTCGATGAGTACCCGGGCAAGGTCGGGCGCGCCGGTTTCTTCATGAACACCTTCGTCGCCTCGATGATGCTCGTCATCACCGCCGACAACGTGTTCTGGTTCCTGGTCGCCTTTGAGCTCATGTCCCTTACGAGCTACTTCCTTGTCGTTATCGAGGAGAACAAGAACTCCATTAGGGGCGGTTGGCTCTACTTCGTCATCGCGCACGTGGGCTTTGTCCTTATCATGGCGAGCTTCCTGCTCATGACCAACGGCGTGGGCGGTTCCTTCAGCTTCAGTGATTTCCGTACGCATGACTTTGGACCCGCCGTCTCCTCCGCGTGCTTCGTCCTCGCGTTCTTCGGATTCGGCGCAAAGGCCGGTATCATCCCGCTGCACTCCTGGCTGCCCCAGGCGCACCCCGAGGCGCCGTCCAACGTGTCCGCCCTCATGTCCGGCGGCATGATCAAGATCGGCATCCTGGGAATCCTCAAGGTCGGTCTCGACCTGCTCGCGGGTTCGGGCGTCCAGCTCTGGTGGGGCCTCATGGTCTTGGTCTTCGGATCCATCTCGTCGGTCCTGGGCGTCGTCTACGCCCTCCACGAGCACGACATTAAGCGCCTGCTGGCCTACCACTCCGTCGAGAACATCGGCATCATCTTGCTCGGTGTCGGCGCGTCCATGACGGCGCACGCCCTGGGCAACGACGTCATCGCGACGATCGCGCTCATGGCCGCCCTCTACCACACGCTCAACCACGCCATGTTCAAGGGCGAGCTGTTCCTCGGCGCGGGCTCCCTGCTCTATGCCACGGGTACGCGCAACATGGAGAAGATGGGCGGCCTGTTCCGCCGTATGCCGGTCACGGCCGTCTGCTTCCTCATCGGTGCCCTTGCCATCTCGGCTATCCCGCCGCTCAACGGCTTCGTTTCCGAGTGGTTCACCTACCAGTCCCTGTTCAACATCTCGACGCTCTCCGACCCGGTCGTCATGGTGTTCGCCGTCGCCTCCGCGGCCGCCCTCGCCATCACCGGTGCCCTGGCCGTCACGTGCTTCGTGAAGGCCTACGGCGTCTCGTTCGCGAGCAGCCCTCGTTCCCAGGAGGCCGCGAACGCCAAGGAGTCCCCGGCTCCGATGTTGTTCTCGCAGATGCTCCTCGCGGCCATCTGCGTGGTGCTGGGAATCGGCTCTCCCGTCATCGCCCCGGTTCTGGGCGACGTCGCCCAGAGCGTGCTTGCCGGCTCTGCCATCACAGCCACCTCGGGCGTGTCTCTGGTGAACGAGATTTCCGGTGCCGCCACCTCCACCCCCGCGATCGCCATCGCGCTCGTGGTCCTCACCGGCCTCGCGTTCGTGTTGAGGTCCTGCCTCGGCACCAAAGCCCCCGCTAAGAAGACCGACCCTTGGGCGTGCGGCTACGAGCCCAACGAGCACATGCCCGTCGTCGCCACGAGCTTCGCGTCAGACGTAGAGCTCTTCATGGGCCCGCTCTACACCCTGCGCGAGGTATGCACCAAGATCTGCTGGTCCATCGCGCACGTGTTCCAGAAGCTCACCGGTGTCGCCCAGGGCGTTGAGCCCCTGCCCGACCGCTTCCTGGTCGATGCACCGAGCGAGGGTGCCGATAAGCTGGCCGGCCTCGCCTCCAAGATCGAGGGCGGCAACTACTCCGTATACATCTGCTACATCGTCGCGGCGCTCGTGGTCTTCCTCGTGCTCGCCGTGGTCATGGTCTAGAGAGGGGAGAGGATATTATGAACATCGTTCTTGCGATAGCGCAGGGCCTCGTGGTCATGCTGGTCGCGCCCTTCTTCTCCGGCCTCGCCCGTGTGATTCGCGCGAAGATGCACAATCGCCGCGGTCCGTCCATCCTTCAGGATTACCGGGACCTCGCGAAGCTCATGGCGCGTCCCGAGTCCGTGAGTTCCGACTCGAGCTTCGTGCTGCGCATCATGCCGCCGCTGTTCCTCGCGGTGTCGTTCATGCTCGCCATGGGCCTGCCCATGTTCACGCTCGAGAGCCCCATGCCCGTCTTTGGTGACGCCATCACCATCATGTACGCGCTCGCGCTGTCCCGCTTCTTCTTCGCGCTGTCCGGCGTGGATTCCTCCAACGCCTACGCGGGCTTCGGCGGTATCCGCGAGCTCCTCATGAGCGTGCTCATCGAGCCGTCCATGCTCATCGCGCTGTTTACCGTCGCCATCGTGTGCGGCTCCACGGACATTGCGACCATGGGTCAGCACATCGTTACGGGCAACGTCTCGAGCGTCGTCGCCGTCATCCTCGCCGGCGTCGCCTTCGCGGCCGCCTGCTATATGGAGCTCGGCAAGCTGCCGTTCGATCAGGCCGAAGCCGAGCAGGAGCTCCAGGAGGGCCCGCTCGCCGAGCTCTCCGGCCCGTCCCTGGCCATGATGAAGCTCGCCATGGGCATGAAGCAGGTCGTGGTCGTCGCTTGGTTCACCTCCATCTTCATCCCCTGGGGAGAGCCCGCGACCATCGGCGTCACCGCTCTCGTGGGCGCCGTCGTCTTCCTTGTCAAGTGCCTGGTCGATTTCGTTGTCTGCGGCGTGCTCGAGAACTCCGTTTCCCGTTCGCGCTTCAAGGTGCTCGGTAACCAGACCTGGGCCGTCGTCGGCATCGCGGTCCTCGCGTTCGTCTTCGTCGTCGTAGGCGTGTAGGGAGAAGGGAGAAACTATGTCAATCGAATCGAGCTTGTCCCTCTTTGCCATGGTGGCGATCGCCGTCCCCATGCTGGGCTCCCTGCTCATCGTCATGCTGCCGCGTCCCTACGCTAAATGGATCTGCGCCTTTGCCGGCGGCATCGCCACGGTCGCTTCCGTTGGCTTGGCCGCGACGTTTGCCGGAAACGGCATGAACGCGGTCGATGTAACCTGGGCGAGTATGGGCCAGACCTTGGTCATGGGCTTCATATTCGACCGGATGAGCACGCTGCTCGCACCCGCGTTCGTCGCTATCGGCCTGCTCGTCGTCATCTATTCGTTCCCGTACATGAGCGATAAGAACAAGGAGCATCCCGACGCGCCCCGTCGCCGCTTCTACGTGTACTTCTCCACGTTCATCGGCGCCATGGCCGGTCTCGCCTACAGCTCCACCATCGTCGGCCAGCTCGTTTTCTTCGAGATCACCGGCGTGTGCTCCTGGGGCCTCATCAGCTACTACATGACGCCCACGGCCAAGAAGGCCGGTATGAAGGCGCTCATCATCACCCATATCGGCGCTCTGGGACTCTACATCGGCGCGGCCTTCCTGTTCGCCGGAACCGGCACGTTCGCGCTGAGCGCGATCTCCCAGCTCGATTCCGGTATGAAGACCGTCGTGCTGCTGCTCATCCTGTTCGCCGCTTGGGCCAAGTCCGCCCAGTTCCCGCTCTACATGTGGCTGCCCTCCGCAATGGAGGCCCCCACGCCCGTTTCCGCCTACCTCCATGGCGCGTCCATGGTGAAGGTCGGCGTGTGCGTGTTCGCCCGCGCTCTTGCGAGTGCCGGCGATATCCCCGAGATCGTCGGTTGGGTCGCCATCATCGACGCCGTCGTGACCATGCTCTTCGGCTTCCTCATGTACCTGCCCCAGAAGGATATGAAGCGCCTGCTCGCCTTCTCGACGATCGCGCAGCTCGCCTACGTGTTCTTCGGCCTGGGCCTCTCCGTGTTCGGAAGCCAGATGGCGTTCAACGGCGCCGTCGAGCACATCTTCAACCACGCGTTCACCAAGACCCTGTTCTTCCTCATCGCCGGCTCCCTCAGCTTCACGCTGGGAACCCGTATGTTGCCCAAGATCCAGGGCCTCATGAAGAAGTACCCGGTCACGGGCGTGGGCTTCGCGGTCGCCGCGACCGCTATCGCCGGCGTGCCCCCCATGAGCACGTTCTTCTCCAAGTTCCAGATTATTTCCGGTGGCTTCGCGGTTGGTGTTTCCAACACGGTCATCTTCGTCCTCGTGTGCGTCATGGTCGTCGAGACCGTCGCCACCTTCGCATGGTTCCTGCGTTGGATGGGTAAGGTCCTGCCCGGTGAGCCGAGCGAGACCGTGGCCGCCGGCCAGCCCCTTCCGCGCGCCATGGCGTTCGTGTTCGTCGTCCTCATGATCATGGTCGTCGTCGCCGGTCCTCTGTCCTCTAGTTGGATGGGTTAGGAGGTAGGACATGGGTTATTCGTTAGTCAATATCCTGGGCGGTCTTCTGATCGTGACCTCCACCATGGTGGTCGTCTCGAAGACCATCCCGTCCGCCATTAAGTGGTACGCGATCCAGTCGGTTGTCCTGGTGGGCGTGCTGCTCACCCTGGGCCTCACCACCGGTGCCACCGAGCTTCTCATGTGGGCCGCGTCGGCCTTCGTCACCAAGGTGATCCTCGTTCCGTTCATTCTCAACCGTGCCTACAAAAAGATGGGTTCGCCTGCCGATAGCACGCTGACCTCCTCCATCAAGCCGGCCTGGACCATCATCCTCACCGGTCTGGAGGTGGCCATCTGCTTCGCGGTGGTCACGCGCCTGAGCCTGCCCACCGCTGAGGTGGCTACTCCGGCCCTCGCCATCAGCTTCGCGCACTTCTTCGTCGGCCTCACGTGCATCATCTCCCAGCGCAACATCCTCAAGCAAATCTTCGGGTACTGCCTTATGGAGAACGGTAGCCACGTGACGCTCGCCCTGCTCGCGCCCACGGCCCCCGAGATCATCGAGATCGGCATCGCCACCGACGCCATTTTCGCCGTCATCATCATGTCCGCCGTCGTCGTGAGGATCTGGAACGACACCAAGTCGCTCGACTCCCACGACCTGACCGAATTGAAGGGGTAGGCCATGGATGTTTCAATGCTGACGGTCGCCCTGCTCGCTTGTCCCCTCGTGTTCTCCCTGATTATGGCTGCGCTCCCCAAGACGACGTCCTACAGCGTCTTTGCGGGGCTCAACACCATCTCCGTCGCGGCGACCCTCGTCCTTTCGGTCGTCACCGCGGGAACCATGCTCTCGAGCGGGCAGAATATCGACGCTTTGGGCCTGTGGCTCCATCTCGATTCGCTCTCGTCGATCTTCGTCCTTCTGGTAGGCATCATCGGGTTCATCACCGGCGTGTACTCCATCTCCTATATCAAGATCGATATCGAGGAGAAGACCATGCCGGCCGAGCGCACCAAGCAGTACTACGCGCTGTTTAGCCTGTTCGTTTTCACGATGCTGCTCGCCTGCCTGTCCAACAACATCATCCTCACCTGGGCGGCGGTCGAGGCCACCACGTTGTCGACCGTGTTCCTCGTGGGCATCTACAAGAACAAGCAGGCGCTCGAGGCGTCTTGGAAGTACGCGATGGTCTGCACCGCCGGCGTGGCCTTCGGCCTGTTCGGCACGCTGCTCATCTACGCGAACGCCGCCGATATCATGCCCAACGCGCATGAGGCAGCCTTCCTCACCTCCATCATGCCCTACGCCGACCAGTTCGACCCGATGCTCGTGCGCCTCGCGTTCGCGTTCATCGTCATCGGCTTCGGCACCAAGGCGGGCCTGTTCCCCATGCACACTTGGCTGCCCGACGCGCACTCCCAGGCTCCGAGCCCGGTCTCCGCGCTGCTCTCGGGCGTGCTGCTCAAGTGCGCCATGCTGGTGATCATCCGCTTCTACTCCCTGTCCATCATCACGGTGGGCGACACCTATCCGCGTACGCTCCTGCTCATCCTGGGCACGCTGTCCATCCTGGTGGCCGCCCTGTGCATCTTTAAGCAGGACGATATCAAGCGCCGCTTCGCGTACTCCTCCGTCGACAACGTCGGTGTGGTCGCGCTGTGCCTGGGTATCGGTGGTCCGCTCGGTATCGCCGCCTGCCTGCTGCACTGCATCTTCCACGGCTTCACGAAGGCGCTCGCCTTCTGCATGGCCGGTAACATCCAGCACATCTACCACACCCGCGACCTGAACAAGATCAAGGGCGTCGTCGAGATCGCTCCTGTCACGGCAGCGCTCACCATCATCGCCCTGCTCGCGCTCGCCGCCTTCCCGCCGTTCGCCCTGTTCATCTCCGAGTTCCTCACCTTCGTGGCCGGCATCCAGTCCGGTCCCATCTGGGTGGTCGTGCTCGTGGCCATCGGCCTCACCGGCGTGTACTTTGCCCTTACCGGCATTGCGCTCAAGTCCATCTTCGGTAAGGCGCCCGAGGGCATGAAGCGCCACGAGGCGCCCGCCCTCATGATCATCCCCGAGATCGCCCTCGCGATCGTGGTCATGTGGTTCGGTATCGCCACCCCGGTCGCCATTACGAGCGGCGTCGAGGATGCAACGTCCGTCGTTTTGAACCAGAGCGTCGAAGAGCTCCACGAGGCCCCTCTCTACCGCATGGTGTTCAGCTCCCAGACCAAGACAAGCGAGGTGAATTAGCACCATGGCAGAACCTGAAAAGAAGGACTACGCTCGTCGCTGCGAAAGCCACGTCGAGGCCCTGCGCGCCGCAGTGCCGGGCGCTATCGAGAAGGTCGAATGGCAGTGCGAGGACCAGCTGACGATCACCGTCAAGCTGGACCGTCTGCCCGAGGCCGTCCACTACCTGTACTACGAGCGCTACGGCTGGATTCCCGTGATTGTCGGCAACGACGAGCGCAGCCTGTGCGGTCGCTACGCCGTGTACTACGTCATTTCCATGGAGGGCGAGGACCCCGGCTGGGTGACCGTGCGCACCGAGGTCGATCCCGCCAAGATGACGTTCCCGTCCGTGACGCCGTTCGTCCCCGCCTGCGTGTGGGGCGAGCGCGAGCTGCGCGACATGTTCGGCCTGATCCCCGAGGGTCTGCCCGACCGTCGCCGCCTGGTACTGCCCGATGACTGGCCCAGCGGCCTGTACCCGCTGCGCAAGGACTCCATGGACTACCGCTTCCGTCCCGCCCCCGCGAGCGACATGGAAAACTACGAATTCCTGGCCGACACCAAGGGCAAGGAGACCACGCTCGTCCCCATGGGACCGCTGCACATCACCTCCGACGAGCCCGGCCACTTCCGCCTGTTCGTCGAGGGCGAGACGATCGTGGACGCTGACTACCGTCTGTTCTACGTGCACCGCGGTATGGAGAAGGTCGCCGAGACGCGCCTGAACTATGACGCCGTGACGTTCCTCGCCGACCGTATCTGCGGCATTTGCGGCTGCGCCCACTCGGTGGCCTACGCCGAGGCCGTCGAGCGCGCCCAGGGCATTCATGTCCCGCCGCGCGCCCAGTACATCCGCGCCATCATGCTCGAGGTCGAGCGCCTGCACTCGCATCTGCTCAACATTGGCCTGGCGTCGCACTACACCGGCTTCGACTCCGGCTTCCAGCAGTTCTTCCGCGTCCGCGAGAAGTCCATGGACCTGGCCGAGAAGCTCTCCGGTCACCGCAAGACCTACGGCCTCAACGTGATCGGCGGTGTGCGTCGCGACATTTTGGCCGAGCAGAAGCTTTCTACGCTCACGACCATCCACCAGCTGCGCTCCGAGGTTCAGGAGCTCGTCGACGTCTTGCTCTCCACGCCCAACTTTATTGAGCGTACGAGTGGCATCGGCATTCTGGACCGCAAGATCGCACGCGACTTCTCGCCGGTCGGCCCGCTCATGCGTGGCTCGGGCTATGCCCGCGACGTGCGCTTTGACCATCCCTTCGACGGCTACGTCGATCCGGATGTTCAGAAGATGCATGCTGCTACGGCAGACACCTGCGATGCCTTCGGCCGCACCGCCGTCCGCATCCAGGAGGTCTACGATTCGATCGACATGATCGAGACCATGCTCGAGAACTGCCCGTCGGGCCCCATCCTCACCACGGATTGGGAGTACACCCCGCACAAGTACGCCATCGGCGCCACCGAGGCGCCGCGCGGCGAGGACGTGCACTGGGCCATGCTCGGCAACAACCAGAAGTGCTACCGCTGGCGCGCCAAGGCTGCCACGTACAGCAACTGGCCGGTCCTGCGCTACATGTTCCGCGGCAACACCGTGGGCGACGCTGCGCTGATCGTCGGCTCGCTCGATCCGTGCTACTCCTGCACCGACCGCGTGACGGTGACCGATGTCGCCGCCAAGCGCGACCACGTGCTCGACAAGGAGCAGTTCGAGAACGTCTGGCGCGACAAGTCGCCGCTTGCGGGCGAGGGCACCATGGTCGCTCCGCTCGATGAGGAGGCGCTCTAATATGCTGAAGCTTTGGAAGGTTAACGCCAAGGCCGGCGACGCGACGGTCAAGTACCCGTTTGCGCCGTTCCCCACCAACAAGGACATGCGCGGCAAGCCCGAGCACAATGCCGAGCTTTGCATCGCCTGCGGTGCCTGCGGCGTGGCGTGCCCGGCCGATGCCATTCGCATGGACACCGACCTTGTGGCCGATACCATCACCTGGTCGATCGACTACGGCCGCTGCATCTTTTGCGGCCGCTGCGAGGAAGCCTGCCCCATGGAGGCCATCAAGCTCACCGAGGAGTTTGAGCTGGCCGTCATGAGTAAGGACGACCTCACCAGCAAGAGCGTCTATACGCTCGAGCACTGCTCGCGCTGCGGCAAGCCGTTTGCCCCGCACAAGGAGATCGACTATGCCAAGCGCCTGCTGCAAAAGGCCGGCGGCATGGAGGCCGAGCAGGCTGCCCGTACCGTCGGTATGTGCCAGGAGTGCAAGCGCGAGCTCGACGCCCTGCGCGCCGCCTCGGCCGTAAAGACCGGCAACGCGCGCGGCATGGCTGCCAACGAGACGCTTGCGTCCGGTGAGCCCCAGGGCCCCGGCATGGAGTATTTGGGCGGCCACGGCGTGAACCCGGAGTATGTCGACCGCGAGCTCAACCCCGATGCGCCCGAGATTCCCGCCGGTCCTGCACCGGTCGAAGGCATCATCATGGATTTTGATACGAAGGAGGAGTAACCATGGCCGAACCCACGCTTTTGCCCGAGCGGCTTCAGTACCGCCCGACCAAGATCGAGCTCGACGAGAGCATCGAGAAGGCCAAGGCGACCCTTCTTAAGAAGATCAAGCGCTCGGTGTACGTCTACCGTGTCGACTGCGGCGGCTGCAACGGCTGCGAGATCGAGATCTTCGGTTCCATCACGCCCGTCTTCGACGTCGAGCGCTTTGGCATCAAGGTCGTGCCCTCGCCCCGTCACGCCGATGTGCTGCTGTACACCGGTGCCGTGACGCGTGCCATGCGCATGCCGGCCCTGCGCGCCTTTGAGGCCGCACCCGATCCCAAGATCGTGGTGTCCTATGGCGCGTGCGGCTGCACCGGTGGCATCTTCTACGACAACTACTGCGTCTGGGGCGGCACGGACAAGATCTTGCCGGTCGATGTCTACATCCCCGGCTGCCCGCCCAGCCCCGCGCAGACCATCTACGGCTTTGCCATGGCGCTCGGTCTGCTGGACCAAAAGCTCCATGCCGAGACCACCGTGGAGGCCGCCGGCGAGCAAGCCGATATCCTGCACCCCGGCGTGCCGTATAAGCTGCGCGTTGCCATCGAGCGCGAAGCTCGCGCCATGAGCGGCTACCGTTACGGCCGCGACCTGGCCAACGAGTTTATGGATACGCTCGAGGGCGCGCCCAAGGGCGATATCCGCGGTGCCATGGCGCTGCTCATCGACAAGCAGGACGATCCGCGCCGCGTCGAGGTGTACTCGGCGCTGCAGGATCTGGTGCTGGCCGGAGGTCGCTAGATGGAGCTCACGGACCGCTCTGGTTACTTTGCGGGCCCCGGCATGCTCGGCGGCTCCTTTGGCGATGCCTCGCGCGCAAGCGACGAGGCTGCCGAGGGCGTCGCCGACCCCTGCCTGGGCCATGCGCCCGACCAGGTGGTCTTCTATGAGCTCACGCGTAAGTTTGTGGAGACCGAGGAAGACGTTCCCCAAGAGGCCTGCGACGTGCTGTACTACACGCTCGCCGTGGGCCACCACACCGGCGTGCTCGACTGCTTTGAGCCGCGCCTGTCGGTGCCGGTGAACGTGTTCTATACGCTTATCGACGCGCTGCCGGAGGGGGAGGCCAAGACCAAGTTCGAGGCCATCCGCTCCTTTGGCGAGTGCCAGCTCGACAAGGCGGCGGTGCCGTCGCTGCTCGAGGCCTGCGATGCGCTGCTCGACGAGCGTGGTTTTCGCGGGTCGGCCAAGGCCGGCATCTCGGTGTTCGACGACGACTTTGGCCTGCATGCCCAGCAGGTCGCGTTTCTGATGAAGTTCCGCGATCTGGTTGAGCGCGTGCGCGATGTGTCGGGCGTGTATCTGACGGGGAGGTTGCAGTAATGGGTCGCGTTGTGGATGGACGTGTGAACGGCGCCCCGTTTGCGGGTATCGTGCTCACGGCGGGAAGCGTGCTGCGTGCCGACGATGCCGCCGGCCCCGTGCTCTCCAAAAAGATGGAAGACACACCTATCGCCGGTTGGTACACCATCGACGGAGGCCAAACGCCCGAGGACGACATCATCGAGGTCAAGCGCGAGCGTCCGCCTCGCCTGGTCTTGGTCGATGCCGCCGACATGGCACTGCCCGTCGGGTCCATCCGCTTGCTCGACAAGCGCGATGTGGCCCGCAAGTCGATGTTCACCACGCATTCGCTTCCTTTGTCGATTCTGATCGAAGAGATTGAGCAATCGTGTGATGATATCGTCTTCGTTGGGATTCAGCCGGGCGACACGGAGTTCTACAACCCCATGTCCCCGGAAGTCTTTGACGCCGTCGACGTCGTGTACGACGCCGTGGCCGCCAATGACTTTTCCCACTTTGTCCGCTTGGGGCAAGAGCAATAGGAGCGCTTGTCCCTGCTGATTAGGAAAGAAGTGATTGACATGGCAGATTCCAAGGTGGAGTACCCCGCTCCCGATTGCCTGGCGCCCGCCGCGATCGAGGCCAAGACCGAGGCCGCCGGCGTGACCAAGGCCAACCTGCCGGTCGCAAAGGCCTTTCTGTTGGCAATGTTCGCCGGCGCGTTCATTGCCTTCGGCGGCCTGTTCTTTACCGTGTTCTTGAGCGATAGCACGCTGGGGTGGGGCGCTCAGCGCGTCGTGGGCGGCCTGTGCTTTTGCCTGGGCCTGGTGCTCGTGCTGGTGTGCGGCGCCGAGCTGTTCACCGGCAACTCGCTTATGGTCTGCGCGCTCAAGAGCAAAAAGATCACCCTGGCTCAGATGCTCAAGGCATGGCTCGTCGTGTGGCTTGGTAACTTTGCCGGTGCCCTGTTCATCGTCTTTTTGGTGTACATGGCCGGCATTTACAAGCTCAACGGCGAGGCGGTCGCCAATTCCATGGTGAGCGTCGCCGCCGGCAAGGTGACGGTCGACTGGGTGACGATCTTCTTCCGCGGCATCCTGTGCAACATCTTTGTGTGCCTGGCCGTGTGGATCGGTACCGCCGGCAAGACCGTGGTCGATAAGGTTGTGGGCATTCTGCTGCCCATCGCCGCCTTTGTGGCCTGCGGTTTTGAGCACTGCGTTGCCAACATGTACTTTTTGCCCATGGGTGCCGTGATGCACGCGTGCGGCTATGGTGCCGATGTCGCCGGCGCCGATGCGCTCAACGCCGCGGGCATTGCGTTTAACCTGTCCGCCGCCACGCTGGGCAACATCGTGGGCGGCGCGGTTCTGGTCGCGCTCGGCTACTGGTTTATCTATGCCAAGAAGTCCGAGGCGTAAGGTGCCGTCTGTTTGACGTTGGGCCTCCCGCGGGGCGTTGCCGTGCGGGAGGCTTTTTGGGTCTGGGGCTCGTTGCCGAGCTTTTTGCCTGTTGTGTTTGACTGATGAAAGGGGTAATCGAGATGGCATCTGCTGTGAAGCGTGACGGTCGCGCCGTGGTGACCACATGCGGGGGATGCTATGCCGATTGCGCCTTTGCGGCACGCGTTGAGGACGGTCGCGTGGTGGCTGAGTTGCCGGTGCCGGGGCATCCGTGCGCGGCGCGTGCCCTGTGCGCCCGCGGGCGCCATCGCATGGCAATGCCGTTTGACGAGCGCGACCGCATCGTGCATCCCATGCGTCGGCGAGCTGATGGCTCGGGGTTCGATGCGATTTCGTGGGACGAGGCGTTTGCTCAGATTGCCGAGCGTCTTTTGGGGATTGTTGACGAGTGTGGGCCTCGTGCGCTGGGCATGACGCTCGGCGTGCCCTCGTTCGACCGTTACTGGGCGTATCGCTTTATGCATGCGCTGGGCTCGCCCAACGTGTACGGTGCCGACGGCGCCTGCGAGGTGAGCCGTCTCACTGGTTGGGAGCATAGCTTGGGCTATAGCCCCGCCTCCGACCTGGCGCATACCGATTGCATTATGTACCTTGGGCGCTCCATTGTCGATTCGTCGACGATGGGGGCCGTTGATGCGCTCAACGATGCGCGCCGGCGCGGGGCGAAGATCATCGTGGTTGACCCCCGGCGCAGCGGCTCGGCTGCGCTTGCCGACCGCTGGCTGCGCGTGCGCCCGGGCTGCGACCTGGCCTTGCTGCTGAGCATTGCCCATGTCTTGATTTCCGAGGGCCTGTATGACCACGAGTTCGTGACCCGCTATACCACGGGTTTTGATGAGCTGGCGCAGGCGGCCGCTGGATGGACGCCCGAGTGGGCCGAGTCGATGTGCGACGTGCCGGCCGCAGAGATTGTCGCTACGGCGCGCGATCTCGCTGCCTCCGCGCCTGCCGCTGTGGTAGATGCGGGCTTTCATGGTGGCATCGGTATCGCGTATGCCAATAGCACCCAGACCGCGCGCGCGATTTGTCTGGTCGATGTGCTGCTGGGCTGCATCGGACACGCGGGCGGTGCCCTCAACCCGCCCACGCCGCTTGCGTTGGGCGATTTGGACCCTGCGCGTTTCGCGACGCCGTCGATGCCACGTGAGCCCAAGTTGGGGTCCGAGCGCTATCCACTGGTCGATCCGGTGCGCGGCCTGTGCACGACCATCGGTCAGTCGATTCTTGCCGGCGATTTGCGTGGGCTCATCGTCTATGCCAGTAACCCCGGTGCGGGCTATGGCAATGCACAGGCTTGGTTGAGTATTCTGCAGCAGCTCGACTTGCTCGTGACGATTGATATTCACTGGTCCGAGACAGCGCGTGCTTCTGATTTCGTGCTGCCCGACGTGACGTATCTGGAGGCTGACCGCGGCGTGGGAACGGTGACAGGCGCCAACGATGCGCGCGTGTTCTACCGCAACGCCGTGCTGCCTGTGCAGCATGACGACACACGTCCCGGTCGGGAGATTTTTGCCGGTCTGGCGCAGGCGTGTGGCGTGGGCGAGTACTTCCAGTTTACGTCTGACGATCTGGCGGCTGCCCAGGTGGCGCCTTTTGGGATCGATCTGGACGAGCTCAAGGAGCGCGGCTGGGCCGATACGGGCATGGCGCTGCCGACGCGCACGGGTGAGCCGGTGATTCCGCTTGCCGGCGGCAAGATTGCGCTGGCAAGCGACATATGGGAGCGAGCCGGCATGGGTCGTGTGCCCAACTGGATCGCTCCCATGGTGGAGCCCGGCCCGGGGATGTTTCGCCTCATTAGCGGCAACCGCCCCTTTGAGTCGCATACTTCGCGCAGGCTCGCTGCCCAAGGTGCCGCCGAGGCTGGATCGGACCTGGATGCCGTGCAGATGAATGCAGATGCTGCTGCGCATATGGGCATCGCCGACGGCGAGGTCGTCGAGCTTGTGAGCGACATGGGCCGCGATCGCGTGCGCGTGGAGACGACGCCCTATCTGCATCCGGCGTGCATCTTCACCTCGGCCGCTCCTGGCGGACGTGCATTTGGTGCTGAGAGTGGTGCCCGGCAGGCCCTGGGCGTCGGTCCGCTCGACCACACGCCGCTGCGCTGGGACCCGTTGACGGGTGCCGCGCTCACCCAGGAAAACGCCGTTCGCGTGGAAAAGATCACGGAGCACGAGGATAATAACGAATGATTGATTCAGCCGATCGAATTGGCTGATAGTTTGACGTCCGAACGATTGATTCACCTTTGGTTTTGAAAGGTCGCACATGAGCGATAGCCAGAACATGTCCGATGAGGTGCGCGCCCGCCTGCGCGCCATTCCTTCTGTCAACGAGCTGCTTGCCGAGTGGCCGGTAGTGAAGGCGGCGGGGGAGACCTGCGACGCGGTGGTGCATGCCGCTGTCACGGCCGAGCTTGACGAGGAGCGCGCTGCGATTCGTGCCGGTGCCGCTCCACGCTCTAAGCGCGAGCTGGCCTCGGCCGTCGAGTGGCGTGCCCACCGCTCTGCGCTGCCGAGCTTGCGCCCTGCCGTCAACGCCACGGGCGTGGTCATCCATACCAACTTGGGCCGCGCCCCGCTCGCGGAGTCGGCCGCCAAGGCCGTGGCCGAGGTCGCGCGCGGCTACAGCACGCTCGAGTACAGCGTGGACACCTGCTCGCGCGGGTCGCGCAAGGAGCACGCTGCACAGCTGATTCGCTCGCTTACCGGTGCCGAGGACGCGCTTGTGGTCAACAACAACGCCGCCGCGGTGCTGCTGGTGCTGGCGACTCATGCCGCGGGCAAAGAGGTTATCGTCAGCCGCGGCGAGCTCGTCGAGATTGGCGGCAGCTTCCGCATCCCCGATGTCATGGCGGCTTCGGGCGCCAAGCTCGTCGAGGTCGGAGCCACCAACCGCACGCACCTGGCAGATTATGAGCAAGCCATTACGCCCGATACGGCCATGATCCTTAAGGTCCATCCTTCCAACTATCGCATCGAAGGTTTTCACGAGGAGGTGGGTTCTCGGGAGCTTGCGGCGCTTGCTCACAAGCATGGTCTGCTGTTCTATGAAGACCAGGGCTCGGGGGCGCTGTTGCCCGATGACATCCTGGTTCGCGGCGGCGAGGAGACTACGCCGGCTTCGGTTTCGGCAGGGCTCGATTTGGTGTCGTGCTCGGGCGATAAGCTGCTCGGTGCCGCACAGGCGGGCATTATCATGGGCCGTCGTGATCTGGTCCAGGCCTGTGGGTCTCATCCGCTTATGCGCGCCCTGCGCCCGGGCAAGTTGGCGCTCACGGCGCTCGAGGCCACGCTGCGTATCTACATGGATGGCGCCGATGTTGCCCATCGCGATATTCCGGTGCTCAACATGCTTACGCTGCCGCAGGCCCATTTGGAGCGACGTGCTCGCAAGCTGCGCGAGCTGATGGTGGCGGGTCTCGATAAGGCCGGCTGCCCGTGTGCCGTGCAGGTGGAAATCGTTGAGGAGTCCTCGACTCCCGGCGGCGGCTCGCTGCCTACCGTCGAGTTGCCCACGATGTGCGTGGCCATCTGCCCGGTCGACGGGCGCCTGTCCGTCGACGCGCTCAAGCGCTCGCTCGTCCAAGACTTCGATATGCCGGTCGTCACGCGAACCTCGCACGATCGCATTTTGTTTGACGTCCGTACGCTTGTGGGCGACCGCGATATCGAGACGGCGGCGTCGACGCTCGTCGCGTGCGTTGAGAAGGCGATTGCTCGATGAGTGAGGTTAAAGCGCTGGTGGAGTGTCCCGTTATCGTTGGTACGGCGGGCCACGTCGACCACGGTAAGTCGGCACTGATCGAGGCACTGACCGGCAAGAATCCCGACCGTCTGGAGGTTGAGCGTCGCCGCGGCATGACCGTTGAGCTGGGCTTTGGCGAGCTGGCGCTGCCGAGTGGCAAGATCGTTGGCCTGGTCGACGTGCCGGGCCACGCGCATTACCTGCGCGCCATGGTGCAGGGTGCCACGGGCATCGATGTGGCCGTGCTGGTGGTCTCTGCCGTTGAGGGCGTGATGCCGCAGACCCGCGAGCACGTGCATGTGCTGGAGCTGCTGGGCGTCACACACATGGTGGTGGCGCTGACGATGTGCGACCTGGCCGATGCCGAGATGACCGAGCTTGCCGAGCTTGATGTCGATGACTTTTTGTCGGGTACCGTGTTTGCGGGCGCGCCGATCGTGCCTGTGTCGTCCAAGACAGGCGAGGGGATTGACGGGCTGCTTGCGGTGCTCGACGAGCAGGTAAGTGCCTGCTGGGATGCTTGCCGCGACCGTTCCGAGCTCACCGATGCCGCGCCGCGTCTGCCCATCGACCGCTGCTTTACGATCAAGGGCGTCGGCACCGTCGTGACGGGAACGCTGCACGATGCGCCGGTTGCGGTGGGCGACGAGCTGATGGCTTTGCCGTCGCGTACAGTCTGTCGCGTGCGCGGGATTCAGGTGCATGGCGATACGCCGCGAGCACTGCCGGGACAGCGCGTGGCACTCAACTTGGTGGGCGATGCCGTCGCCACGCTCGATCGCGGTGAGATGCTCGGCGTGGCGGGCCGCTTTGGCCAGACGATGCGCTTTATGATGACGTTTACGTATTTGGGTCGCGAGGGAGCCAAGCCGCGTGTGTTCGAGTCGGGTGCGCGTGTGCACGTGATGGCGGGTACGGCCGAGGTCGTCGGTCGCATCATGTTCATGGAGGGTGAGGCCCCCATGGCAGTGGGTGAAACCCGTATTGTTCAGGTGCGCTTGGACAACTCGCTGCCGCTGCGCGCCGGGGACCATGCCGTGGTGCTGTCCTATTCGCCCGTGATGCTTATTGGCGGCGGGCGCGTGCTGCTTTCGCGCTGCCGTCGCTCGCGCGAGCTTGCTGAAGGGGAGCGTGCGCTGTACGCGGCGCTTGAGTCCGGCGATATCGCGGGCGGTGTGGGCGCTTGGCTGGCGCTGCAGATGCTGCCGGTTACGGCGGCTGATGTTGCCGAGGCTTTGGATCTTGGTGTCGGCGAGGCCGATGCCGCACTGCGCGGATTGGTGGCGCAGGGCTCCGTTCGCAAGCTTGCCGCGGGCGATGCGGGCCTCTTGGCGGACGCCGTGGTGCTCGACGCCGCGATGGATGCACTGGCGGCGACCCTGTCAGCCATGCACGCGGCGGCTCCCAAGGAGACGGGCTTTACGCCCGGCGCCGTTGCCCATGCTGCGTGGCCTGCCGCTGATGAAGGCGTTGCCGCGGCCCTGATTGCCGAGGGCTGCTCCCGTGGCGTGTGCGCCGCCGAGGGCGCCGAGGTATTCGATCCGCATTCGGCCGCCGCTGCCGCACGCGTGGTGCGAGAGGCTTGCGGATCGTCGCGCTGCTTGACGAGGCCGGCCTCGATGCACCGACGTTGCCCGAGGTGGGCGAGCGACTACAGCTCGATCGCGACACCATGACGCGTGCCCTGCGCGAGCTTTCGCTCAGCCGCTCGATCGTTAAGGTTGAGCGCGACGTTGCCCTGTCCGCTGCCGCCGAGGCCCATGCGCGTGAGCTCGTCGCAGCTGCCATTGAGGCAGCCGGTGGCGCAGCCACAACGAGCGTGCTGCGCGAGGCCCTAGGCGTGTCGCGCAAACGCGCCATCAGCATCTTGGAGCACCTGGATGCCGTGCGCTTTACGGTGCTCGACAAAGACGCCGGCGGCCTGCGCTCCCTGCGCTAGATTGGCTGCTCGGTTTGGTAAAATACCGCCGCACTTGGGAACGGATGGGCTCCGGTGGGCTCCGCGGTCCTCAAAACCGTTGCGAGGCGTGCAAAACGTCTTGGATGTGTTCGATTCACATACGTTCCCGCCATACGCTACCAGCGCTTTTGTGCTCGCGGTCTTGCTGCGTGCCGCAAAGGCGCTGTTTTGTTTTTGCACGAGCTTTTTGTAGCGCCGCTATTTCGGCGGCGGTATTGAGCTTCGTGCACCGGGTTTCGAGCATGCCGATGGAGGTGTTTTGCCGTATGACTACCGTAAGACGGGCCGATCTTTCTTGTGTTGTCCAGGCGGGCGGGTTGTCGTCGCGCATGGGCTGCGATAAGGCGCGCATGACGTTTCGCGGCGAGCCGCTCATCGAGCGCGTACTGGGTCGGCTGGCGCCAGTTGCCGGCGAGTTGGTCGTGACGACTTCGCGTCTCAGCGAGCTTGCCTATCTTGAGGAGCACACGTTTGGCGGCCTGGTGCCGCGTGTGGTGGCGGACCTTGAAGGGCCGGCGGGCGCCATGCGCGGCATCGCGAGTTCGCTGACTGCAGCCCGGCTGCCTCTCGTGGCTATCGTCGCCTGTGATATGCCGTTTGTCTCTTCGGAGCTGATCGGTGCCCTTGCCGGCCGTGTCGAGGCCGAGGCACTCGATGTGTGCGTGCCGCGCGAGGAGCGGGGGATTGAGCCGCTTTGCGCCGTCTGGCGCCGTGACGCGTGTGCGCCGGTTGCCCAAGAGCTGCTCTCCTGCGACCGACAGCGCATTCGCTGCCTGATCAGTCGCGTTCAGGCCGGTTATATGGATGAGCCGCAGATCGTTAAGGCCGCGGGCTCGACGCTCTGCTTCGAGAACGTCAATACGCCCGAGGAGTTTGCGGCGGCCGAGTTGCTCGCCTAGATCTGCACACATCAATGACGGGAGATGCCGTGTCACATGATATTTGCCCCGATACTGGGGAACCTTGCACTTGCGATGGGTCCGAGCCTTGCACCTGCGGCTGTGGCAGCTGTGGACATACGGCCGAGGAAGAGGCAGCGGCGGCTGCGTATCGCGAGTCGCACCGCGAGGCCTCGTTCGGCGATGCCTCTGATCACGAACGCAAGATCATCGTTTCGTTCGATAGCACCTTCGATGTGATGGAATGCGAACAGCTGTGTCTTGCCGCCGGTGTGCCCGGGCGCATCATGCCGCTGCCCGGCTCCATTACCGCCGGCTGTGGGCTGTGCTGGGCCATGCCGTTCTCGGGCGATGCTCTCGCCGCCTTCCGCGCTGCCACCGAAGGCCGCATAACCCCCGCCGACTACCATCAGCTCGTCCTCTAACCACCAACATCACCACAAAGGTGCCTGTCCCCAATGTGGTGGCTTGGAACACGTGGACGAAACAGGTTTGAAACACGGGTTTTGCGCGTCAGGCACTCAAAAACGCTTCTACCTGCATCGTAATCAAAACGAAACATCTGCTCGTCGGCTTATGCGTAACTTTGCTGCAACAGTGCGATATTATCCATACTCGTTAAAGCTCGCGGCGCATGGGGCGCCTCGAACGATACTTTTCTTTTCCATCAATTGGAGGAAGCATGAGCTACACGCAGAAAGTTCTCGACGAGCTCAAGGCCCGCTATCCCGAGCAGCCTGAGTTCATCCAGGCCGCGACCGAGATCCTCGGCACCATCCAGCCGGCGCTCGACGCCCATCCCGAGTACGAGGAGGCCGCCCTGCTTGAGCGCCTCGTCGAGCCCGAGCGCATCGTCATGTTCCGTGTTCCCTGGGTCGACGACCAGGGCAAGGTCCAGGTCAACCGCGGCTACCGCGTCGAGTTCAACTCTGCCATTGGACCCTACAAGGGCGGCCTGCGCTTTAACCCGACGGTCACCCTGGGCATGCTCAAGTTCCTGGGCCTGGAGCAGATCCTCAAGAACAGCCTGACCACCCTTCCCATGGGCGGCGGCAAGGGCGGTTCCGACTTTGACCCCAAGGGCAAGTCCAACAACGAGATCATGCACTTCTGCCAGTCCTTCATGACCGAGCTCTATCGCCACATTGGCCCCAACACCGACGTTCCCGCCGGCGACCTGGGCGTTGGCGGCCGCGAGGTTGCCTACCTGTTCGGTCAGTACAAGCGCCTGACCAACGAGTGGACCGGCGTCCTTACCGGCAAGGGCCTCTCCTTTGGCGGCTCGCTCGCCCGTACCGAGGCCACCGGTTACGGTCTGGTCTACTTTGTGGACGAGTACCTCAAGAGCCGCGGCGACTCCTTCGAGGGTAAGAACGTCGTCGTTCACGGCTCCGGTAACGTCGCCATCTACGCGGTCCAGAAGGTCGCCCAGCTCGGCGGCAAGGTGCTCGCCTGCTCCGACACCCACGGCTGGGTCGAGGATCCCGACGGCATCGACTACACCGTGCTCGAGCATGTCTACAACAAGAAGCGCTCCGGTCACGACAAGGGCGTTACGCTCGCTATGTACGTTGACGAGAAGCCCAACGCCGTGTGGCACGAGGGCGACGGCCGTGGCGTGTGGCAGCTGCCCTGCGACATCGCGCTGCCCTGCGCTCGCGAGAACACGCTGCTGCTCGAGGACGCCCAGGCGCTCGTCGCCAACGGCTGCAAGGTGGTCGGCGAAGGCGCGAACATGCCCACGACCATCGAGGCCACGACTTACTTCCAGGAGAATGGCGTCGCCTTCATGCCTGGCAAGGCTGCCAACGCCGGCGGCGTGCTTGTGTCCGGCCTGGAGATGAGCCAGAACGCCGAGCACCTGTCCTGGACCTTCGAGGAGGTCGACGGCAAGCTCGAGCAGCTCATGCGCGGCATGTTCCACAACGTGGACGACACCGCCAAGGAGTACGGCGAGGAGGGCAACTTCGTCATGGGCGCCAATATCGCCGGCTTCCTGAAGGTCGCCGACGCCATGCTCGCCCAGGGCGTCTGCTAAATCTTCGCTTGATATAGCATCGCAGAAGGCTCCCAGTCATCTTGGCTGGGAGCCTTTTTTGATCCGCATGCGACGGAGGAAAACGGTTCATTTTGTCCCGACACGAGCTATGCCCCCTCGTTTGGTACACTTAAAGGTACTGGACAAGTGAAGAGATGGGGGAGAACGTGCTCAAGTTCGGTACCTACGTCCGTGTTGGAAACGCGGCCGAAGCCTATGAGCTCTTACAGAAGAACCGCAACAACAAGATTGTGGGCGGCGGCATCTGGATGCGCCTGGGTTCGCGTCGCGTGGCGACGGCGATTGACCTTTCGGCCTGCGGACTCGATCAAATCGAGGAGGCCGAGACCGAATTTCGCATCGGCGCCATGTGCACCCTGCGCCAGCTCGAGCGCCATGCCGAGCTCAACGCGCTTGTCAACAATGTCTTTGAGTTCGCCGTCCACGATATCGTGGGCGTGCAGCTGCGCAATACCGCCACGGTGGGCGGCAGCATCTACGGCCGCTTTGGCTTCTCGGACGTTCTCTCCGCCTTCCTTGCGCTTGATTCTTACGTTGAGCTGACGGGCGCCGGCCGCGTGCCACTCGCGGAGTTCGTTGACATGGGTTACGTGCGCGACGTGATCGAGCACATCGTGGTCGTTAAACACGACTACCGTGCGAGCTACGAGGCCGTGCGCAAGGCCGCGACCGACTTCCCCTCGCTGAACGTCACCGCTGCCTGGTGGGATAACAGCTGGCATGTCACCGTGGGCGCCCGCCCGCTGCGCGCGACCCTGCTGCAGGGCGAGGCGTGCGGCCTTACCAACGAGCATCCTTCCGAGGACGAGCTTCGCGCCCTGGCCGCATCCGTGCGCGCGCTGAGCTACGGCACCAACCTGTGGGGTTCGGCCGACTACCGCCGCCGCATCTCGGCCCCGCTAGCGATTCAGGCCGTGCGCCGCGCCGCCGGCATCGAGCTTTCGGCCGCGCTTGCCCGCGAGCTCGAGACCGTGCAGGTCCCCAAGTTTGCCACGGACGAGTATTCCTTCCGCCGCGTGCCCGGCGTCGATTCTAGCGAGGTGCGCTAATGGCTGCCAAACTCATCGATCTTTCCTTTACGCTCAACGGCCGTAAGGTCAAGGTTCAGATTGCCCCCGACACCATGCTCTTTGCGCTGCTGCGCGAGCAGGGTTGCGCGTCGGTGCGCTGTGCCTGCGAAACCACCAACTGCGGCCTGTGCACGGTGTGGCTCGACGGCGACCCGGTGCTGAGTTGCTCAGTTCCCGCCGCCCGCGTCGAGGGCCACACCATTACCACGCTTGAGGGCCTTAAGGCCGAGTCCGAGGCTCTCGCCCGTGCGATGGCTGCCGAAGGCGCCGAGCAGTGCGGTTTTTGCGCCCCCGGCCTTATCATGAACGTGCTGGCGCTCGCCCGTGCCGCCAAGGAGGACCCGAGCCTCGTCGCCACGCGCGAGGAGGTCTCGCGCCAGCTCGCCGGCAACCTGTGCCGTTGCAGCGGCTACGAGAGCCAGCTGCGCGCCATCGTCCGCTTTCTCAACGAGTCCGGCGTGCAGGTGGGCTTCGAGATGCCCGAGCTGCCCGTCAACGACACCAGCTGCGATGGCGTCTCCTACAAGCAGATCACCCACAAGCAGCCCAAGAAGGACTCGAAGGCGCTGCTTGAGGGTCGTCCCGTCTATACAGGCGACCTGGTGCCCGCCGGCGCGCTCATCGTTAAGCTCAAGCGCAGCCCGTATGCTCGCGCCAAGATCCGCTCCATCGATACGTCACGCGCCCTGAAGGTGCCCGGCGTCGTGGGCGTCTACACCTACGAGGACGTGCCCAAGCGGCGCTTTACCATTGCCGGACAGAGCTATCCGCAGCCGAGTCCCTACGACCGCCTGATCCTCGAGAACCTCGTGCGCTACCAAAACGAGGAGGTGGCGATTGTCGCCGCCGAGACCGAGGAGGCCGCCGACAAGGCGCTCAAGCTCATCAAGGTCGACTATGAGGTGCTCGAGCCGCTGCTCGACTTTACCCAGGCGCTCGATAACGACATCGTGGTCCACCCCGAGGGCGACGTGACCTTTATGTTCCCGCAGGGCGGCGACGTCCCGCGCAACCTGGTGTGCAGCGGTACCAGCGACTTTGGCGACCTGGACGAGGCTTTCGCCCAGAGCGACATCGTATTTGAGCGCACCTACACTAGCCAGGCCACGCAGACCGCGCCCATGGAGACCTTCCGAGCCTTCGCGACGACCGACGCGTTCGGCCGCATCTCGGTGACCACCTCCACACAGGTGCCCTTCCATGTGCGCCGCATGGTCGCGCAGTCGCTCGATATTCCGCAGTCGCAGGTGCAGGTCATTAAGCCGCGCATCGGTGGCGGCTTTGGCTCCAAGCAGACGGGCTGCTGCGAGATCTTCGTTGCGTTTGTGACGCAGCAGACCGGCCGTCCGAGCTACTGCTGCTACACCCGTGAGGAGACTATCACCGCGGGTAACTCGCGCCACCAGATGCAGATGACCGTTAAGCTTGGCGCTATGAACGACGGCACCATCACGGCCATCGATCTGCACACGCTGTCCAACGCCGGCGCGTATGGCGAGCATGCCACCACGACGATCGGCCTCTCGGGCCACAAGAGCCTGCCCATCTACAACCATGTGAAGGCGAGCCGCTTTAGCTGGGACGCCGTCTACACCAATACCAACCGCGGCGGTGCGTATCGCGGTTACGGTGCCACCCAGGGCCAATTTGCCGTGGAGAGTGCCGTCAACGAGCTCGCCGATATGCTGCACATGGACCCCGCCGACCTGCGCCTTAAGAATATCGTGCGCGAGGGCGAGATCACGCCGCAGTACTACAACGAGAAGCTCAACGCCTGCGCGCTCGACCGCTGCCTGCTGCGCGCGATGGACATGATCGGTTGGCGCGACAAGCCGCTGGCCGTCGACCTGGGCGACCGCGTGCGTGCTCTGGGCTGTGCGCTCACCATGCAGGGCTCGGGCATTTCCAACGTGGACATCGCCGGCATCGACATGCGCCTGGAAGAGGACGGCTTCATTACCATCGGCACCGGCGCTACCGATAACGGCATGGGCGTCGACACGATTCTGGCGCAGATTGCCGCCGAGGAGCTGGGTGTGGAGAGTTCGATGATCGTGGTGCGCGGCGTGGACACCGATGTGTCGCCGTTCGACGCCGGCTCGTACGCGAGCTCGGGCACGTACGTGACAGGTCTGGCAGCCAAGAACGCCGCGACCGAGCTGCGCGAGAAGATTTGCGCCAAGGCCGCCCAGATGTGGGATGTGGACGCCGCCGACGTGGTCTTTGATGGCCAGTACGTGCGCCTGTCCGACGAGCGCGCCGCGCGCGAGCAGAACCGCTACCTCACGCTGCGCGACTTTGCTAACCTGTGCGTCAAGAACATCGCGGGCGGCGACGCGCTCACCTCGCATGCCTCTGCCTGCCTGCCCGTTTCGCCTCCGCCGTTTATGGCCGGCATTGCCGAGGTCGAGGTCGACAAGGCCACCGGCAAGGTGACTGTGGTGGACTATGCGGCGGCTGTGGACTGCGGCACCGTGATCAACGAGGCGCTCGCGCGCGTCCAGGCCGAGGGCGGCATTGCCCAGGGCATCGGTCACGCACTCTACGAGATCGTCGAGCACGATGACCGAGGTCGTCTGCGCACCGGCAACTTTATGAGCTACAAGCTGCCCACGCGTCTGGATATCGGCAGCATTCGCGTGGCCTTTGAGCCGAGCTACGAGCCGACGGGCCCGTTTGGCGCCAAGTCGATCGGCGAGGTCGTCATCAACACGCCGCTCGCCGCCGTGGCCTCGGCCGTGGCACACGCCACCGGCCACCAGGTCCGTTCGCTGCCGATCACGCCCGAGAAGGCCCTGCTGGGGGAGTAGCGGGTCAGCGAACAAGTCGTACAAGTCGTAATTGGCGGGGCGGGGCAACTCGCCCCGCCTTTTGCACTCGTGGTGAGGTCGTGAGCCTGTAAAAGGTGTGCGTGCGCTTGCCGTTCGTATCTGCTATCATTCCTAGTCTGTGCGCTCATGCGGGCGTGGCGGAATTGGTAGACGCGCCAGATTTAGGTTCTGGTGGGATTCCCGTGAAGGTTCGAGTCCTTTCGCCCGCACCATCGCACTTGCGTCGGCCCTGGCCGTCGCGACACTTTGTTGCATAAAGGTACCAGCACCTCAGATAAGCTGGGCAGTATGAGGAGGAACGTGTTGAACATCACCGCTTCTGACGTCAAGGACGCCAAGCTCACCGCTACGGTCACCATCCCGGCCGCCGACGTCGACGCCGCGATCAAGAAGGCCTACAAGGACACCGCCAAGAAGTACCGCTTCCCGGGCTTCCGTGCCGGCAAGGCTCCCCGTCCGGTCATCGACTCCGCTCTTGGCGCCGAGGCTACCCTCGCTCAGGCCACCAACGACCTGATCGCCGCCAACGAGCCCGCCGTCCTCAACGAGCTGGACATCGTCCCCACCAAGAGCGGCGACTACAAGGAGCTCGACCTCGCCAAGGATCACGAGGACTACACCTACACCGTCGAGTTCTCCCTGCGTCCCGCCGCTGAGCTCTCCTCCTTCGACGCCGTCGAGATCGAGATGCCTCCCGCGGAGGTCACCGAGTCCGAGATCAACAACCAGGTCGAGATGCTCCTCAACTACCGTGCCACCTTCGAGGACGTCGAGGGTCGCGCCGTCGAGGCCGAGGACTACGTCACCGTCGACCTCAAGGCCGTCGAGAACGCCGACAACTTCGCCGCCGAGGGCCGCATGCTCATCGCCGGTAGCGACAGCAACCCCAAGGAGTTCAACGAGGCCCTGATCGGCGCTAACGTTGACGACGTCAAGACTGTCACCTGGACCGACGAGGTCGAGGAGGGCGAGGAGGCCGAGACCCACACCGTCGAGGTCACCGTCAAGGGCATCAAGGTCCGCAACACCCCCGAGCTCACCGACGAGCTCGTCAAGTCCGACTTTGGCTTCGACAGCATCGAGGCCATGCGCGACGCCATCAAGATCGAGATCGAGCAGGACAAGGCTTCCCGCCTCCCGGCCGAGAAGGAGAACCGTTGCGTCTCCGCTCTCGCCGAGCGTCTGCAGCTCGAGGAGATGGACGCCGACTACGAGCAGTCCGTCTTTGAGGAGCTCGGCCAGAACTTCCTGTCCAACCTCGCTGCCCGCGGCATGACCCTGGACACCTGGCTGCCCGCTTCTGGCCTGACCATGGAGCAGTTCATCGGCGACCTGCACAAGCAGGCCAACGACGTTGCCCGTGAGTCCCTGGCGCTCGACGCCCTCGCCCGTGAGCTCAAGATCGAGGTCACCGAGGACGACATCAACGCCGAGTTCGAGAAGGCCGGCGTCAAGGACGTCGAGGCTTCCAAGGCCGAGTTCATCGCCGATGGCCGCATGCCTGCCGTCCGCGAGTCCATCCGTCGCTCCAAGGCCGTCGACCACCTGGTCGAGAACGCCAAGGTGACCGAGGTCGACGAGACCGCCAAGGACGCCGAGTAATTCTCGCCACCTTGCCCGCGAGCGCATGCGTGCGCCCGTGATGGGGTAAAGTTATACACCGGTTATCCGGTTGCTTCGTACGGTGCCAGCCAATGCATAGCATGCGGGCACCGTACGTTTATCTAGAACCAATTTGGTCCGCAAGAGAGAAATGGAGATGCGTATGATCGCTAAGTTCGATTCCGCCCTCGTGCCATACGTTATCGAGCAGACGCCGCGCGGCGAGCGCAGCTACGATATCTATTCGCGCCTGCTCAACGACCGCATCATCTTCTTGGGCGAGGAGATCAACTCCGTCAGCGCCAACCTGGTCGTTGCCCAGCTGCTGCATCTTGAGAGCCAGGATGCCGAGAAGGATATCTCGCTCTACATCAATTCGCCCGGTGGCGAGGTCTACTCCGGCCTGGCGATTCTTGACACCATGAACTTCATTAAGCCGCAGGTCTCGACCATTTGCGTCGGTATGGCCGCGTCTATGGCCGCTGTGCTGCTTTCGGCCGGCGCCAAGGGCAAGCGCTTCTGCCTGCCGCACTCCAAGGTTATGATTCACCAGCCCAGCGGCGGTGCCCAGGGTCAGCAGACCGAGATCGAGATCGTTGCCGAGGAGATCAAGAAGACTCGTCGCGAGCTCAACCAGATCCTGTCCGACGCCTCGGGCCAGCCCATCGAGAAGGTCCAGGCCGACACCGAGCGCGACAACTACCTGACCGCTGCCGAGGCCCTCGACTACGGTCTGATCGACCGTATCGTCACCTCGCGCGACCTTGCCGCGAAGGACGCCTAGGATGGCCGGTAACATGCAGGACAACTTTGACGAGAACGGCAACCCCATCCGCTGCTCCTTCTGCGGAAAAGAGCAGGGCCAGGTCCGTCGCCTCGTAAAGGGCCCGACCAACATCTTTATCTGTGACGAGTGCGTCGCCGCCTGTTCCGAGATTCTGGAGGAGTCGCTGGCTTCGGACTTTATGGACGCTGCCCGCAACGGCAAGCTGCCGGGTTTCCTCAACGACCACGGCCAGGCTGCCGGGCAGCCCTCTATGGACCCCGAGGCCGAGGGCTTTGAGCTCGAGGACGACCGCCAGGTCATCACGCATGTGCCGACGCCGCACGAGATCTATGACGAGCTTTCGGCCTATGTTATGGGTCAGGAGGACGCCAAGCGCGCCATGTCGGTGGCCGTGTACAACCACTATCGCCGCGTGATCGAGGGCGGCGCCGCGGTGTCCGCCTTTGACGACGGCATGGACTCGCAGTTCGAGGACGATATGGACGAGGTAGAGCTCGCCAAGTCCAACATCCTGCTGCTCGGTCCTACCGGTACCGGCAAGACCCTGCTCGCCCAGACGCTTGCGCGCATCCTCGAGGTGCCGTTTGCCATCGCCGATGCCACCGCGCTTACTGAGGCCGGTTACGTTGGCGAGGACGTGGAGAACATCCTGCTCAAGCTCATCAACGCCGCCGATGGCGACATTGAGCGCGCGCAGGTTGGCATTATCTACGTGGACGAGATCGACAAGATCGCCCGCAAGGCCGAGAACCTCTCCATCACCCGCGATGTGTCGGGCGAGGGTGTTCAGCAGGCACTGCTTAAGATTCTTGAGGGCACGGTGGCAAGCGTTCCGCCCACCGGCGGCCGCAAACATCCCCAGCAGGAGCTGCTGCAGATCGATACGACCAACATCCTGTTCATCTGCGGCGGTGCCTTTGTGGGTCTGGACAAGATCATCGCCGATCGCGTGGGCAACAAGGGCGTGGGCTTTAACTCCGAGATCGCCGGCCCCACTTCGGTCGACGAGAACGATCTGCTGCGTCAGGTGCTCCCGCAGGACCTCAACGCCTTTGGCATGATCCCCGAGTTTGTGGGACGTACGCCTGTCGTCACCCAGACGCAGGCGCTCGACGAGGACGACCTGGTGTCGATCCTGACCGAGCCCAAGAACGCCGTGGTGCGTCAATACCGTAAGATGTTCCAGCTCGAGGACGTTGAGCTTGAGTTTGAGGACGCCGCCCTGCACGAGATCGCCCGCATGGCGCTCGCCCGCAAGACCGGCGCCCGCGGCCTGCGCTCCATCTGCGAGGACGTGCTGCAGCAGACGATGTTCGACCTCCCCAGCGAGGAGGGCGTTTCCAAGGTCATCGTGACCGAAGCCTCCGTAAAGGGCGAAGAGCAGCCCCAGCGCATCTACGGCTAAACCAGCCAAAAACGTGCTTGCAAATAGCCTCCGACTACCCGCGGTCGGAGGCTATTTTATATATACGCAATAACCCCAACTACCTGTGTTATTCTGTGTGTTTGTTTAAGCCTCAGCGAAGTCATTACAGACTGAAGTAATCGATACCTAAGGCGTGTCCGCCTGCTTGGTTTTCGTAGATTCCGCACGAGCCGAAGAGCACTTAATGTGCTCTTCGTGCGAGCCAGGACCTGACCGAGCGAAAACCAAGCAGGCGGACACGCCGGCGGGACAGGGAGAGATATATGGAAGAGATGCCCAAGAACTACGATCCGTCGACCAACGAGCCGGCGATCCTGCAGAAGTGGCTCGACGGCGGCTACTACAAGCGCCGTGAGGGCGTAGGCGACTGCACCGTCACCATTCCGCCTCCCAACGTGACCGGCAAGCTCCACATGGGCCATGCCACCGACGACTCCATCCAGGACGCCATCATTCGTATGGCCCGCATGCGCGGCAAGTCCACGCGCTGGGTGCTCGGAACCGATCACGCCGGTATCGCCACGCAGACCAAGGTCGACAAGAAGCTCAAGAGCGAGGGCATCAGCCGCCTGGAGATCGGTCGCGATAAGTTTGTCGACGCCTGCTGGGACTGGACCCACGAGTACGGCGGCATCATCGTCGAGCAGATCAAGCGCATGGGTTGCTCCGTCGACTTCGACAACGAGCGCTTCACCATGGACGAGGATTACGCACAGGCCGTGCGTAAGGTCTTCTGCGATTGGTACCACGACGGCCTGATCTACCGTGGCAAGCGTATCGTTAACTGGTGCCCCAACTGCACCACCGCCATCTCGGACGACGAGGCCGAGTACAAGGACGAGAAGGGCCATCTGTGGCACCTGCGCTATCCGCTGACCGAGCCGGTCAACGGCCAGGACTACATCGTCGTCGCCACCACGCGCCCCGAGACCATGCTCGGCGACACAGGTGTCGCCGTCTCCCCGAAGGACCCCGAGAAGGCCGCCTTCGTGGGCAAGACCGTCAAGCTTCCCATTGTCGACCGCGAGATCCCCATCTTTGAGGATTGGCATGTCGATGCCAACTTTGGTTCCGGCTTCGTTAAGGTCACCCCGGCCCACGACCCCAACGATTACGCCATGGGTCAGGCCCACGACCTGCCGCAGATCAATATCTTCGACGAGCACGCGGTGGTCGTCGAGGGCTACGGCGAGTTCACCGGCATGAACCGCGACGAGTGCCGCGAGGCCGTCATCAAGTGGTTCGAGGAGCACGGCCTGCTCGATCACGTCGAGGACCTCGACCACTCCGTCATGCATTGTTACCGTTGCGACTCCGCTCTGGAGCCGTGGCTGTCCGAGCAGTGGTTCGTCGCCGTCGACAAGCTCAAGGGGCCGGCGCTCGACGCCGTCAACTCCGGCAAGGTCACCTTCCACCCCGCGCGCTGGACGCAGACCTACACCACCTGGATGGAGAACCTTAAGGACTGGTGCATCAGCCGCCAGCTGTGGTGGGGCCACCGCATCCCCGTGTTCTACTGCGAGGACTGCGGTTGGGAGGACGCCCTCACCGAGGACACCGATGTGTGCCCCAAGTGCGGCGGCCATCACGTGCATCAGGACGAGAACGTGCTGGATACCTGGTTCAGCTCGCAGCTGTGGACTTTCGCCACGCAGGGCTGGCCGCAAAAGCCGGAGCTGCTCGAGGGCCATCACCCCACGACGGCGCTCGTCACCGCGCGCGACATCATCGCGCTGTGGGTTGCTCGCATGGTCATGAGCTCGCTGTACTTCCTGGACGAGGTGCCGTTTAAGGACGTCGTCATCTACCCGACGATCCTTGCCAAGGACGGCAGCCGCATGTCCAAGTCCAAGGGCAACGGCGTTGACCCCATGGACCTCATTGGCATGTACGGTGCCGACGCCATGCGCTACAACCTGCTGACGCTCTGCACCAACAACCAGGACGTCAAGTTCGATGCGAACATCGACAAGAAGACCAAGAAGCTGATCGACAGCCCGCGTACCGACCAGGCTAAGTCGTTTGTGACCAAGATCTGGAACGCAAGCCGCTTCCTGCTTATGAACATGGAGGGCTACACGCCCGGCGAGCCCGTCGTGGAGACGCCGGCCGACGCCTGGATGTTCAGCCGCCTGGCAAAGGCCGTCAAGATGGTCACCGAGGGTATTGAGAACTACACCTTTGGCGACATGGCCCGCGGCGTGCAGCAGTTCTTCTGGAACGAGGTCTGCGACTGGTACGTCGAGGTCACCAAGGCCCGTCTGAAGGGCGAAGGCCGTCTGCAGGCTCAGCGCAACCTGATCTTTGTGCTCGACACCTCCATTCGCCTGATGCACCCGCTTATGCCGTTTGTCACCGAGGAGATCTGGGACAACATGCCGGCGAGCGTGCTCGACCTGGACGCCGAGGGCAACGTGAACCGCGCCGAGGCGCTCATGATCGCCAAGTGGCCCGAGCCCGCCGACTACGCCAAGTATGTCGACGAGGACGCCGAGCGTGCGTTTGAGCTGTGCCGCGCCGTCGTTTCCGCCGCCCGCGCCACGCGTTCGCGTTATCGCTTGAGCCCCAAGGCCGAGCTCGACGTGGTCGTGCGTGCCGGTGCCGAGGATATCGAGAAGCTCGAGAGCCTGCGCTCGACCATTGAGCCGCTGGCGAACACCGCTTCGCTGGTCATGGGTACCGATGTCGAGAAGCCGGCCGCGAGCATCGCCGTGGTCGACAGCGGCGTCGAGGCCTTTGTGGTGCTCGAGGGCAAGGTTGACCTTTCGGCCGAGAAGGCACGTCTTGAGAAGGAGATCGCCGCGGCTCAGAAGGAGCTTGCCGGCTGCGAGAAGACGCTCGCCAACGAGGGCTTTGTGGCCAAGGCCGCGCCCGCGGTGGTCCAGAAGAAGAGGGACCGTGCAGCTGAGCTCAAGGAGATCCTGGCGGCGCTGACTGCTCAGGTTGCTGACTTCTCGTAGGCGGTACTGGGGACGCGGTTTGGGGCTTTGCTCGCTACTGCGGACAGTCCTGCTCGCACGAAGGCCACATTAAGTGGCCTTCGGCTCGTGCGGAACTTGTATCGAGCAAAGCCCCAAACCGCTCCCATAGCGGTTACGGGGGCGTCCGCTGCCTGGTAGGGCCACTTGGTTGCGGCCTTGAGGTCGCTGCAAAGCGGTGTTTGGCTGATATTTTGAATGGGAGGGGCTCGTTGTTGATTCGGGCCTCTTTTTATGTTGAGGGGACTTTGGGTTATGGCTAAGCGTTCTGGGTCGTATGTCGTTCCTTTCTCGTTTGAGTTGCTTTCGTTTGATGAGGCTGTTGGGCTTGCTGCTGATACGGGGCGGATTTCTGGGGATGCTGGGCCTCTGCTTGAGACGGTTGTCGATATGCTCGATGAACTGGGACGTCCGGATGAGTACTTTGATTGCATTCAGGTTGCCGGTACTAATGGCAAGACTTCGACCACGCGTTTTTCGGCTGCTATTCTTCGTGGCGAGGGGCTCAAGACCGCGCTGTATACGTCGCCGCAGCTGGTGCGCTATCCCGAGCGCATGGAGGTTGACGGGCGCGTTGTGAGCGATGAGGCGTTTGCCCGTGGCGTTTCTGCCGCCGTCGAGGCGGGGCATCGCGTGAATGCTCGTCGTGTGGCGGCGGGGGAGCGCGCCTATTCCATCACGCCGTTTGACCTGCTGACGGCTGCCGCATTGGTAGTGTTTGCCGAGGCTGCGGTGGATGTTGCCGTGCTTGAGGTTGGCATGGGCGGGCGTTGGGACGCCACAAGTGCGACCGATCCCGTCGCCGTTGCCATTACGGGCATTGGGCTCGATCACACGCGTATTTTGGGCGACACGCTCGAGGCCATTGCGGGGGAGAAGGCTGCGGTTATCAAACCCGGGCGCTTGGTTGTTTTGGGCGAGGGCGCGCATGAGGCGAGCGTTCAGCGTGTGATGGATGCCCGTTGCCGCGAGTGCGGCGTCGTGCCACTCGTGGTGAGCCACGCCACGACTAAGGTGCCGGCGCATGTGGGCGACACGATTGAGTTTTGCTGCACCACGCCGCGTGCGATCTATACGTCGGGCATGGTTAAGCCGGCGTATCAGCCGCAGAATGCCGCGTGCGCGATTATGCTTTGCGAGGGGTATCTGGGTTGCGAGCTCGATCATGATAAGCTCGATGCGTCGCTTATGGGCTGCCCCACGCCGGGCCGATTTGATGTGCTGGGAACTGATCCGCTCAAGCTGATCGACGCCTGTCACAACCCTCAGAGCTGCGAGAACTTTGTGAGCGCGCTGGACGAGATCGATCCGTGCGTGGAGAATCGCCCCACGCTGCTGTGCGCCGCGCTGGCAGACAAGGACGTGGCGGGCATCGTCGACGTACTGATCCCGGCCTTCCCGCGCGTGGTCGTAACCCAGACCGATTCCGATCGCGCCCTGCCGGCAGAGGAGCTTGCTGCCCTCGTTGATGCCGATAAGCTCGCGGGCGTATACCCGAGCGTGTCCGAGGCCCTCGCTGCCTTCGATGCCGCGGGCGAGTCCTTCGTGGCAGCCGGCACCATCACCCTAGCCGGCGAAGTAGCAGGCCTGCTGCGCTAACCCATTCCCTCATCAGTTGCGGTGAAATAGTTCCTGTTTTTGGGTTTTAGCAGCCCATCCAGGAACTATTCCACCGCAACTCAAAAGCAGTCAATTTGGGACGGGGCTTTTTTAGCTGCCCTGTGCCCCTAGTTGACTCGCTTGCCACGAAATGGGCCTATTTACTACGTTTGACCGGTAACCCTCGACCATACCGAGAATTACGAAATCAAAACTGCAGGTAGAGGGCCTGCCATTTTTCAAAAAAGACCCGCATGGTCGACCCATGCGGGTTAAACGTAGTAGATGGCCCGTTTTCGTGGCGCGACGTAATCGCAATGTGACAAAGGGGTTGTCCCTTTGTCACATTGGCTAGTCCAGACGGACCGGATCGTGGGGGTAGGCGTTGAGAATCTCGACGCCGTTCTCGGTCACCAGGGCCAGGTCCTCGATGCGGACGCCGGTGCGGCCGGGGAGGTAGATGCCCGGCTCGATAGAGAACGTCATGCCAGGCTCTACGACCTGCTCGTTGACGAGCGAGACGTCGCCCGGCTCATGGTCCTGCAGGCCGATCGAGTGGCCCAGGCGGTGCGTGAAGTACTTGCCGTAGCCAGCGTCCTCAATCACATCGCGCGCGGCGCGGTCCAGGTCGCACATGCGCACACCCGGTGCGATGAGTGCCTCGGCGGCCTCGTTGGCGCGGCGCACGATGTCGTATATGCGCGCCGTCTCCTCGTCCGGCTCGCCCCAAAAGAACGTGCGCGTCATGTCCGAGCAGTAGTTGCAGCGTCGCCCGCCAATGTCGAACAGCACCACGTCGCCGCGCTTGAGCACGGTGTCGTCGGGCTCGTGGTGCGGGTCGCCGGCGTTGGCGCCAAAGCTCACGATGGGCGGAAAGCTAAAGCCCTCGCAGCCGTGCATGCGATACAGACCGAGCATCTGGTCGGCAATTTCGCGCTCCGTCACACCTTCGTGGACGAGCTTGATGGCGTCGGCCATCACGGCGTCGTTAGCGGCCGAGGACGCGCGCATGAGCTCCTGTTCGGCGTCATCCTTGTGGGCGCGCGCGGCGGTGACGGCAAAGTCGCCCAGGAAAAACTCGCTGGCTGCGTGGCGCTCCATGAGCGGCATCAAAAAGCCAGAGCGCATGACGGTGTCGATGCCGAGCGGTTTGGTTGGGTCGACCTCACTCGCGATGGCGTCGGCTACGACGTCGGTATCGGTGTGGTAGGCAACGCGGGCATTATCATATTCGGGCAGCTGGTGCAGGGCGTTGACTAGGATCACCGGCTCGCTACCGCGTGTGAGCAGCACGCCGCAAAAACGCTCGAACATATCGGCATAAAAGCCGGTCAGGTAATAAATCGACCACGGGTCGTTTACGAGCAGCTGTGCGCCGGGGTGCTGAGCCTCGAGCGCATCGAGCACACGCGCCACACGCTGGTCATCGACATGTGCCATGAAACATCCTTTCGCTAGGGTGCCACCATGGTATCCCAAGCCCGGCACATAGGGACGTTCCTTTTAGGCCGGCACCTTGGGACACTCCTTAGCATGGGCTGTCTAGCGAACGTTCGGGCAAAAGTAGCTAAAAGAGGCCCGTCCCAAATGGGCTGGTTTCAAAAGTATGGCGGATTACGGGGCTGGACCTGTATTACTTGACCATGGCAAAAATCGCGAAATTAAAACCTCATGTAGATGGCTTGTCAAAAATTGAAAATGGCCGGTATGGATGGGGGTCTCCGAATCAGCCCCGTAATCCGGCATAGTTTTGAAATGGCACTAAAGTAGGCACAAGCTAAATACCGATTCCAAGGATAGTTGCGGTGGAATAGTTCCTGGATGCCGGGGTTTTGGCGGAAATCAGGAACTATTTCACCGCAATTGAAGAGGGCTGGGTGGATGGCGGGGCAGCTAAAAGTGCCCCGTCCCTAATTAGCTACTTGGGCTCGGTCGATGTCCATGCTGGCGATTAGGTTGATGTTGGTGTTTAGGAGGTTCTCTAGCACGATGTCGCCCATGCGGATGGGGGCGTTGGCGACTAGGCCGCGGATGAGGTCCATCGCCTGGGCGTGGAGTTCGAGCGGGATGGCCTCGGCCGTGCGCACGGGCAGCAACGCCTCGTCGCCTCCGGATACGGCCACGGTGGTGGTGAGTACGCGCATGGGGCAGGTGAGCTCCTGATGCGCGAACTTATCGCCGCGCGGGCAGTTGTTGCCGGTTACGGAGCGCACTTCTACCACGGCGCCGTCTGCGTCACGCTCTACCTCTACGGTCAGGAGGCATTCGGATGGGCAGGTGGTGCAGTTGAACTGCAGCGTCTCGGTCGCATTCGTGCTCATGAGCTATGCCTCCTCAATGGGATCGACAGACAGAATAATCTCTCTAGCACCTAGGTCGAGTGCGCGCTGAATCACCTTCGCCGGCAGCGGGAAGCTTTCCATGACGCTCGGCTTAAATGCACGGACCTTGCCTGCGAACAGTTTCTCGCCGCCTGCCAGAATACGCACGCGGGCGGCGTCGACGGGTCGGAGCACGCGGAAGTTGAGCTTGGTGAGCGCCACAGCTGTAATGCGTCCCGGCAGCGCGTAGCCCGCGATGCCGGCAGGGGAGACCGAGAGCTCGCAGTCCGGCGCCCGCGCCGGTCCCCAGCGCGTACGCCGCCGCAGCCGCGCCGGCGCGCTCAGACTCGGTCGTCACGTTGTCGGCCAGGTCGTGCACGTGCAGCACGTTGCCGCAGGCAAAGATGCCCGGCACGCCTGTCTGGAGACTCTGATCCACCACGGCGCCGCGTGTGCGCGGGTCAAGCTCCACGCCTGCGGCAACCGAAAGCTCGTTCTCGGGAATCAATCCTACCGAAAGCAGCAGTGTGTCACACGGAACAATGCGCTCGGTCCCCGGAATGGGCGCCAGGCGCGCGTCGACTTGGCTCACCTCGACGGCTTCCACGCGGTCGTGCCCGATCACGCGCGTGACTGTGGTAGACAGATGCAGCGGAATGCCAAAGTCGTCCAGGCAGTTCTTGACGTTGCGGCGCAGACCGTTGGCGTATGGCATGAGCTCGTACACGCCCTCGACGGAAATTCCCTCGAGTGTGCAGCGGCGTGCCATGATCAGTCCGATGTCGCCCGAACCCAAAATGACGGCGCGCGAGCCGGGTTTGAGATTCTCGATATTGATGTATCGCTGCGCCAGGCCCGCCGTAAACACGCCGGCGGGACGGCTACCGGGAATCTTGATCTCGCTGCGCGTGCGCTCGCGGCACCCCATGGCAAGGACGATCGCGTGTCCGGTGAGCTGTAGCATTCCGTTACGACTCATGAGCGTGACGGTATGGACCGCGGTGTCTTCTGTAGACTCGCCTGAATCAATCCCGATCACCATGCTGTTCAGAAACGGCGCAATGTCGGTCGCTCGCACCTGGTCGATAAAGCGCTGCGCGTACTCGGGACCGGTGAGCTCCTGCTTAAAGTGCGACAGGCCAAAGCCGGGGTGGATGCACTGGCGGAGGATGCCGCCCAGGTGCTGCTCTCGCTCCACGATGGCTACGCGCGCTCCGACCTTATGCGCGGCCAGCGCGGCCGCCATACCGGCGGGGCCGCCTCCGATGACGACCACGTCGAAAGCTTGCGTTTGTACGGCTTCTACGACGCTGCAATCAATCGCGCTCGATTTGAATTCCGCCATCCTAACGCACCCCCTTCAGTGGTCCCTCAACCAGCCAAGATCCGGTATTCTCTAACAGCACCTCGCTGGGGTCGCAGCCCAACTCGCGGGCAAGGATCGCAACCACGCGGCTCTGGCAAAAACCACTTTGGCACCGGCCCATGCCGGCACGACAGCGGCGCTTGACGCCCTCGACCGAAACCGCGCCCGGGCGGCGTCGAATCGCGGCCACGATCTCGGCCTCGGGCACCGTCTCGCAGCGGCAGACAATCTGTCCCCACGCGGGGTCGGACTCGATGAGCTCCTCCTTGCGCGCAAGCGGCGCGCGGTCAAAGTCGTCCGGCGCATGGCGGATCGGGTCCCAATCGGTACGTTCGCGCAGGGCCACGCCAGCGTCGCGCAGTACCTGCTCCATGCGCTCGGCAATGGCCGGCGCGCTTGCCACGCCCGGCGACTGAATGCCTGCCGCCTGGAAAAGTCCCGGCACCACGGCCGACTGTCCAATAAAGAAGTCGTTCGTTCCCTGAATGACCGGACGCCCGCCGGCAAATGCGCGCACCACGCGGCGCGTATCCAGATCGGGCACCAGCTTGCGTGCACCGGTCAGCAGCGCGTTTACATCGCTCGCATAGGTCTGCGTGTCGCCCGGCTCGCGCATGGCAGCCGTTGCGGTGATCACGGTGTTGCCGTGCACGGTGCCCGTGACGATAACGCCCTTCGATATCGGCGTCGGCACGGGGTAGAGCGGCATGAGCGCGCTCGGCTCCTTGTCCAGCACCACGATGTTGCCCTGACGCCAGACCATCTGGAACTCCTCGGCGCCTGCCATATGCGAGATGTTCGCGGCGCCGTTGCCCGCGGCGTTGATCAGGTAGCGGCAGCGCACGTTGCCAGCGGGGGTCGCCAGCGTAAAGCGCGCGTCGTCGCCCGAGCCCGCGACTTCAATCGCTTCCACCGGAGCGGACCGCATAAACGTCACCCCGTTGGACACGGCGTTTTCCAGCGCGGCGATGGCAACCTCAAACGGGTCGACAAACCCGGTCGAGGGGCACCACAACGCACACGTCGCATCGGCACTGGCGCGCGGCTCAAGTTCATGGATGCGGTCGGGTCCGACGATCGAAAGCTCGGGCACGCCGTTGGCAAGGCCATTGCTGCGCAGCTGCTCCAAATGCGCACGGTCCTCGTCGTTAAAGCCCAACACCATCGATCCGGTGCGGCAAAACAAAAATCCCAGCTCCTGCGCCCATGTACCGTACAACTCGCAGCCGCGGGCGTTGACCTGCGCCTTAACCGTGCCCGGTGTCGGATCATAGCCGGCATGCACCAGGCCGCCGTTAGCCTTCGACGCGCCCAGCGCAATATCGTTAGCCGCCTCGACCACGCAAATGGAAAGGTCAAACCTCGCGAGCTGCCGCGCGATGGCGCACCCGGTAATGCCCGCGCCCACAATCGCGATATCAAACGTTTCTGCCACAGTGCCTCCCGGACGAGTTGACAGGCCGTCAATAAGACTATCCTACGGTCTGCACACCCCCAGCGCGGCGGCAATGCGGCGAACAGCCCCGCAACACCCGCCAACGGCAGGCGAGGGGAGACCCAGCAATGTCGACAACCTCGTCTGCCGACAACTACGGCAACCGTTCGTCTCGATCTGTAACAGTTAGACGAGGATTTGGGTTCTAGATGTTACAGATCGAGATTGAAGTCGGGGAGGAACCCCTGTGTCTAAATCTGTAACATCTAGACCCGGATTCCGCTCCCACTTGTTACAGATTGAGATGTTTGTGTCCGCATCAGCCCCGCCCCTAGCCGTGGTCCCATATAAACAAACCCCGTGGTAAACTTGACCAGACTGTTAATATTCCGAAAGGTACCCGTAATGTCCAAGTACATCTCCGAGCTCATGTCGCCGCAGCTTATGGGCGTCGTCTATGCCTTTGTTGGCTTTATCATCGCCCTGTATGTGCTGTCGGTCGTCTATGTGTTCATCGACGCTCGCCGCCGCGGCGCCAGCGCATACGTGGCATGGGGCATCATCGCCCTCATCCCGTTTGTAGGCCTCATTGCCTACCTGGTCCTGCGCCCGCACTCCTACGCGTCCGACCGCGAGGAGCAGGAGCTGGACATGGCCCTGCGCGAGCGCCAGCTTGCCCAGTACGGCACCTGCCCGCAGTGCGGCGCGCCCATCGAGAAGGACTTCGTCGTCTGCCCGGTGTGCGATACCCAGGTTCGCAACGTATGCCCCAGCTGCCATCGCCCGCTCGATGCGCACTGGAAGGTCTGCCCCTACTGCCGAACTCGCATCCAGTAACGCATCCATCGCCGGGCCGGCCGCAAGCCACGGGCACACCGCAAGCCACGCGCGCCTCTCACCCCGCCCCACACGATGAAGCATGCGTAGAAAATCGCCCGCCGTGCCATTAAGGTGCGGCGGGCGCTTGTATACCAAGGCAACCTGCCTATAATGATGCAAGTCAAAAACGCCGAGCGCATCGCACGCACTTGCACCAGGCATCCGAGAGGAGAAAACATACCCATGAAGGCACTCTACAATGACGGTTCGGTGGCCGAGCTCCCGCAGGACGAGGTCACGCACGTCATCCGCCACTCCGCCGCGCACATCATGGCGCAGGCCATCAAGCGCCTGTACCCCCAGGCCGACTTTGCCTACGGCCCCGCGACCGACAACGGCTTCTACTACGACGTCGACCTGCCCGAGGGCGTCAAGATCAGCGAGGACGACTTCCCCGCGATCGAGGCCGAGATGAAAAAGATCGTCAAGGAGAACCTCAAGTTCACCGTCTTTGAGAAGCCCCGCGCCGAGGCTATCGCCCTTATGGAGGAGCGCGGCGAGAAGTACAAGGTCGAGCACATCGGCGACCTGGACGACGACGCCCGCATCACCTTCTACCAGCAGGGCGACTACATCGACATGTGCGTCGGCCCCCACATCTGCTACACCAAGGCCCTCAAGGCTTTTAAGCTCACCGGCGTCTCGGGCGCCTACTGGAAGGGCGACAAGGACAACAAGATGCTCACCCGCATCAACGGCGTCGCCTTTGCCACCAAGGAGGAGCTCGACGAGCACATGCACATGCTCGAGGAGGCCAAGAAGCGCGACCACCGCAAGATCGGCCGCGAGATGGACCTCTTTATGATGCGCGACGAAGCTCCCGGCTTCCCGTTCTTCCTGCCCAACGGCATGATCCTTAAGAACACGCTGCTGGACTACTGGCGCGAGATCCACCACAAGGCCGGCTACGTGGAGATCTCCACGCCGCTCATCATGAACAAGCAGCTGTGGAAGACCTCGGGCCACTGGGACCACTACAAGGACAACATGTACTCCACCGTCATCGACGACGAAGAGTACTGCATTAAGCCCATGAACTGCCCGGGCGGCGTGCTGGTGTACGCCTCCAAGCCGCACTCCTATCGCGAGCTGCCCATTCGCGCCGGCGAGATTGGCCTGGTGCACCGCCACGAGCTGCGCGGCGCCCTGCACGGTCTGTTCCGCGTGCGCTGCTTTAACCAGGACGACGCCCACCTGTTTGTGCGTCCCGACCAGCTGACCGACGAGATCGTGGGCGTGGTCAACCTCATCGATTCCGTGTACCAAAAGTTTGGCTTTAAGTACCACGTAGAGCTTTCCACCCGCCCCGAGGACTCCATGGGCTCCGACGAGGACTGGGCTCGCGCCGAGGAAGGCCTGCGCACCGCTCTGGAGAAGCTGGGCATGGACTACGAGGTCAACGAGGGCGACGGCGCCTTCTACGGCCCCAAGATCGACTTCCACCTGGAGGACTCGCTAGGCCGTACCTGGCAGTGCGGTACCGTCCAGCTCGACTTCCAGATGCCGCTCAACTTTGACCTGGAGTACGTGGACGCCGACGGCACCAAGAAGCGCCCCATCATGCTGCACCGCGTGTGCTTTGGCTCCATCGAGCGCTTCATCGGTATTCTGATTGAGCACTTTGCGGGCAAGTTCCCCACCTGGCTGGCTCCCGTGCAGGTCAAGGCGCTTCCGGTTTCCGAGAAGAGCCGCGACTACGCCCACGAGGTGTGCGCCAAGCTGGAGGAGGCCGGCATCCGCGTGGTCTGCGACGACCGCGACGAGAAGATCGGCTACAAGATTCGCGAGGCCCGCAGCATCGACCGCGTGCCCTACATGCTCATCCTGGGCGAGAAGGAGGTCGAGGCCGGCAACATCTCCGTCCGCGATCGCTCCAACGAGACCGTTCAGATGAGCGTTGACGAGTTTGTTGCCAAGGTGACCGAGGAGATCAAGACCCGCGCCTAAGGCAAGCTTCACAACAATTAACAAAGGCGACCGTCCACAAAGGGCGGTCGCCTTTTTTCTTACCAAAATAAGAAAAGCCGCTGGTTGAGCGGCTTTTTTTGTTGCACAAAAAGGTACAGGTTTTTGTATCTTTCGACAGACGACATTATACGAGCAATTAATCAGCGTTTGCCCAGATTACGCAAAATGTACTGCTAGTAGGTACATCTCCATACCCCTCTACAAAAACCTGTACTTTTGCGACTGCGCCTAGCTGCGAGCGAGAAGCCTGTTCTAAACGCCCCTGCATTTGTGTGCATCGCAAAGCCAAAAGAGGGGGCGAGAACATGGAACAGACGGCACGGCGCCAAGAGCAGCTGCCGGGCGCATTTAACGGCGCCACCACCAACAGTCAACACGGCCGCGTCCGCTGGTATCTGGTTCACACCCCCCATGGAAAAGAGCGCGAGACCTGCGAAAAGGTCCGCCGTATTATCCCGAACAACCTTATGCAGGATGCTTTTGTGATGCAAAAGGAGTTCTGGTTTAAGCGGGACGGCGCATGGTCGCTCCAAACCAAACCTATGTACAAGGAATATTTCTTCGTCGCTACGCACGATGCTGCCGCGCTCGATAGGGCCCTGGCCCAGTTGAGCTTTGGCTGTCGCATCGCCGGCAGTAGGGAGCGGGCGTACATGCCCATGCCGGACGATGCGCAGGATTGGTACCGCAGCGTGCTGGACGACGACGGAGTGGTGCGCAACAGCGTTGCGCGCATAGAAGATGGCGTGTTGCACATAGAACAGGGTCCCTTGGTGGGGCAAGAGGCTCGCGTTAAAAAGATCGACCGTCATAAACGCTGGTGCCTGGTAGACGTGGGCGATGGCGATTCCGTTTTTAGGGAGCTGCTACCGCTTGACGTTCCCAGCAAAACGTAAGGGAGACGTCGCGCCAGCTATTCGTTCGCATTTTTGAATTTACCAATTTGGGGATTCCTGGGGAACGGGGATGTAAGTTTGACTGTGGCTGCTAAAGAAGTAACAAAGAGCTGTGCGCCTGCGGGGGCGGCACTGATTGCCCAGGCCATGGACCGGCGCGAGGGCGCCGGCCGTTACAAGGCCATGCAATCCATCATGGACTGGGACCGCTCGCGCTTGGCATATAGGGCAGTGAAGCGCGCATTCGACATCGTGTTCAGCGGTGCCGTGCTCGTCGTCATCGCTGTGCCCAGCCTGGTGCTGGCCGCGGCCATCCGACTGGAGAGCGAGGGCAGCCCCTTCTATAGTCAGATCCGCGTTGGCCGCACCCGTCCCGACGGTAATTTGACTACCTTCCGCATGTGGAAGTTCCGCTCCATGTACAAGGACGCCGACGAGCGCCTCGCCGAGCTCAGGGATCAGAACGAGATCGCCGGCGCCATGTTCAAGATGAAGAATGACCCGCGTGTCACCAAGATTGGAAAGTTCATCCGCAAGCACTCCATCGACGAGTTCCCGCAGTTCCTGAACGTGTTCATGGGTCAGATGTCCGTCGTCGGCCCGCGCCCGCCGCTGCCCAACGAGGTCGCGGAGTATACCGAGTACGACCTGCAGCGCTTGGCTGTGAAGCCGGGCATTACCGGCTGGTGGCAGGTGACTGACCGCAACGATACCGACTTCGACGGCATGGTCCGCCGTGATTTGGAGTACATCGCCAAGCGCGGCCCCATCACGGACTTGAAGATTGTTCTCCTCACGGTCGTTGAGGTCTTTACCGGTGGAGGTGCTTGCTAAATGACTGAACCGGTTAGGGTGGCTCAGGTTGTTGGCAAGATGGTTGGTGGCGGCGTCGAAGCTGTCGTTATGAATTACTATCGTCACATCGATCGCGGTAAAGTGCAGTTTGACTTTCTTGTTGATTCCGATTCGACGCTTGTTCCCCGTGACGAGATCGAATCGCTCGGTGGCAGGGTCTTTGAGATACCGCCCTATCAGCATGTAGCTGAATACCAGCGAGAGCTTCAGCGTCTCTTTAAGCAAGAGGGCTGGAAGATTGTCCATAGTCACATCAACGCGCTTTCGGTCTTTCCTCTTCGTGCTGCGAAGAAGGCGGGTGTCCCCGTGCGTATCGCCCATAGCCACTCTACGAGTGGTAGGGGTGAGTATGCCAAGAATGCCCTGAAGGCCGTGCTGAAAACGCAATCAAACCGGTATCCGACTCACCGTTTTGCATGTAGTAAATTCGCTGGTGAATGGTTATTTGGATCGAGTTCTCAATTTGTAGTCATGCGTAATGCTGTCGACTTGTCTGTTTTCGCGCCAGATGATGAGGATCGCCTAAGGACGCGGCGATCGCTTGGTGTTGCTGATGGACAGCTTCTAATTGGGCACATTGGTCGTTTTACAGAGCAGAAGAATCACTCATATTTGCTTAATATATTCGATCAGGTTTTAAAGATTCGTAATGATGCAGTTTTAGTTTTGGTTGGTTCTGGTCCGTTGGTTGAACAGATAAAGGACCAAGCTGATTGTCTGGGGATTAGCCATTCTGTTCGGTTTTTGGGCACTAGAAGCGACGCAGCATCTTTATATCGAGCATTTGATGTTTTCTGCCTGCCGAGCCTGTATGAAGGCCTCCCAATGGTCGGAGTTGAATGCCAGGCATCGCATACACCCATTCTTGCGTCTGATACCGTTACCTCTGAGACCGCTGTTACATCCATGATGCAATTTGAATCACTTTCTAGCTCCTGTATAAAGTGGGCCGAAAGACTTATTGAGTTGAGCACAGAGGTCTTCGCGCCTGGCGACGATGCCGGTTTGCAGGTATTTGAAATTAATGCTGCGGCCAGAGTGTTATTGGATTGTTATATGACCTATTTAGGTTCTGTTGATTAAGGGGATAGCTTGACTATTACATGTTCTAAGCGAGTCGCAGTCGCGTCGTGTCATGACAAAATCAACTTTGGCAGCGTTCTTCAGGCGTACGCGACCCAGCGTGCCCTTGAGGAGCTGGGAGTTGAAGTCAATACTATTGATAAACGTGGCCTGGGTCATGCTATTTCTGAAGGACGCAATGATTATTATCTTGAGCATCTATTTGATGTAGATCTTTATCGTGCAAAGCTGGGTTTTGTAAAGCATCGCATCAAGCAGAAGCTTGATGCTGACTTTGGAAAGAAAATGGCAAAGAGGAAAAGTGCATTTTCATCTTTCGAGTCAACACATTTTAGTTTTACTCCTCAAGCCGCTTCGTTTGAAGAACTTGGGGCGCTTGTGGCTGATTATGACAGCGTTGTTGTTGGCAGCGATCAGCTTTGGCTGCCTGTTAACATTGCTGGTAGGTACTTTACACTATCTTTCGTGCAGCCTCCTGTCCGCAAGGTGTCTTATTCCACTAGTTTTGGAGTATCTTCCCTTTCTGAAAAATATCTTCGTAAAACAAAAGATTTTCTTTCCGATTTTTCGGCCATTTCTGTTCGCGAGGATACGGGAGCGGATTTGGTAGAGAAAGCTACGGGCGTCCGATGCTCTGTTGTATGCGACCCTACGATGCTGCTGGCTAGAGATCAGTGGGCAAGCCTTGCTTGTTCCTCTTCGATTGACGTTCCTGACGAGCCCTATGTTTTCTGCTATTTCATGGGTAAGAATGCATGGAATCGTGAATGTGCCCAAGAGCTTGCCAAGCAGCATAATTTGAAGATCGTCGCCATTGCTCATCCCGATGAGTATGTTAAGGCTGATGACGATTACGCGGATTATTATCCTTGGGAAGCCGGTCCGGCTGAGTGGGTCAACTTGATTGCCCATGCTTCGTATGTCTGTACTGACTCTTTCCACGGAAGCGTTTTCTCAAATATTTTTGAGGTGCCCTTCTTCTCGTTCCGTCGCCACGAGAATATGGGTGCTCAGTCTACGAACTCACGTATTGATACATTGTTGCGTGTCCTTGGAAACTCCGATCGTATTTGCGAATCGAAGGATGCTTTCCGTGCCGCAATGGCAAATGAAATCGACTTTGTGTCAGTACGTCAACGACTTAATGTGTATAGGAATGAATCGGCCAATTGGCTTAAATCAGCTCTTGAGTTGTAGGGAACAGTATGATCTCCATCACGGACAAAAGTAAATGCTGCGGTTGCGCTGCCTGTGCTCAAAAATGTCCCAAGCAGTGCATATCAATGGAATATGACGCCGAGGGCTGCGAGTACCCCGTAGTCAATGCTGACCAGTGTATTGATTGCGGATTATGCGAAAAGGCTTGCCCAGTGCTTAATGTTGATAAGGACGAGCCTAAGTCCCAACGAGCCTTTCTAGTCCAGCATAATGATCAAAAGGTGCTTGCTGAAAGCACTTCTGGTGGAGCCTTCACTGCCCTTGCTCAGGCCGTGATTGCCAACGGCGGTATTGTGTTTGGTGCAGGTTATTTGCGCGGTGAACAGCTTGTGCGAGCCGAAGGAGCCCCTGGGCGACTTAAGGTCGGACATTTTTCTGTGGAAAGCGTTGATGAACTTTGGCGCTTCCGCAACAGTAAATATGTTCAGAGCGTTGTTGGCCCTGCGTATCCCGAGGTCAAACAACAACTAAAAACTGGACGTGAAGTTCTCTTTATTGGTACCCCTTGTCAATGCGAAGGCCTGCTTCGATTTTTGGGCGGCAAGCCGGCAAATTTACGCGTGGCAGACTTCGTCTGCCACGCGAACCCCGCTCGCGCTGTGTTCGCGCGGCAGGTCGAATGGCTTGACGCAAAGGTTGGCGTAAAAGGTGAGACCGTTCTTTTTAGAGATAAATCACGGTTTGGCTATCGCTATTCAAATATGTGCGAGCTCGAAGGCGAGACTCTGTATGGTGAACGGCTGTACAGTGAAGGTGTCGAAACAGATCCTTACCTAAGGGCCTTTTTTGCTGATCTTTCAGATCGACCCATTTGTTACGAATGCCCGTTTAAAAAGCGTTATCGCGTTACTGATTTGACTTGCTGGGATTTCTTCGATGTTTATCGACTCTCGAAAGAGTTCGACGACAATCGGGGCGTCACTCGAGTTCTCATCCAAAGCGATGAGGGACAAGAATTGCTTGATCGAGCCTCAAGCTATGCCCGTATGAAGGAGATTGATGTTGAGGCTGCAGTAGAAGGTGTTCGTGAACTTGCTAAGTCCGTGAAGCTGAATCCGCGTCGCGATGAATTCATGGCTGATGTGGCGAATCTGGATGGTGAGGAGCTTATGAATAAGTGGTTCCCCGATTCCGGAAAAGTAAAAGCCGAGCGCTTTGCTAGGCATACATGCGAAAAGCTTGGAATTTATGACCCGATGAAGCGTCTGGTTAAAAAAATCATCAAGAAGTAGCCTATTGTTCGAAAGGGAATTGATGATTCCTAAAGTTCTGCACTACATCTGGTTCGGTGGAAGTGAGCTTCCTGAACTTGAAAGAAAATGCATTGAGTCTTGGTCGAAGATCATGCCTGATTGGGAAATTCGTAGATGGGACGAAAGCAATTTCGATATAAATCAATGTGAATTTTGTCGTGAGGCATATGCCTCAAAAAAATGGGCGTTTGTCAGCGATTATGCGCGCTACAGAATACTGTATTCAGAGGGTGGAATCCTTCTCGATACAGATGTCGAAGTCCTGAAGCCTCTGGACGAGCTTTTAGATAATGAGGCTTTTGCGGGATTCATGAAGAATAATTTCTTCTTGAATCCCGGCCTCATCATGGGTTCTGAGGCCGGAAGCCATGTCATGAGCGATGTCGCAAAATTATATGAATCTATGAGATTTGAGATGCGAAAAGGCCGCAACTCTATGGATACCTCTCCGAGGGTGCTAACTGATTACCTGGAAGTGAGTTGTGCTCTTAAGAGAGATGGTTCATTTCAGCAGTTAAATGGTTTCACTGCATACCCTGCTACTTATTTTGATCCCCTAGACAGTCATAGTGGCAAGTTTGAAATTACTGATGATACATATTCTATTCACCATTATTCAGGCACCTGGTTGTCACCCGCTAAGAAGTTCCGTGTTGAAATGCGGAAAAAGCTTGCGCCAGTAATTGGACCCAAGCTGTCTTGGTTCATCTCCTCTGTTCTATCGGTACTTAGATTTGGAAGGAAGGCTTTTTAATGGTTTCGTCTGCCTTAGACCACAATAAGCCTAGGGTTTTAGTATCTGGCCTTTCAAATGGGCTGGGTGGAACCGAAATCGTTGTTGGTAGGTATATAAAGGCCCTTAGCTCATATGCTACGTTTGAATTTCTTGCAACGTCTGATTTATCAGATGTTGCATTCGTTCATGAGATGAACTCCGAAATCCACATTTGCCCGGATATTGATAGGCCTATTAAGCGCTTTGAGTATCTAGACCATCTATTTCAAGATGAACCAAATCGTTACCAGGCGGTTTGGTGTAACTTTAATCATCTTTTATATGCGGATGTCTTGCGAGCAGCTCAACGGGCGAATGTCTCTGTCCGCATTGCTCATTCTCACAATTCTCGTTTTTTGGGCGGTTTGCCGACTCAAGTTATAAGCCGTTTTAATCGCCGTGCGGCGTTACGTAATTCTAATGTTAGGCTTGCGTGTTCAAAAGAAGCGGGTTCATTCTTCTGGGGCGATAATTTTCAGGTGCTTCCAAATGCCTTAAATTTTAATGACATGGAGTACGATCCTGTCAGCAGGGTAGTAATTAGGGAAGAGTTCGGCCTTTCGTCAAAAGATTTTCTTATTGGTACTGTTGGACGTTTGACTAGTCAAAAGAATCATATTTTTCTTTTAAAGATAATGAAGGAACTGCTAACAGTTAAATCCAACTGTAAATTAATGATTGTTGGCGATGGCCCCCTACACAAGAGTCTTCAGGAATCTGCGGCTAAGCTGGGTATCTCATCTAGTGTCTTGTTTGCAGGCGAAAGAAAAGATATTAAAGACATTCTGTCTTCATTTGACTGTTTTGTATTTCCATCTACGTTTGAGGGCCTTGGTGTTGCCGCAATTGAAGCCCAGCTTAACGGATTACCTTGTGTCTGTTCATTTGGCGTTCCAGATGCGGCTGATATTTCTGATAAATTTTTAAAGTGTTCCTTTAATGTTGCCGAATGGATTGACGCAATTATTTCTATGGGTCGTCCAAATAAGCTTGCGGGGGGGGCGTCTGTTTATGACGTCAACAAGCAAGCAAGTAAATTGCTGTCAATCTTCCTTGGTCGACAATCCTCTCGTGAGCGTGATTGTGCCGATGTATAACGCTGAAAAAACGATTCAAAAGACATTAAATAGTCTTCAGCGTCAGAGTGTGAGCAACATTGAAATAATTATTGTTGATGATGGGTCGACAGATCGTGGCGCTGAGCTAGTTATGGCTATTGCAGAGGGCGACAACCGGATTAAGCTGATTAGTCAAAACAATAGTGGTGTATGCGTGGCGCGTAATAGGGGTATCGATGAGGCCTCCGGTGATAGGGTGGCATTTGTTGATGCTGACGATATGCTGCCTATAAATGCAGTTAGGCTGTTGCTTGAATCCTCAGATGGCTGTAGCTTGGTTATCGGGGCTCTACTGAATGAGCATGGCGATTATTCGGGCAAGGCTATAAACATCGACTGGAAAACAGCATGCTCTCTTAGCCTTGCATTTTGGGATAATGTTAATAAAGTTCCGTTTTCGAGCTTTACTAAAGGTGTTGTATTCCGAAGCGTTTGTGGAAAGATATTTAAGAAATCATTATTCCGGAATGGTTTTCTTAAATTTGAAGATGGCATTCGTTTCGGTGAAGACGCGTTGTTTATGGTAGATGCTTATCGTCTGGCTGAAAGTGTAAAAGTAGTGGACTCGGCGGTCTATTGCTATGTCAACAATAGTGATTCAGTAACGAGAAATACTGATATCTCGGCTATCGAGAGTGTTGATAATTTACTGGTAAAACTATATGAGCTATGTCACGTGAATCCGGATTTAAGCGAACTATATAAGCAATCTGCAGTCAGGGAAGTCTTATCTTTGATTCGTAATTGTGCACGTTTGGAATCGAATCAGCTTTTTAAGCCTGTCTCTAATATGGTCTGCCAGTCGTATTTCAGCTATTTAATGGAAGGCTTTGCTTCTCACCGCTATTCACGTCGATTTATCTCTGAAGTGAAAAATCGCATTACGATCCGTCTTCTTCTTGCGAGGCGTGTTATGGCTGCAATTGGCTTTACTAAGTTTGTTTATGGGGTACGTTAATTGAATTTGACTAATGTGGAAAGATCATGGACTGAGATTATACGAGCAAATGCCGGGGCTGTACTGTTCAGCTTTGCTTTGGCTTTATTTTCAGTTTCCTATTATATTGGATCAGTAAATGCTACCAATGTGTTTGGGATTTCTCTTGCGGTGCTTTCGCTGGTCCTTGAGTTGTTTGCCTTAGCGTTTCTACTGCTGAAGCTTTTACTACAAAAGACTTCTCATGTGAAAGTGCTAGTTGGCTTGCTGCTGATTTTAATTTGCGTCGGGTCGCTGAAATCAAATAAAGCCCCTCAGATTATTTGGTTGGCGCTGTTTTGCCTTTGCGCTGAAGACGTCCCTGAATACTACATCTCAAGGTCTATTCTTGTATCGTCCGTCTTTATGCTATTGATGGTTGTTGGTCTCAATAGTGTCGGTGCCATTCCTTCTGTATTAATGTCGCGCGGTAGCAATTTTGTACGAAATTCGATGGGTTTTGCCCATCCTAATAATTTTGGACAGCTTTTGTTTATTGCTTATTCTGCTTCTATTTTTGAGCTGAAAGGCAGAAGCGGTCTTGCGGGCATCTTCTGTTTCGCAATTGCTTTTTTCGTAGCTGATTCAAAAACTTCTGCAGCAGGCATTTTCGTAATGGCCTTGTATTCGGTTATTTCATTCAGAAGCCCCCGTTCAAAACCATATGGGTCCCTATTTACTTTTTTACCGCTTTTTCTGGCGATTGTTAGTATAGCCCTGCCCTTTATGTGGTCCCATGGTGCCAATAAATGTCTTGTTCAGCTTGATAATTTAATGACCAACCGGATTTTTTATTCCGCCTATTATTTTGAAAACTACCCTCTGACTGTTTTTGGTAATGACTTAACGGCCATAGTTTCGCTGCCGTCTGCAACGGGTGGTTATTTAATACAAACAAGAGTCATGCTTGACAATGCATATTGTCGACTACTTATTCAATACGGTTTGATCCCATTTACCGCGTTTGTTGCTTTCTATTGCGTAGCGATAAATAAAGCGCGTATTTCGGCCCACGTGACATTCATGGGCTTGGTCTTGTATTCCCTAATGGGGTTTGTTGAATGCGGAATGTTATATCCAGCATGTAATTTCTTTATGCTTATGGCGCTGCCCGCCTTTTCAGATAAGGGGCCCTGTCAATCCAGGGTGCCATCAAAGGATGTTGTGGAGATGGCTAAATAATGGCTAAAATTAATACTACCAAGTCAGACATTATATGGAACTATGTAAGCACTGTTCTTTCAATGGGGAGCAGCTTCCTTCTTCTTCCGTTTCTGCTTGCTTACTTATCTAACGCCGAACTTGGTCTCTGGTACACTTTTGTTGCCATTGGGAATTTAACGCTGTTATTTGAATTTGGCTTTACACCAACCTTTGCGAGAAATATTGTCTATTGTCTTAGCGGTGCGCGTAGCATTAGCAAGAGCGGCTACGATTCATCTCAAGTTGGTGATTCTGTAGACTATGAGCTGCTTGGCAAATTGATTAAAACATCCCGGATTGTTTACGCGTTAATTTCTTGCGTTGTCCTGATGCTTACCGCTACAGTTGGAACTGCCTACATTTCTTCAATTTCAAGTGCTATTGATCCCTTTTCTTGTTGGACCGCATGGTTAATTTTTTGTTTTGATGTGTTTTTTAATCTATTCTTTTTTCATTATACGACCTGCCTGAGAGGGTTCGGGGATATTTCCGCTGAAAGCAGGGCAAAGTCTTATGGTCGCATTGGGCAGCTTGTGGTTTCTGCGTTTTTGCTGTTTATGGGTTTTGGCATCATTGGCGCTGCCATCGGTTATCTGTTTAATGACATTGTGCTGAGATTTTTTTGCGGTCGCTTTCTGGAGGTTCACTCAGAGGCGATAAAAAAAGCAAACGATGCTTGTACGGGTGTTTCTATTTCTGAAATAAAAGAAACGTTTATTTCAGTGGCTTATTTGGCGTGGAGGGACGGCGTTGTTCAACTTTGCTGCTATGCTTCCACTCAGTTGAGTTCGCTGCTCTGCTCCTATTTTCTTGGTGTGGAGGTTAACTCTCAGTATTCATTAATTATTCAAGTTGGCGGTGCAATTTACGGGTTTGCCAGCGCCTACGTTCGATCTTTTATTCCAATGTTTCAATCTGCTTATGCTGGTGGCGAAGTTCAGACTGCACGAAAAATTATTGAAAAAAGTCTGTCTCTATATTGGATTTTAATTGTTGTATGCACGATCGGTGTCTGGTTTGTCGGCTTCCCAGTCTTGTTCCTAGTTAAGAAAGGTTTTTCCCCCGACGGGCTTCTTTATTTCGCCTTGGTTGTTTATCTTGCGGTTTGGAACCATCATTCATTGTGTTGTAATTACATTATCAGTACGAATGAAATCCCCTATCTCCCGGCTTATATAGTTTCGGCTATTGCAGGTTTTGTATTGTCGTATGTCTTAATTTCCTTTACTGGCATGGGCGTCTGGGCGCTTGTGGTTGGTAATGGGGCCGCTCAGCTTGCATATAATAATTGGAAATGGCCTATATACCTTGCGCGTAAATTCTCTTCCCATTATTTTGCGTTGATTAGAGCTGGTCTCATGCAGTGGTCCTGCGCATTGAAGAAATAAGTGTTAATCACTGCTTTAATGTGACTTATGATTTCGATCGCACCGGATATGTTGATGTAAATCCGCCGACGGCCTGCCGTCGAAAAGGGGAAAACTGCCCCTTTTCTTGAATCCGGAATACCATAATACGGATTCTGGGAAAGAGCGGTGACCGCTATGGTGATGCTGTCAGACGCGATGCCGCGTCCGTTGCGATGCTGAAGTTGGCGGACGGGGTGGTGGACATCCAATCTCTGTTCATGCCGCTTGCCGTGCAGGTGGTTACCGCCATCATGGACGCCGAGGTTGACCAGCTCTGCGGCGATGGGGCCAACAATAGGAACGGCAACAGAGGCCGCCTCGTGACATGCGTGGGTATGCTCAACCTGGGTGTCCCTCAACTCTGGACGGGCGGCTTCTTCCCCGAGGACGTCCTCGAGCACCACCGGCGCGTCGACCGCGCGCTCGTCGCGGCGGTGGCCGAGATGCGCGCTACCGGCACCAGCACTAGGAAGGTGCAGAGGGTAGCCGAGAAGATGGGCATCGGGAGGCTCGGCAGGGGCCGTGTGGGTACAATCGCCGTTAGCCTCGACGCCGAGATAGCCGACCTGGCGGAGGGACGTTCGAGGTGCGCTCGATACCCTTAATCTGGCTCGACGTGACCTACTTCAAGTGCCGCTGCGGGGGCCGCGCGGCTTCGACCGCGGCTGTCACGGCGATAGGCTGCGACGAGTCCGGCTGGAGGCAGGTGCTCGGCGTATCGGTGGTGGACACGGAGTCGCATGACTCGTGGCTCGGCTTCCTGCATGCGCCGCGCGACCGTGGCGCCTCCGGCAACGAGTTCGTCCGTATCCGATGCCCCGGGGCCTGGTCAGGGCCATAGGCGAGGTCTTCCAGGGGGGCGGCCTAGCAGCGATGGATCGCGTGCCGAATGTTGGTGTAAGGGGCCGCTTCCCTGGCCGTAGAAAGCAGG
>CABVDJ010000004.1 GCA_902497025.1 uncultured Collinsella sp. | reverse complement strand
GGCTGGTCCGCCGTTCGGTAGAACGGCGGAACCTACACAGCCTGTGCCAGCTTCTCGGCTCGCTCGGCGGCGGCAAGTGCCTCGATGACGGTGCCGAGCTGATCGCCCAGAAGGACGCCGTTGTAGGTGGAGTTGAAGCCGATACGGTGATCGGTCACGCGGTCCTGGGGCTGGTTGTAAGTACGGATCTTCTCGGAACGGTTGCCGTGGCCAATCTGGCTCTGGCGCTCGGCACCGAGCTCGGCCTGCTGCTTCTCGAGTTCCATCTCGTACAGACGGGCGCGCAGCATCTGCATGCAGACCTCGCGGTTCTGGATCTGGGAACGCTGCTCCTGCGACTGCACCACGGTGTTGGTGGGCAGGTGGGTGATGCGCACGGCGGAGTAGGTGGTGTTAACGCACTGACCGCCAGGGCCGGAGGCGCAGTAGGTGTCGATGCGCAGGTCGGACTGGTTGATCTGGACGTCGATCTCCTCGGCCTCGGGAAGTACGGCGACGGTAGCCGTGGAGGTCTGAATGCGGCCCTGGGACTCAGTCTTGGGAACGCGCTGGACGCGGTGCACGCCGGACTCGAACTTCATGACGGAGTAGACGCGGTCGCCCTCGACCTTGAACTCGATGGACTTAAAGCCACCGGCCTCGCTGGGGCTGGAATCGAGCACGGTAGTCTTCCAGCCGCGCGACTCGCAAAAGCGCTGGTACATCTTGTACAGATCGCCGGCGAAGATGGCCGCCTCGTCGCCACCGGCGGCGGAGCGGATCTCGACGATGGTGTTCTTGTCGTCGTTGGGGTCGCTCGGGATGAGCATGTACTTGATGTCTTCCTCGAGCTGGGGAAGCTTGGCCTCGTTTTCGGAGATGTCCATCTGGAGCATCTCCTTCTCATCGGCATCGGTGGTATCGTGCAGCATTTCCTTGGCAGCCTCGATGTCATCGAGCGCGCCGATGTACTCGCGCGAGGCGGCAATGAGGTCGGACTGGTGCGCGTACTCCTTGTTGAGACGCGTGAACTCCTTGATATCGGAGGCGACGGCCGGGTCGGAAAGCTTCTTCTCGAGCTCCTCGTAGGCCTTGATGATCTTTTCGAGCTTGTCGCGCATGACGGACTCCTTTATATGCGTGAAGGCGAAAATCGGCAGAATTGATGGGGCGCGGGGCGCCGCTGCGGGGGTAAGTCCAGCTAGAGCATGTCGATCTTCAGATACATGCGCATCCCTTCGCGTATGGGGTACATAGTTGCGGTCTAACCCATATATGATAGCGTGCGCAGGCAAACCTGCATATAACCCGCACGGAATCCGACAAAGGGACAGTCCCTTTGTCGGATTCTAAAGCGTATGGATCAGGGCGACGAGGAAGCGGACACCCTGGAGGTAGGCGCGGCGGGTAATGCGCTCGTTGGTGCCGTGGACGCCGCGATCGCACTCGTCATCGTCGACCACAAAGGCCGAGAAGCGAATGCACTCGGAGCAAATGCGCTGGTAGTTGGCAGCGTCGGTCGCGCCGATCACGGTCGAGGGGACAATCGCCAACGGCTCGGATGATCCGTTTTCCTCCGTCCCCTTTGGATCACGGAAATAGCGGGCGGCGATGGAGCGAACCGCCTCGAGTCCCGGTCCGCCGATGCGCGGAGACGGCGAGGGTTCGGAGCTGCCGGGGCCGAGCTCGACCTCGACACGGTCGGCGAGCCCCGCCTCGGCAACGGCGACGCGGCAGCGGGCCACGACATCGGCCACGCTCGTGCCCTCGAGCATACGGAAATTGATATTGGCCCACATATCCTGCGGCATTACGTTGGCGCCGGTGCTGCCACCCTCGACCTGCGTGGGCGCGCAGGTGGTGGTCACGAGCGGATAGAGCTTCTTGCTGGCGAGGCAATCGCGGACAATGGCGCCCCCGTTGGCGGCAATTTCATCGGCCGTGTAAAGCCCCAGCTCGACGAGCTGTGCGGCAAGCAGGTCCGTGACGCGCGTCGGCCACTCGATATCGCAGATTGCGGTGATGGCACGGCTAAGCACCTCGAGCGACGTGCCGCCGTAGGGGTTGGAAGAATGTCCACCCGCGCTCTTTGTCTTGAGCACAATGTCGGCATAGCCCTTCTCCGCGAGGTCGGCGTGCATGAGCCAACCCTCGCCCGCGCTGTACTCGGCATCCGAAACGATGCGGTAGTCGCCCTCGTCGATCAGGAACTCGAGCTCAACACCGCGCTCCTCGAGCGCGCGGCCGATGGCGCCTGCGCCGCACTGCGTCGTCTCCTCGTCCTGGCCAAAGGCCAGGAGCAGCGTCCGCTCGTGCTGCCAACCGTGCGCCAGCGCATACTCGACAGCCTCGAGAATGCCTGCGACCTGGTCCTTCATGTCGATCGCTCCACGGCCCCAGATGTAGGTGTCGTCCACGTGCCCGCTAAAGGGGTCGTGCGTCCAGTCGGCCTCGGTACCCGGCACCACGGGAACCACGTCCATGTGGCCCATGAGCATAATGGGCTTGAGGTCAGGGTCGGAACCGCTAAGCGTCACCAATAGCGAATGGTCGATAAGGTCGACCTCGCCCGCCGCGAACACGCGCGGCCACGCCTGCTGCATATAGGCGCGCAGGTCGTCGAACGGCTGCCAGTCCACCGCCTCGGCATCCATACTCGAGATGGTCGGAAATGACAGCACGCGGCCCAAGCGCTCGCACGCGCCAGTTTCGTCCAAATCGGCAAAATCGTCCTCATGCGCAAAGAAGCGCCAAACCTCGGCCATGACATCCTTTCGATTGTGATGACGAGGGCCGCCCCACCGGAGCGGCCCTGCCACGCAAACATTTGCGGTTGGTTATTTGTCCTCGAGATAACGCGAGAGAAACTCGCGGGTGCGCTGGTGCTTGGGGTTGCCGAAGAGCTCGGCCGGCGCGGCGTCCTCGAGGACCACGCCCTTGTCCATAAAGACCACGCGATCGGACACGGTGCGGGCAAAGGCCATCTCGTGCGTGACGACGACCATGGTCATGCCGTCGGCAGCGAGCTTGCCTCGAGCACCTCTCCCACGATCTCGGGGTCGAGCGCGGAGGTCGGCTCGTCGAACAGCATAATCTGCGGATTCATGCACAGGGCACGAGCGATGGCCACGCGCTGTTTTTGACCACCGGACAGGCGGCCCACGGCGGCGTGCGCGAACTTTTCGAGTCCCACGCTCGTCAGATGCTCCATCGCAATTTTTTCAGCCTCGGCCTTGCTCATCTTTTTGAGCGTGACGGGCGCAAGCGTGCAGTTGTCGAGCACATCCATGTTGTTGAACAGGTTAAAGCCCTGGAACACCATACCGATGTCCTCACGCAGTTTGTTAATGTTGCAGCGCTCGGCCGTGAGATCCTGGCCGTGGAACCAGATGTGGCCCGCGTCCGGGGTCTCGAGCAGGTTGAGGCAGCGCAGGAAGGTCGACTTGCCCGAGCCCGAGGCGCCGATAATGGTGACGACCTCGCCTGATTTAACGGACAGGTCGATGCCCTTGAGCACCTCGAGCGAGCCGAAGCTTTTGCGCAGGCCCTCGACGCGGATGAGCGGCTCATTGGTCTGTGCGGCGGCCGCAACGCCGGTAGTGGCGGTATCTGCCATGATGATTCTCCTCGTCTTGAGCCTAATTGGAGCTGGGCAACGTGGCCGGAGCCTCGGCACCAAGTTTTTTGCCAAAGGCTTCGAGCAGGCGGCTCGCCACGAGCGTCAGGATCAGGTAGACCACGAGCGCCACGCAGTAGACCTCCATCTGGCGGTAGTACACGCCGGCGACGGTGGTGGTGGCGTACATGAGGTCGAACACGCCGATGACCGAGAGCACCGACGAGTCCTTGATGTTGATGATGAGCTCGTTGGTGAGCGCCGGAATCGCGTTTTTAATGCCCTGGGGGAACACGACTTTGCGCATGGCTTGCCACTGCGAAAGACCCAGCGAGCGCGCTGCCTCGGCCTGGCCGGGGTCGATGGACTCGATGCCGCCGCGCAGGACCTCCATCATGTAGGCGGTGGAGTTGAGCGAGATGGTGACGAGGCCGGCGGTGAAGGTACTCCAGATCTGGTTGGCCTGGGCGGTCTCGAAGCCCATGCCGCGCAAAACGGTGAAACCCGCGTAATAGATGAGCAGACCCTGGACCATCATGGGCGTGCCGCGCACGATGGTGGAGTAGATGGTCGCAAAGCCGCGGCCAATGCTCTTAAAGAAGCGCACCAGGTCGTTGTCCACGCGATCGAAGGTCTGAATACGCAGGAACACAAAGAGCAACGCCAGGAAGAATGCGATGACGGTGCCGAAGGTGGCAAGCGCGATGGTGATCTCGATACCGCGGATAAAGAAGTCCCCGCTCTTGTAGGTCATGTAGACCAGGCTCGACAAAAAGTCGCTGGGGTTGGAGTCCGAGACGATGCTCACCTGTACCAGGTCGATAAACGACATGACGCAGCGGTCCACGAAAAAGATCGCCGCGATGGCAACCACGACATAGCTGCCCAAGCGTGCGCCACGACGGAAGCGCTCGGATGCGAACGGCGACGTTTCGCGATAGTCATTCCAGTGCATGAGTTTGGTGACGAGCGCCGCCGTCGACACGACGAGCCAGGCCCAAAGGATTGCCCAAAGGCAATCCTGGAAGATACCGGTGGGCGCCAAGAAGCTCAGCGGCGTGGGGTTGCGCTGGCTAAACGCCAGGCCAAGCGCCGCGATGACACTCGTGCCCAGGTACACATAACGGTGGTCGGCCTTGATAAAGGAGGCCAGACGATTGATGGTTTTCATGCTGCCTCCCTATGCCGGCTGGCGGTCGAGGCACGCGTCCCACATTTGGTCGCGTTCCTCTTGGCTAATGCCCTTGAGTGTCTTGTCGATGAGTTTAAGCAGCTTGTCCGAGCCCTTGCGGCAGCCGACGTTTGCCGTGACTTCCTGCTTAAAGCCCTCGCCCTCGGCAAATTGAATCGGCACGATACCCGGGTTTTGGGCCATATAGCCCTTCTCGTTCTCGGTATTGTAGGTCACGGCGTCGCAGGTGCCCTGCAGCAGGTTCGAAAACACCGTGGGGACCGAATCGACCGGGTTCTTGTGGACAACGCCCGGGATCTCGTCGATGACGGTATCGAGCATGGTGTCCTTTTGGCCGAGGACCGTTGCGCCGCTAAAGTCGCTGAGCTTGGTCGCATTTTGGTAGGGCGAGCCCTCTTTTACGAACAGGCCAAAGTAGCCAATGAAGTACGGGTCGGAAAAGCCGACGGACTCCTCGCGCTCGGGCGTGGCGCTCATGCCGGCAATGATGAGGTCGATCTGGCCGTTGTTGAGCGAATCGATAAGACCCGAGAAGCTCTGTTTGACGGCAACGGGCTCGCCGCCGAGGGCCTTGCAGACGATCTTGGCGATCTGCACGTCGTAACCGTCGGCATAGGCGCCCTGCACGTTGTCGATGGGGATAGTGTACTCGCTGGCTTCGGAGACCTGCCAGTTGTACGGGGCGTAGGCCGCCTCCATGCCGATGCGGATCTTGTCCTTGCCGATCACGGAATCGGACAGGTCGTCGCGACCGCCGCCCGTCGTGGGCTGAACTACTTCCAGCGTGGAGGGGCGCTGGCAACCGGCAAGTGCGCCGGCGACGGCAGAAGCGCTCGCAGCGAGAGCACTACCCAAAAAGATGCGACGGCTGCATACCGGCTGTGGATGCGCGTCGCGTTGATGGGGAGAATGCATAATCTGCCTTCCCTGTTGAATCGTATGCTGACGACTTAACAGGATATACGCCACCGACCAGCAGCGCAGCACAAGCTCGAAAAATTAATAGACACGCGGTAGTCATTGGGGACGCCGATGTTTTGGCAATGCCGGCGAGCGACGTCCAGAGCAAACAAGTGGCATGAAAAAGGCAAGGCATGACCAGAAGGTCTATGCCTTGCCTTTTGAATGACAACTTGTCGCTCTGGACGACGCGCAGCATCGACCGAGCGGCGGAACCTCTAGAGCAAGGTAACGCTAAAACTGCGCTTGTCCGTCTCGCCCGGGGCCAGGGTGATGGTGTTGACCTTGTGCTCAAAGACATCGTCCTCGGTGTCCATGGTGGTGTGGCCAGACCAAGGCTCGAGCGCCACAAACGGGGCGTCGTTGGCGGCAGACCACACGCCAATGTACTTAAAGCCCTCAAAGTCGATCTTGACGCCGTGGCCCGACTTGCGGCCGCGCAGCGTGAGCGTGGAGCCCGGGGTATCGGTGAACATGATGGCATCGTTATCGAAGCTGCGGTGCGTGATGGGCAGCACGTCCGAGTTATCGGGAGCCTTGTAACTGCCCTCGAACGTCATAAGACCGTCGGGCGTGATGATAGGGGCCTCGTTGGTCCAAGCCTCGGTAAATGCCAGCTCGTAGTCCTCGAACGTCTCGTCCTCGGCACCGGGGGCGGGCACGTTAAATGCAGGGTGGCCGCCCACCGAGAACGGCAGGTCCACGTCGCCGGTGTTGGTGACGGCAAAGGTCTGCGTGAGCGTGGCGTCGCCGGTTAGGGCATAGGTCATGTTGAGCTTAAAGTGGAAGGGGAAAGCCTTGAGCGACTCGGGCGTATCGGTGATCTCGTAGGTGACGGACGAGCCGTCCTCGGAGACCTCGACCAGCTTGTGCTCGACGATGCGCGCGAGGCCATGACGCGGCATCTCGCAGGTGCCAGCCGCAGACGTCGCTGTGTTGTTGCGCAGCGATCCCACGATGGGGAACAGAATGGGCGCGTGTTTGCCCCAAAAGGCCGGGTCGCCCTGCCACAGATACTCGTTGCCGTCGAGGGCAAGGCTCGTGAGCTGGGCTCCCATGGAATCGATGGCCGCGGTGAGGCCGCCGCGCTTGATGGTAGTGACGGTGGACATGCTACTTCCTCCAAAAGTAAACAACAGTGTTGAGGGCTATTGTGCCACTCTTGGCGGCACGGAGAGGCGGCAGGCGCAGTTATTGAGCGATTGCGTAAAGGTCGAACCCGCCCTGCGGTGTGCTGTCGACCGTATCGGGCGCCTGTGAGTTAAAGCTCACGGGGACCATGCGCTTTGAGGCGCGGAAGCGCGTGCCATCGGTGGCGACGGGCGGCTCGTCGACCGTGAGCTCGTAGTCGCCGGGCTTGAGTTCGATGCCGTCGCCAGCGGAGTTGACATATTGATACTCGTCAATCGCCTGCCCCCTGAGCGTGCGGCCCACGATGTGGATGAGCATCTGACTATCGCCGCGGGCGGTGTCCCATGTCGCACCGTCCTTGACCTCGACCGACACATGCACCGAGCGCGTGCGGCTGAGCGATTGCTCGACAGACATCTCGACCTTGGCGGCATCTTTGCGCTGTTGCTCCACATGGCTCCAGACATTTCCGATCGCCGAGCAAGCGATGACGCCGGCCATGAAGGCGATGAGGATGGGACCGAGCGGAGAGCGGCGGCCCGCGTCTTCCTCGCGAGCCAGGTCGGGGCGATGCGTGGGCGCAGGCGCCTGAGCACCCTGCGAGGGCACGTCGAGAATGCTGAAGGATGCCGTGCTGTCGGGGTCGATAGTGTGACGCGGCTGCGGGGTCTTTGCCGGCGAGATCGACATGTCGGCTGGCTCGCCGAGCGTGGCCGTAGCGTCGGCCTTGGCCTCGTCTGCCTCGGCTTGGGCCCAAGCTTGTTCGAAGGTCAGGGGCTCGACAGGGTCGAGGGCGGCGTCCGAGTCGGCGGCGACGTCGTTGCCGGTCTCGTCCTCGTCGCTCGACACGTCACGCGGCGCGGGCTCGTCCCACCCCTCGTCCGGAGCCTCACCCTCGCTATACCACCATTCAAAGTTATCGATATCCATACGGGGCGCCCCTTAGGCCTCGCAAATAAACACTTGCTAGCCTTATACCCCCAGATAGCGCCGGAGCTTGCCGGCACAGACAGGAAAACCGTCACAACATTCGACGCTTTTCCTCGTTTTAGAGATTTTCATCAAATGTTGTGACGGTTTGGGCGACTGGCTGACAGCGCAATGTGACAAAGGGACCGCCCCTTTGTCACATTCTGTTAGAGTTGCAGGGATTGAATCCCGCTTATTCATGCGACATTGGAGTGACAACCTTGACCGCCGCAACCACGCCTAAAAGTAAGCCAACCGCCGCCGCGCTCTCCCCCACGCGCACCAAGCTCTGCCTGGCGCTGCTCGTGCTGTTGGGATTCTCGCTCGGCTGCTCCGAGTTCGTGGTAATCGGCATCGAAAGCGACTTGGCAACGGAACTCGGCATATCACTTGCCACTGCGGGCCAGCTCATCAGCGTGTTCGCACTCGTCTACGCCATCGCTACGCCGGTGCTTGCGCTCAGCACGGGGCGGTTCCGCCGCTACCAGCTGCTCGTGTGCTACAGCATCGTCTTTGTGCTCGGCAACCTGGTCATGGCGTTGGCGCCCAACTTCCAGGTGCTCTTTATCTCGCGCATTGTCCTGGGCTCCGTCTCGGGCGCACTGCTCGCCGTGGGCGTGACGTATATCCCCGAGCTGCTGTCCCCGCAGCAGACCTCACTCGCCATCTCGGTGGTGTACGGCGCGTTTTCCGTGGCAATGGTCTTTGTCACTTCGATCGGCAAGTTTGTGGCCGACACGCTCGACTGGCACGTGGCCATGTACGGCACGCTAACCTTTGCCGTTCTGATCTGCGGAGCGCTCGTGGCGTTTATGCCGCGCGCTGGGCAAACCGACGAGCCCGCCACCTTTCGCGAGCAGGCGGGTCTGCTACGCGAGCCGAGCATCATCACCGGTATGCTCATCTTCTTGTTTGGCGTGGGGTCGGTCTATGTGTTCTACGGCTACGTGACGCCCTATCTGGAGCAGGTGTTGGGTATGGGCACGGTCGAAGCCAGTACCACGCTCATGGCCTACGGCGTGTTCTGCCTGATCTCGAACATCCTGGGCGGATGGATCGATGCGCGCTTTGGCATGAAGGCGCTACTCGTGACGTTTGTGCTGCAGGCAGCGGCATTGTTTGAGCTGTTTGCCGTGGGCGCTGCCATGCCGCTCGCACTTGTCTTTGTCTTTAGCCTGGCGATGCTCATGTACCTGTTCTCGGTGTCGTGCATCACGCACTTTATGGACGTGGCGCGCAGCCGCCATCCCAAGTCGATGGTACTCGCAAGTTCGGTTGAGCCCATGGCGTTTAACGTCGGCATTTCGTTTGGCACCGCAGTGGGCGGCGCCGTGGTAAGCAGCATTGGCATTGCGTACGTGGGCGCAGTGGGTGCCGTGTTCTCGCTTGTGGCCTGGGTGCTTACGCTGGTGACGATTAAGTTGGCTCGCTGGGAGCGCAAGCGGGCGAGGGCGCAGGCGTAGATGCGATACTCGAGCTCGATGATGGCGATCGAAAGGAAACCGCATATGCAACGCGTACTGTTTATCTGCCATGGGAACATCTGTCGCTCGACGATGGCTGAGTCGGTGTTTACCGAGCTGGTGCGGCGCGCCGGGCGCGCGGGCGAGTTTGCCATCGATTCCGCGGCGACCTCGACCGAGGAGATCGGCAACCCGCCACACCACGGTACCGTTGCCAAGCTGCACGAGGTTGGGATTCCTGTCGTTGCCCACCGTGCGCGCCAGGTGTGTCGCGCAGAGTATGGCAACTGGGATCACATTGTCTACATGGATGCTGAGAACGCGCGTGGCCTGCGTCGCATCTTTGGCGACGACCCCGACGGCAAGGTTACACGCTTGCTCGATTGGACCGATCGCCCCGGCGACGTAGCCGACCCCTGGTACACCGACAATTTCGACGCCACCTACCGCGATGTACTCGCCGGTTGCACCGCTATGCTCGAGCAGCTGTAGGCGCTCGGGCGGCGCGGGCACACGGGCCACGTCATCGGCATAAAACGAGCGTGGGAGAAAATCCACACTCATGAATGTGACAAAGGGACTGTCCCTTTGTCGCATCCGGGACTGTCCCTAGACCGGCTTGACCTCCAGCTTTATCCCCTCGGCACAGGAGTCACCCAAAACATCCGAAAGGGCCCAGGTCGCATATAGCGGCAAATAAAGAACAGCTCCGCTGCGTTCAACGTTGCCTCTCGAGAAAACAATCCCGAGCCTTACACCATATTCGGCCGTATCAAGCACATGACCGAGCGCGGCGTGCGCGTGGTAATAGGAACCCGATTTAACCTCAATCGGAACAGCCGTTCCATCCGGTCCGTCGACCACAAAGTCCACTTCGCCGCGCTTCTTTGTCTGATAGTAGTAAAGCTGGCGATTTTGGGCAGTCAGCTGCTGGGCCACCACGTTTTCGTAAATACCGCCCAGATTGGGTTCCTTGCTATCAAGATACGCCGCCTGGGCGACGCCAACGGGGTAGCGCGCCATCAACATGCCCGTATCCGATTGGTATAGCTTGAACTGCGATGGCCGTGCCGTCTTGAGCAGGGGCGATTTTGGCTCGGTTACGATATCGGCCTTGAGAGCAACGCCGGCATCGACGAGCCAGACAAAATCTCGCTGGTACTTGTCGTAATGCGCCTTGGGGTCAATGGAATTGAGCACGAAGCGTTTGTTTTCGCCCTCGAGCATAATAGGGAGCTGATCGTAAATGCTCTGCACCTGAAGGGCTCGCCCGCTTGCATACTTGGAGATATCCCGCCGGTACTGTTCGTTGAGCTCTGACTGTAGCTGACGAACAGAGGCAAGGTCGCCCCGCGTGTCAAGGAAACGCTGCACGACCTCTGGCATTCCACCGACAACGGTATAGGTCCTGAAGTTTGCCATCATCGCGTCGTGAATGTAATCAGGAATGGGCTTCTCGCTGATACACGCGTCGCGTATCGTTTGGCGAGCTCCCTCGCTCACCCCGATCGCCCAGCAAAACTCCTCGAAATCGAGCGGGAACATCCTAAGCTCGTGAACATATCCCACGGGATAGGACCTAACGACCTTGAACTGGGTCCCGAGCATTGACCCCGAAAACGCCCAGCGGCACCTCCCGTCCTCAACAAGGAACTTTGCCATCGTCATGATGTCGGGGGCCTCTTGGACCTCATCGATAAACACGAGCGTTTTGCCCGGTGCTATCGGCTTTCCCGAGAGAAGCGTCACCCTGCTGATGAAATCGTCGGCATCCCGTGCCTCGAGAAGAGCATCTTTTGCCTGGCGATTTTCCGCGAGATTGAGCTCGATATAGGTTGCGTAGTTTGACTTACCGAACTCGCGAATCGAGTAGCTCTTACCGATTTGGCGAGAACCCGTGACGAACAACGCCTTTCGTTCAATGGATCTCTGCCAACAATCAAGCTCATCAGCGATTTTCCTGCGCAACATAAGCTCTCCCATCGCCTCGATAAATGAAATGCAGATATTTATATCGACTATTATCGATGAAATGCAGAGATTTTTAGTATCGAAATCGGATGAAATGCAGAAATTTGAGCTTACTCGCGCACAGAACAACAACGCGTGCGCCTAAGCATGGGCATAAGTGAGGTCGGGATTCTCGCATACAAATCGAGCGAGGACTATCTCCCACTTTGAGCGCTAAATGGCATCCAAAACGGGAGATAATCCACGCTCGATATTTCGGCGGGAGAAAATCCTCACTCGACTATTCGTCGACGATCTCGGCAAGCCAGACGTTTAACGTATCGACCTCGGGGCAGCAGAACTTTGCTGTGCCGGGCTCGTTGCCAGGCACGGCGCCTCCATAGCGCAGGATATCGATGTAGGGAAAGCCCACATGGCAGGCCATGGCGCACATCTTGCCCCGGTCGCGATCGAAATCAAAGACGTCGCCCGGCTTGTGACCATGGTGGCAGCGACACGCACCAAGCTGGTCCACGCAGCTCACGCGGATACGCGGACGCTTGTCACGCGGCGCGCCGAGCGGCTTGTTCTCGCCCGCAGGCTTGACGCCGCCCTCGCCAGCATCACTCATGGTCGATCACATCCAGGCATGCCTCGATGGGAAGGCCGGCCGACTTGTCCTCTTGGTCGGCATTGCGCTCGATAAGCTCAGCCACCACACGCATGGCATCGGACGTCGCGCGCTGCAGACTCCAACCTGCCATAACGCGGCCGACGAGCACCGCCGAGAACGTGTCGCCCGTGCCCGGGAAATAGACCGGAATGAGCTCAAAGGGAATCGTGAAGTACTCCCCCGCTACATGGTCGTAACCGATAACCGCGTTCGTGCCATTGACCACGGCGCTCGTAATGACCACCGACTTGGCACCCAACTCGCGCACGGCGTCCACAAGGGCGCGGGCCTCATCGGGCGTGATCTGCTCTGCAATAGGCGTATCGGCGAGCAGACAGGCCTCGGTGTAGTTGGGCACCGCGTAATCGGCGCACTCGAGCAGGTGCCTCATGAGACCGATCGTGGACTCGGGCACGCCCGCATAGAGCTTGCCGTTGTCGCCCATGATGGGGTCGACGAACACCTTGGTGCCCTTTTGCCCGCGGCGGTGGCAAAAGTCCGAGATGATACGCGTCTCTTCCTCGGTCACGATAAAGCCGGTCGAGATGGCGTCGAACTCAAAGCCGAGCTCCTCCCAGATGGCAAGACTCTGACGCACGTACTCCGTGGTGTCGTGGATGTAGAACTTGGGATAGTTGAGCGTATCGGACACAAGCGCCGTCGGCAGATTGTGGATACGGTAACCCATGTGCGACAGCACCGGCAGCATGGCGGAAAGCGCGACCTTGCCGTAACCGCACATATCGTTAATCAGCAGCAGCTGAGTATTCTTCATGAGGGTCTCCCTTGGTTCGGGCACGGCGCAGCAGCGCCACAGTGCGACTAAGTGTAGCGCAGGAGGCGTTGTGGGCGGGCGGTGGCGCCGTGGAGGTCAAATTGTTGCGGAAAGGTTTCGGAAATGGGGGCTGTTTGCTCCATAGCGGCCTAGTTGATGCTACTCATATAGCGCCATTTCAAAACTATGCCTATTTACTACGTTTAACCGCCCGCCTCCAACCACAGCGAATTTCTCTCCAACAAAACCGCAGGTAGATAGCTTGCGTTTTTTCAGAAACAGCTGTTGTGGTCAGCGATGCTGGATTCATCGTAGTAATTAGGCATAGTTTTTGGCAAGGCCGCTTCGAAAGGCATCATCGCAGCCCAAAACGATACCTTTTCCTTCGTCCCCAAGGGATCAGATTGCCGCTTAGGAGCGTTTGCAGCGTCGAGCGGTTACGGCGTTTGGTAAAACGCCGTAACTTAATAAGTTTGGTACCTTGACATTTATTTCTTGCACTCCTAAATTAGTTAGGCACAAAACAATTGCACTACCTAACTAAAGAAAGGAGCGACACCATGTGCGATGACCACATCGGCCTCTGCCCCCACACGCCGGGCGGCGACCCCCATGAACCCGCAGATGCGCCCGCGGCACAGTCCCAATCAGACGCGCTCGCCAAGCACATCCTAAACGGGCTGGGCTTCTGCGGCCACTTTCTGCACTTTCACGGCGGCGGCGCCTCGGGAAAGGCCCCCATCGTCTGCTTGCTCGCCAAGCAGCCAAACGGCGAGATGTCACAGCAGGAACTAGGCCTGCACTTTGATCTTAAGCCCGGTTCGCTTTCCGAGATTCTCTCCAAGATCGAATGCGCCGGCCTTATCGAGCGCAGCCGCAATCCCAAAGACCGGCGGCAGCTCACCATTCGCCTGACCGAAGCGGGATGGGAAAAGGCCCACGTAGAGCAGGCGGCCCGCATTCGCTTTAGAGAGCAGGCCTTTAGCGCGCTCACCCATGACGAGCGCGAGGACCTCGCCGAAATGCTCGATAAAATCCGCGTAACCTGGGAGGAACTGGATGATTAAAACCCTCATGGGCAGCATCCGCGACTATATGAAAGTCACCGTTGCCACGCCGTTGCTCGTGCTTGGCGAGGTGCTCTGCGAGATGCTGATTCCATTTATCACCGCCAACCTGATCGACGCCATCAAAGACGGCGCCACCGTAGCCGAGATGCTTCCCACCGCGGGCCTTTTGGTGCTCATCGCGCTGACATCGCTTGCTTTTGGCGCCGCGGCAGGCGTCACCTGCAGCCATGCGAGCTGCGGCTTCGCCAAGAACCTGCGTCACGACCTGTTCTACAAAATCCAGACGTTCAGCTTTGCCAACATCGATGAGTTCTCGAGCTCATCGCTCGTCACGCGCCTGACCACCGATATCAACAACGTGCAGCAGGCCTTTATGATGATCATCCGTATCGCCGTGCGCGCGCCGCTGGTATTGATCTTCGCCTTTACCATGGCGTTCATCATGGGCGGCAGCGTCGCCATGGTCTACCTGGTCATCATTCCGCTGCTGGGCTTTGGACTGTTCTTTATCATCTTTAAGGTGCGCCCCATCTTCTCGCGCGTGTTCCACAAGTACGATGCCCTTAACGAGTCCGTCGAGGAAAACGTCACCGGCATGCGCGTGGTCAAGAGCTATGTGCGCGAAGACTTTGAGAAGGAGAAGTTCGCGACCGCCGCGCGCGACGTCCAGATGGACTTCACCCGCGCCGAGAAGCTGCTCGCCTTTAACAACCCCATGATGAACATCTGCGTCAACGGCGCGTTTGTCGTCATCATCTACCTGGGCTCCAAGCTCATCATCACGAGCCAGGGCACGCTGTTCGACGTGGGCCAGCTCTCCTCGACCTTTACCTATGGTTTCCAGATTCTCATGAGCCTGATGCAGCTGTCGATGATCTTTGTCATGGTGACCATGGCCGACGAATCGGCACACCGCATTGCCGAGGTGCTGGCCGCCGAGCCCACGATCGCCGATCCCGCCGAGCCCGTGCTCGAGGTTGCCGACGGTTCCATCGACTTTGACCACGTGAGCTTTAAGTATTCCAAGCATGCGAAGCGCCAGGCGCTCGACGATATCGACCTGCACATTACGAGCGGCGAGACCATCGGCATCATCGGCGGCACCGGCTCGGCCAAGTCCACGCTCGTTAACCTCATCGCCCGCCTGTACGACACCACCGAAGGCACTGTGCGCGTGGGCGGCGTGGACGTGCGCGACTACGACCTGGACGCGCTGCGTCACCAGGTCGCCATGGTGCTGCAGAAAAACGTGCTGTTTAGCGGCACCATCGCCGAGAACCTGCGTTGGGGCGACCCGAACGCCACCGACGAGGAAGTCCGCGAGGCAGCGCATCTGGCCTGCGCCGACGAGTTTGTCGACGGTTTCCCCAAGGGCTACGACACCTGGATCGAACAGGGCGGCTCTAATGTTTCGGGCGGTCAGAAGCAGCGCCTGTGCATTGCACGCGCCCTGCTGCGTCGCCCCAAGATCTTGATCCTGGACGACTCCACCAGCGCCGTCGACACCAAGACCGACGCCAAGATCCGCGCAGGGCTGGCAAGCTATCTGCCCAACACGACCAAGCTCATCATCGCCCAGCGCATCAGCTCCGTACAGGACGCAGACCGCATCATCGTCATGGAGGGCGGCCGAATCGCGCAGATCGGCAACCATGACGAGCTGCTTAAGACGAGCGAGATCTACCGCGAGACCTTTACCTCGCAAAACAAGATGTCTGCCGAAGGTACGCAAGACGCCGACGACGTCTCTGGCGACGCGAACACGGCGGCAGACAACACCGACATGACCGCAACGCAAGCTCAGACCCAGGAAGGAGGCGAGGCACATGAGTAAGGCAACGACCGCCGAGCGCGCGCTCAACCGTAAGGGCGGCACCATGTCGCGCCTCATCAAGACGCTCTTTGGCTTCTATCCCGTGCTTTTGCCCCTTGTCGTCGCCGGCGTGGTGCTCTGCGCCATCATCAACTCCATCGGCGCGACCTTCCTGCAGAGCGCCCTGCAAATTATTAGCGAATCGTGGCAGTCGGGCGATTGGGAAGCCGCGCAGCCCAAGATTCTGCAGCTCGTGACCACCCTCGCCTGCATCTACGGCGTCGGCGTCCTGTCCTCGCTCTTCTGGAACCGCGCCATGGCTATCGTCACGCAGGGCTCGCTCGAGAAGCTGCGCGAGAAGATGTTCAACCGCATGCAGGACCTGCCGATCCGCTACTTCGACACGCACCAGCGCGGCGATATCATGAGCCACTACACCAACGACATCGACACGCTGCGTCAGATGATCAGCCAGTCGCTGCCCAACCTGCTCATGACGATCATCATCATCGTCACGGTGTTCTTTATCATGCTGTACTACAGCGTGTGGATGTGCCTGGTCATCATCGCCGGCGTCGCCTTTATGACCTTTATGACCAAGCTGCTCGGCTCCAACTCCGCGCGCTTCTTCATTGCGCAGCAGACCGAGCTCGGCGTGGTCGAGGGCCATATCGAGGAGGTCATGAACGGCCAGAAGGTCGTCAAGGCGTTCTGCCACGAGTCTGCCGCCGAGGCCGATTTTGACGAGCGCAACGAAAAGCTCTTCGAGGTCTCCCAGAAGGCCAACATGTACGCCAACATCCTCATGCCCATCCTTATGAACCTGGGCAACCTGCTCTACGTGCTGGTCGCACTGGCGGGCGGCATTTTCCTGGCGCTGGGCGTGCCCAACCTGAGCATCTCGGGCATGGCGCTGTCCATCGCCGTCGTGGTGCCGTTCCTCAACATGACCAAGCAGTTCTGCGGACAGATCGGCCAGATCTCGCAGCAGATCAACGCCGTGGTCATGGGCCTCGCCGGCGCCGACCGCATCTTTGAGCTCATCGACGAGAAGCCCGAGGCCGACGAAGGCTACGTGACGCTCGTCAACGCACAGGTGAACCCCGAGACTTGGGAGTTCGAGGAGGCTGACCACCACACCGGCATGTGGGCATGGAAACATCCGCACCGCGCAACCGGCGAGATCGAGTACGTGCCGCTGCGCGGTGACCTGGTCATGGACAACGTGGACTTTGGCTACACGCCCGACCACGAGGTGCTGCACGGCGTGTCCGTGTTTGCCAAGCCGGGCCAGAAGGTCGCGTTTGTCGGCGCCACCGGTGCCGGCAAGACGACCATCACCAACCTCATCAACCGCTTCTATGACATTGCCGACGGCAAGATTCGCTACGACGGCATCAACGTCAATAAGATCCGCAAGGCCGATCTGCGCCGCTCGCTGGGCGTCGTGCTGCAGGACGTGAACCTGTTCACCGGCACCGTGATGGATAACATCCGCTACGGCAACCTGGATGCCACCGACGAGGAGTGCATCGCGGCGGCAAAGCTCGCGGGCGCGGACGACTTTATCACCCGCCTCCCCGACGGCTATGACACCATGCTCACCGGCAACGGCGCCCAGCTGTCGCAGGGCCAGCGCCAGCTGATCTCGATCGCCCGCGCCGCCGTCGCCGATCCGCCGGCAATGATTCTGGACGAGGCCACGAGCTCCATCGACACCCGCACCGAAGCCATCGTGCAGGCGGGCATGGACAAGCTCATGGAGGGCCGCACGACGTTTGTCATCGCGCACCGCCTTTCCACCGTGCGCAACTCCGACGCGATCATCTGTCTGGATCACGGCCGCATCATCGAGCGCGGCAACCACGACGAGCTGATCGCCAAGCGCGGATATTACTACCAGCTGTACACGGGTGCGTTTGAGCTGGAGTAGGACCGGTTACTGACGGAGGGTGCCCCGTGGGCGGCGGGGTAATTCCTCCGTGCTCAAACATTCTCGCTTCGCTGCGAAACTGCGCGCGGAGGAAATACCCCGCCGCCCACGGGGCACCCTCCTACGCGTGATCAGCCCGTCGTTTAAATCGAAATAAAGGTTAGTGAGGCCCTGGCCGTTTGGCCAGGGCCTCGTTTTGTGTAAGCTACTTGAGGAGTTGGGCCATGGCGTTGACGAATTTTTGTACTTGAAGGGTGGGCTCGAGCGGGTAGTGCAAGAAGACCGGCACCTCGCGGCCACATAGGAACGGCACGCCTACAAAAGCCGGGTGCACGCCCGACCACGCCCCGCAAGTGAGCACCGCGTCGCCCTTTTCCTCCGCCTCGTTAAAAAGCGCAAAGTCAAAGCTATCCACGTCGATCACGTCCACGCCGCCGTCGGCCAAAAGGTCGATGCGCAGGCTGTCCATGGCGTCGTTGCCGTGACGGAGCACGCGCAGGCGCATGCCCTCCAGGTCGGCAACTGTGATGCGCGTCTTGCGCGCAAGCGGGCTCGTGCGCGGCACATCAATATAAAACGGTACGTTGACGATAAGGAGCTTTTGGCAGGCATCACCCCAGCGTGGGGTTGAAAAACTCGATTGCACCACATCGACCTCGCGGCCCAAGCTGCGCATGACGGTCTCGCGCTCGTCGTAGAGATCGCTTACCGGCACGATCTCAAATCGCAGCGACGGTTCCAGATCGTGGATGCCCGACCACATCGACAGCGTTTGGCGCCCCGGGCACATCATCGACACGCCCAGGCGCACGGCACCGCCATCGCCCGCCGCGCGTCGGGCACGGCGCAACGCATCCTCGGACTGACGCATGATCGAGCGCGCATCGTCTACCAGCAGCGCACCCGCCGGCGTCACCTTAACGCCCGAATGCGAGCGCTCGAACAACGTGATGCCAAACTCGGCCTCGAACCCCGACACCTGTTTGACGAGAGCCGGGGTCGACACACGTAGTTTTGCCGCCGCGCGCGAGAAGCTTCCCAGCTCCGCGGCGGCCGATATGGCCTCAAGTCGTCGATCGTACACGTTAATCTCCCGTTTTCGCGCCCGTGGCCACATGGTGCCACAGGAGGTTGTTTTCGCAGGTCATGCGCTCAATTGAGAATAAACTGCATCGCACAGTGTAAACCTATGGTTAACGCCATTCTAACAAATATGCAATTCACCTGCGCAAATGCAAAGCATACGATAACCAGCGAAAACCACGTGGGTCGGTTAATGGGAGCGACCCACCGGGAGGCATAAGAAGGGAAGTTCCTATGAGCAATTGGCTTAAGCTCGAGGGCGATGTCTGCGCCGTGACCGGCGCGCTCGGCGGTATGGGCGTCGAGATTTGCCGCGAGTTCGCCCGCAACGGCGCCAACGTCGTCCTGCTCGACCTGGACGAGGAGAAGGTCAAGGCCGCTGCCGCCGACCTTGCTGCCGAGTTTGGCATCCACGCCGAGGGTTACAAGATGAACGCCACCGACGAGGCCGAGGTTCAGGCTGCCGTCGACGCCACCATCGCCAACTTCGGCCGTGTCGACGTCCTCGTCAACACCGCCGGCATCCTGCGCTTCGCAGCCATGGAGGACCTGCCGCTCTCCGACTGGAACGAGGTCATCAACGTCAACCTCACCGGCTACTTCATCACCTCGCAGCGCTTTGGTCGCGAGATGATCAAGGCCGGCCAGGGCCGCCTGGTTCACATCTCCACCGTCGCCAGTCACTCCCCCGAAACGTTCTCGGGCGTGTACAGCTCCACCAAGGCGGGCGTCAACATGATGTCCAAGATGCTGGCTGCCGAGTGGGGTCCCTACGGCGTGCGCTCCAACTGCGTCGAGCCCTGCTTCGTCAAGACCCCCATGTCGGCAAGCTTTTACGCCGATCCCGAGGTCGAGAAGAGCCGCAGCCGCCTCATCGCCACGCGCCGCATCGGCGAGGTCAGCGATATCGCCAACGCCGTCATGTTCCTGGCGTCCACGCGCTCAGACTTTACCACCGGCGACGCCATCAAGGTCGACGGCGGCTTCTCCAACATGATGGGCGACCTCACCGCCAAGCCCGGCGGTCGCCGAGCCTTTGCCGACAACTACCTCAAGAACAAGGGTGTCGAGCTTTGGTCCGATGAGTCCGGCGTCGCAAAGCCGACTGACCAGTAAACAACCCGACAGGGAGGCTCCGCGGACACGCCCGCTCCTCCCCCGTATCGATTAGAAAGAGTCCAATGGCTTCCACCAACTCCAACAAGGGTCGCGCCGTCGTGCTTTCCGCCGCGTGCGTCACCATGTTCTTCATCAGCTCCATCGCGCTGTATTCCGTCGTGAGCAAGAACCTGCTCGCCGTCTACCCCGAGTGGTCCAGCGCCCTCACCTGGGCTTTCCCGGTCTTTCAGACCATCATGGCCGTGACGGGCATCTTCGCCGGCCGCATCTCCGATAAGATCGGTCCCCGCAACGTCGTGATCGCCGCCGCCGTGTGCTACGGCGTTGGCTGGTTCATGTCCGGCACCGTCACCGAGCCGTGGCAGTTCTACCTGTGGTTCTCGCTCGTCGCCGCCGTCGGCAACGGCCTGGGCTACAACCCGGCGCTCACCACCGGCCAAAAGTGGTTCATCGACAAGAAGGGTCTCGCCTCCGGCATCACCCTGGCCGCTTCGACCGCCGGCCCCGCCGTGTTGTCCCCGGTGCTCGCCTCGCTGCTCATTCCGAGCCTGGGCATCTTTGGCGCCCTTAAGGCACTCGGCGTCATCTTCTTTGTGACGATCGCCGCCTCCGCCCTGTTCCTGAAGGCCCCCGAGGCCGGTTGGTTGCCCGAGGGCTTCGAGGCCCCCAAGGGCGGCGCGCACGCCGGCACCTTCGGTGACCTCACCCCGGGCGAGATGGTCAAAACCCCGCGCTTTTGGGTCCTCATCGTCACCTTCGCCTTTGCCGCCACCGCGGGCACCCTGCTCGTGGGCAAGGTTGCCTCCATCGCCGCCGTCCAGCTCTTCGCCGACCCCACGAGCGCCGCGGCTGTCGCCCTCGGCGGCGTGGTGGTCTCCGTCAACACCTGCGCCAACCTGGTCGGCCGTCTGTCCTTTGGCCAGATCATCGACAAGCTCGGCGCCTACAAGTCGCTGCTCATCAGCCTCGTCGTGACCATCGTCGCGCTCGTCATCATGTCGATGAGCTTTACGCAGAGCATGTTCTTTGTGGCGCTCGCCCTGCTTGGCTTTAGCTTTGGCGCCCTGCTCGTCATCTACCCGCCGCTCACCGGTGGCGCCTTTGGCACCAGCAACATCGGTGTCAACTACGGCATCATGTTCCTGGGCTACGCCGCTTCTACCTGGATCAGCCAGCCCATCACTGCCGTGCTGTATCACGCTGAGGCCGGCAGCGCCGCCTACCAGCAGTCCTTCTACGGCGCCATCGTGATCGCCGCCATCGCCGTCGTGCTCACCGTCTACATGATGGTCTCCGACAGCAAGAAGAAGTCCGCCTAGTTTTACCGATGCGACAAAGGGACAGTCCCTTTGTCGCATTCCACCGGTCACCAGTATTAAGGAGTCGAAATGTCTGAGCTCAACCCCGTCCGCATTGCCGTTATCGGCGCCGGCGCCATGGGCCGCAACCACATCCGCTTTGTCACCGAGGAGCCCGAGGCCGAGCTCGTCGCCATCGCCGACGCCTTTGAGGGCGCCCGCGCCACGGCCGAGACCGCCGGCGTACCGTTTTACACCGATCCCGCTCAGATGATGGACGAGGTCAAACCCGAGGCCGTCATTATCGCCACCCCCAACGACCTGCACCTGGGCGTTGCCCGCGAGGCCATCAAGCGCAACATCGTGCCGCTGGTCGAAAAGCCGATCTCCAACGACCTCGAGGATGCCCAGGCCTTCGCCGCCGAGGCCGAGACCGCCGGCGTGCCCGTGCTCGTGGGCCAGCACCGTCGTCACAACCCCTTCGTCAACAAAGCCAAAGAGATCATCGAGTCCGGCGAGCTGGGCAAGCTCACCGTGTCGAGCTTCCACTACATGATCTATAAGAATGACGAGTACTTTGATGTCGAGTGGCGCCGCAAAAAGGGTGCCGGCCCGATCCTGGTTAACCTGGTTCACGACGTGGACCTGCTCCGCTACCTGCTGGGCGAGCCCGTCGCCGTCCAGGGCATGCAGTCCAGCGCCGCCCGCGGTTTTGAGACCGAGGACTCCGCCGTGGTCAACGTCCGTTTTGCCGATGGCGCGCTTGCGAGCATGACCATCTCCGATGCCACCGCCAGCCCCTGGAACTGGGAGGCCACCGCTCGCGAGGACCCGCAGTACCGCCCCTTCGACGCCGATGCCTACTTTATTGGCGGTACCAAGGGCGCCCTGTCGCTGCCCCGCCTGCACCAGTTCTCCTACGACGGCGCCTCCAACTGGCACAAGCCGCTGCAGATGGAGATTCCGGCCGTCGACCCGGCGCTGCCGCACAAGATGCAGCTCAAGCACTTTGTGAAGGTCGTCCGCCGCGAAGTTGAGCCCGTCGTAACCCCCGCCGATAACGTCAAGACGCTCACGCTTCTCAACGCCATCAAGGAGGCCGCCGAGACCGGCCAGCTCGTCGAGCTGTAGCACCTTAGGACAGGCCGCGGCAGAAACCCCATGCCGGGCCCCTCGGTCCGCCACAAATAAGCCCCTCTTCTTTGCCCCGCGAGCAGCCTCCTGCCCGCGGGGCATTTTGCTACGTTGCCAATGATTTTTCTGGGACGGGGGACTTTTTGCACCTTAGCTTGATTCGTTCGCCACGAAATGTGCCTATCTACTACGTTTAACCAATCACCCTCATCCATACCGAATTTCGCGAAATAAAAACCGCAGGTAAACGGCTTGCGCATTTTCGGAAAACCGGGGGATGGTCGACCCACACGGTTCAAACGTAGTAGATAGGCCGCTTTCGTGGTCCCGCGCCAAAACAGTCTTTTTTGAGCGAAGTGGCAGGTGGTATCCTTGGTAGCTCTGTGCTGCAAACGCACCTCAAACGCAAGGAGTCCCATGGATCTTATCGCCCAGCTCGCGCGCGAGCTCAACCTTAAGGCCGCCAACGTCGAGGCGGCCGTCAAGCTCATCGACGAGGGCAACACCATTCCCTTTATCTCGCGCTACCGCAAGGAAGCCACGGGCGGCATGGACGACGTCGCCCTGCGCGCCCTCGACGAGCGCCTGTCTTACCTGCGCAATCTTGAACAGCGCAAAGAGGACGTCATTCTGCTCATCGACGCCCAGGGCAAACTCACGCCAGAGCTTGAGCAGCAAATTCGCGAGGCCACGCAGCTCCAGCGTGTCGAGGACCTCTACAAGCCCTACCGCAAAAAGCGCATGACTCGCGCGCAGAAGGCCCGCGAGGCAGGCCTGGAGCCGCTTGCCAACATGATTATCATGCAGGCCTCGGCCAAGGGCAGCGCGCTCGATGCCGCCGCGGCCTACGTCAACGAGGACGCCGGCTTCAACACGCCCGAAAAGGCGCTCGCCGGGGCGGCGGACATCGTGGCCGAGACGGTGGCCGAGGACCCCGAGAACGTCGCCGACCTGCGCGCCTTTACGCAGAACACCGCCGATATCGTCGTCGAAGCCACAGACCCCGCCGAGAAGACCCCCTACGAGCCGTACTACAGCTATGATGAGCCGCTGCGCCGCATCCCCAACCACCGTGTGCTGGCTATCGACCGCGGTGAGCGCGAGGGCAAGCTCCGCGTGCGCGTGAACGTCGACGGCGCCGCTGCCACGGCACGCCTCGGCAGCCGTTGGCCCCGTCGCCAGGGCGTCTTCGCGCCCGTCTTTGACGCCGCCATCGCCGACGGCTACAAGCGCCTCATGGCCCCCTCGCTGGAGCGCGAGGCCCGCGCCAAACTCACCGTTCGCGCCCAGACCGAGGCTATCAACGTCTTTGCCAAGAATCTCGAGGGCCTGCTCTCTGCACGCCCCGTGCGCGGTGCCCGCGTGCTCGCGCTCGATCCGGGCTACCGCACCGGCTGCAAGGTCGCCGTCATGGACGAGACCGGCAAGCTGCTCGACCACGGCGTGGTCTACCCCACCAAGCCGCGCCACGACGTCGCCGGCACCAAGCGCGAGCTCGCTCGCCTCGTCAAGAAGGACGGCGTCAACACCATCGTCATCGGCAACGGCACCGCCAGCCGCGAGACCGAGGAAGTCGTCTCGGAGTTCATCGCCGAGCAGGCGCCTGGACTGCGATACACCATCGTCAACGAGGCCGGCGCATCGGTATACTCCGCCTCCGAGCTCGCCAGTCAGGAATACCCCGACCTGGACGTCACCGTGCGCGGCGCCATGAGCCTGGGCCGCCGCCTGCAAGACCCGCTGGCAGAGCTCGTCAAGATTCCGCCCCAGTCCATCGGCGTTGGCCAGTACCAGCACGACCTTGACCAGGCCGAGCTTTCGCGCACCCTGGGCCACGTGGTGGAGGACGTCGTCAACCGCGTGGGCGTCGACGTCAACACCGCAAGCGCGAGCCTGCTGGGATACGTATCGGGCATCACGCCGAGCGTGGCCAAGAATATCGTGGCCTACCGCGAGGAAAACGGTGCCTTTACCGATCGCCGCCAGCTTAAGAAGGTCCCCAAACTGGGACCCAAGGCATATCTCAACGCCGCGGGCTTCCTGCGCATCAGCGGTGGCAAGAACCCGCTCGACGCGACAAGCGTCCACCCCGAGAGCTACGAGGTGGCAACGGCCGTCCTGGAGCGCGCCGGCGTTGCGGCAAGCGAGCTCAGCCGCGGCGGCGTGCCCGACATCGAGCGCCGTCTGGGCAGCATCTCGGCGCTGGCAAGCGACCTGGACTGCGGTACCCTGACGCTCATCGACATTGTCAACGAGCTCAAGAAGCCCGGTCGCGACCCGCGCGACGACGCGCCCGAGGTGGTCTTTAGCCGCTCAGCACTTTCCATCGATGACCTGGAGCCCGGCATGGAACTCAAGGGCACGGTGCGCAACGTCGTCGACTTTGGCGCGTTCGTCGACGTGGGCGTGCACCAGGACGGCCTCGTGCACATCTCCAAACTGGCCAACCGCTTTGTCAAGCACCCGAGCGACGTGGTGCGCGTCGGTGACACGGTCAAGGTGTGGATTGAAAAGGTCGATCGCGACCGCAAGAAGATCTCCCTCACCATGGTGCAGGGCAAGTAAACCGCCAAAGCAAAGGTACCCCCTGCAGCGACGTGCAAAATCGCGAGTATTCTGCAATTTCCGCCGTTCCGAACGCCCCACAGAGACAATAACGTCAAAAACAGCCCCCGTTTTAGCGACATTAGAGCCAGAACGGGGGCCGTTCCATGCTTCGGTTAACTGATAAAGACCTTTACCTTGCTGAATACTCGCGATTTTGCACGTCGCTACAGGGGGTACCCTTGCTTACGGCAGAATATGAAAGCCGAGCGAGGCGATATCCTTGGCAAAGCCGCGCACGGTGTCGAGCGAGACCTCGTACGGGTCGCGACCGATGTTCTTGCGCTTGGCCAGGATGCTGTTGGGCACCGTGATGATCTGGCAACCGCAGGCTTCTGCCTGGTAAATGTTAATGAGCTCGCGCGTGGACGCCCACAGGACCTCACAGTTGGGCTTGGCGGCGGCCTTCTTGACCGACTCCGTCATAAACGGAATGGGATCGACGCCGGTATCGGCAATACGGCCGGCAAAGAGCGAGATAATGGACGGCGTCTCGGTGTCAACGGCCTCGACCATCTCATCGACCTGCTTAGGCGTAAAGATGGTAGTGACGTTGACCTTGACGCCGTCAGCGGAAAGCTTGCGGACCAGCTCGGCGGTGGACTCGCCCTTGGTGGTCACGCACGGAATCTTGACGTAGACGTTCTCGGCCCAGGTAGCGATCTCGCGCGCCTCGACCTCCATGGTCTCGACGTCGTCGGCAAAGACCTCAAACGAGACGGACACATCGGTGATATGGGTCAGGACCTCCTTGGCAAACGCGCGGTAATCCGTCACGCCGCCCTTCTTCATAAGGGACGGGTTGGTCGTGAAACCCTGAACGTTGCCGTTCTCGTACATGTCGAGCATGCCCTCGAGGTTTGCACCGTCAGCGAACACCTTGATTGCCATCTGCCTGATTCCTTTCGTTAGCATACGGCCGATAAACTGATAAACACTTTACCTACGTTTATCAAGGCGTTAACTGCGGTTTTTTATCTTCTCGGCGAACGGTATAAACACCTCAGTGTTTGGATTGATAAATCGATTGAGCATGCAAAAGCAAAGAGTCGCAGTTTAAGCAAACGTCAGAACGCGGGATTCATTAGATGAGGCCGAAATGCTGCATCGCTGTGACGGTGCCGTCGTGTGCGACATCATCAGTCACGTAGTCGGCGAGCGCCTTGACCTCGGGCATGGCGTTGCCCATGGCGACAGCCGTCTCGACCGCAGCGAGCATGCCCAGGTCGTTACCCGAATCGCCAAAGCCAAAGGTGCGCGCATTTCCCTCACGGCCCAGATACGCCAGCGCTCGCGCCACGCCCACGCCCTTGTCGATGCCCTTGGGACTCAGCTCGCGATTCTGGCCACCGGTGTTGCACAGCTCAAACTCGCGATCGATAAAGCCATCATCGTTGGCTACGCGAGCCAGGTCGCTCGCGACGATGCCTACCTTGCCCACGCGCAGACGGCCGTCGACGCGCATTTCCTCGGTGCTGTGCACCACAGAAGTGCCGATCAGAGACGACTGCTCAACACCCGCGGGTTCCAGGGCAAAAGTAGCCACGTTGGTCTCGAAAAAGGCTTCAATCCCTGCCGCGGCCATACGGCGTGCAAGCTCCTCAACAATGTCTTCGTCAAAGCAGTCCTCATACACCACGCGGCCCTCGACCTCGAGCGTGGCGCCCGCCATGGCAACGACGCCCGCGGGGTCGAGCGCACGCAAGCTATCGGCGATGAGCCACAGGGGGCGACCCGTGCAGATAAACGCCTTGTGTCCCGCGTCGCGCAGACGATGAAACGCCTCGACGACCGTCTGCGAGGGGTGAACCGCCGAAAAGTCCTTGTCGGTCATGTTGTCGGGATCGAACGACGTCAGCGTGCCGTCCACGTCAAAAAAGAGCACGGCGGAATCGGGGCACGCATCAATCATATGGGTTCCTTTCGGGGGCGAGAGTAAACGAAGTATCCATCATATAATGGAGCGACGCAACCAGAGAGGTCACCCATGGAATTTTACGCAAGCTGCCCCGAGGGCTTTGAGTCCGCACTCGCCGATGAGCTTAAACGCCTCGGGCTTTCGCATGTTCGCCGGCTGAAGGGCCGCGCTACATTTGAGGGCGAGCTCGAAGAAGGCTACCGCGCCTGTCTGTGGTCGCGCCTAGCGAGCCGCGTGTTTGCGGTGCTCGGGCGCTTTGAGGCGCAGGATGCCGACGAGCTGTACGATAGCGTTTACGACATCACCTGGGAGACCATCATCCGCCCCGGCGCCACCATCGCCATCACCGCCCGCGGCGTGACCGAGCAGCTGCGCAACACGCGCTTCTCGTCCCTGCGCGCCAAGGACGCGCTGTGCGACCGTCTGGCCGAGACCACGGGCCGTCGCGCCGATGTCGACGTTGCCGATCCCGACGTTCACCTGTTGCTTTCGCTGCGCCAGCGCCGCGCGAGCATCAGCCTGGATCTTTCGGGCGACCCGCTGTTCAAGCGCCTGCCGCCCGCGGCGACCCGCGCCGGCGAGGGTACGCACGTGCTGCGCCCCGACTACGCCGCCCTGGTGCTTTCGCAGGTCGGCTGGACCATGCTGTGCGAGCGCGAGCTGACGGCCGACGATTACGAGAACGAGGCTCTGCCCACGCTGATCGACGCCTCGTGCGCCGGCGGCGGCCTGCTGCTGGAGGCCGTGAATATCCTGACTGACCGTGCACCGGGCGCCGCCCGCGAGCGCTGGGGCTTTGAGGGCTGGCAGCTGCACGACGCCGCCCTGTGGGAGCAGCTGCTTACCGAGGCACGCGAGCGCGAGGCGGCAGCACGCGAGCGCCAGGCACGCATCGTGGCCGTGGATGTTGACCCCGCCGCCCGCAAGACCGCTGAGCGCATGGTCAAGTGCGCCGGCTACAAGCGCTTTGTCGATTTTTGCGCCGCCAAGTCCGCCACCGTGCTGGACCACGCGGGCGCCGTCGCCGGTGCCGCCCTCGTCGCGGATACGACCGAGACACCGCTTTCGCTCATGCACGACGCCATGACGCTGGTCGGCGAGCTGCGCCGCGCGCCCGAGCTTGCCGCGGCGCCGGTCGCCGCACTCACCCGCGACGGATTGCTGGCCCGCGCGCTCCACGCCGAGCCCGAGCGCTCGATTGCCGTCATGCCCAACAACGAGGAGGCGACCGTCGAAGTCTGGCCTTCGCTCGACCACGCCGCCGCAGCGTTTGAGGCTGCGACCAGCGCGGATGCTGAGGGCGAGACTGCGGGCGCCGACGACGTCATCAGCGACGAAGCCCCCGCCATGCCCGAGCCTGCCGCCATGCTCGACCTGGGCGACGGCAAGCCGCTGCCCGTGCTCATCCCGGAGTCCGAGCAGTTCGCCAACCGCCTGCGCAAGAATGCCCGTCTGCGCCGCAAGTGGGCCAAGCGCGAGGGCGTGAGCTGCTACCGCGTCTACGATGCCGACCTGCCCGATTACTCCGCCGCCATCGATCTGTACGAGGGCTGCCCGCAGACGCCGGGACGCTGGCTCGTCATCGCCGAATACGCCGCGCCCAAGACCATCGACCCCGCACTGGCCCAGGCCCGCATGCTCGACATTCTGGCCATCGCGCCGCGCATCCTAGATGTTCCGGCCGAGCACGTGCACGCCAAGGCCCGCATGCGTTCGCGCGGCGGCTCGCAGTACGGCAAGCAGGGAGCCGGCAAGGGCGGATCGGGAGAACGCGCCAACATCGCGCGCCGTCGCCTGCCGCTCATCGAAGAGGGCGGGCTCACCTTTGCCGTCAACTTTGACGACTATCTGGATGTGGGCATCTTCCTGGATCACCGCGTCACCCGCAACCTAGTGCGCGAGCACGCCAAGCAGGCGCGCCGCTTCCTCAACCTGTTTGCCTACACCGGCACCGCCACCTGCTATGCGGCAGACGGCGGCGTCGAGGAAACCGTGACGGTCGATCTTTCCAACACCTACCTGGACTGGGCCGAGCGCAATATGCGTCAGAACGGCTTTGTTGGTCCGCAGCATCATTTTGTGCGCGACGACGTGCTTGCCTGGATTCGCGACCAGCGCCAGACGCGCAACCGCTGGGACCTGATCTTTGTCGACCCGCCCACGTTCTCGAACTCATCCAAGATGGGCCGCCGCACCTGGGATGTCCAGCGCGACCATGTTGAGCTTTTGACCGGCGTATCGCGCCTGCTCGCACAGGGCGGCCACGCCATCTTTAGCTGCAACCTGCGCGGCTTCCGCCCCGAGACGCGCAAGCTCGCGCGCGCGGGCGTCGTGTTGGAGGACATTACGGCGCAGACCATCCCCGAGGACTTCGCGCGCAACCAGAAGGTGCACCACTGCTACATCGTGCGCCGCCTGCCCATCGAGGACGCCATGGCCGAGGTCGGCTTTAGCGCCGAGGAGATTGCCGAGCGTGTCGAGGAGCTGCGCAACCCCGAGGTCCGCAAGCCTCGCGCGGCAGTACCCACGCACGCGCAGGCCGGCAACGGCAGGTCCAACTTTGCCGGCAAACCCTCCCCTGCCGGCAAGTCCAAAAAGAAGAAGTTCTACGCCAGCAAGCCCAAAGGCAAATAAACAAAGTTGCGGTGGAATACGGACTGTTTTGCCTGGAATTAGGTAAATTTAGACCGTATTTCACCGCAACTCATAGTGGGATGGTGGCGCCGACCTATCCCTGGGTGACCAGGCGATAGCCGATACCCACGTGCGTCTGGATATAGCGCGGATGCGCGGGGTCGGACTCAATCTTCTTACGCAGCGTGCCCATAAAGACGCGCAGGCTCGCCAGGTCGCTCTTAGTTGCCGTGCCCCAAATCTCGTGCAGGATAAACTGGTGCGTCAGCACCTTGTCGGCGTTGTGTGCCAGCAGGCACAGGAGATTATACTCGATCGGCGTCAGATGCAGTTCCTCGCCATCCATCGTGGCGATGCCGGCATCAAAATCGATATGCAGCTCACCGGTATCGAACGAGCCCTCGGAGGCAACACCGCCCGTTTGCGCATACGAAAGGCGCCTGAGCGTCGTGCGAATACGCGCGAGCAGCTCCTCGACCGAAAACGGCTTGGTCAGATAGTCGTCGGCACCGGCATCGAGCGCGCGGATTTTGTCCGCATCCTCGCTGCGCGCCGAGACCACGATAATCGGCATGCCCGACCATGCGCGCACCGACTCCACCACCTTGACGCCGTCCATATCGGGCAGGCCCAGATCGAGCAGCACAATGCTCGGCGTCTGCGACGAGGCGGCGGCGATGGCGGCATGGGCGGTCTCCACAGCCATATGGCGCAAGCCGTGCGCCTCGAGCGCGGCGACGATAAGATTGCGGACGGCGGGATCGTCCTCAACGACCAAGATGAGCGGTTTTACGGCAGAGTTCGGCACGGCGCTACTCCTTATCAAACGAAACGTCGGCGGCAGGAAGCTCAATCGTAAAGACCGAGCCGTGCGGGTCCGCCGCGGCAACCTCTATGCTACCGCCATGCGCCAGCGCAATGGAGCGGCAGAGCGAAAGACCCAGGCCCACGCTGCGGCGACTGTCAGCCAGACCGTGGTTGGCGGTGTAGAACGACTCAAAGATCCGCTCGCGGTCCTCGGGTGCGATGCCCGGACCATCATCGACCACCGAGCACGCCACGCGTCCATCGTCGACGCTAATCGAAATCATGATATGCGAGCCCGCGGGCGTATAGGTGATGGCGTTGTTCACCAGATTGACCACCAGCTGCACCATCAGGCGCGCATCGACGTTGACGAGCGCCGGCTCATCGCACGCCACCACCTTAAGGTCGTGCTCGCGCACGGCAGGGTTCACGTGGCGCAGCGCCTCCTCGACGATATCGTCCATAAGCTCGAGCGTGGCCGACAGGCGCATACCGCCACCCTCGAGCTTGGTGATGGCGAGCAGATTCTCGACGGTGGCGTTGAGCCATAGCGCATCCGAGCGAATGGATAGAAGCAGGCCGCGGCGCGTCTGGGTATCGAGCACCGCGGTGCCGGTCGAGCCCTGATCGAGCAGGACATCGGCATTACCCGAAATACTGGTAAGCGGTGTGCGCAGATCGTGCGAGATGGAGCGCAGCAGGTTGGCGCGCAGCTGTTCGTTTTTGGCGAGCACCGCCGCCTCCTCGCGGGCCTCCATGGCGCGGGCGCGGTCGAGCGCCAGCTCACCTTCGCTCACGATGGCATCGGCAAGCGTCCGCTCCTCATGCGTCAGCACGTCGGGCTCGGCAACGATAGCCAGCACGCCCACCACCGAGGCGGGGTCGCCCGAGCGGACGAAGCCGTCGCCCGTACGAACCGTCAGGTAGATGCCATAAAACGCCGAGCCGCCATAGGTGGCATCGAGCGGCGTTCCCACATAGGCGGACGCCGAGAGCCGCGGCGGCATCTGCGGCGCCAGTTCATGCACCGGCGCGGCATCGCCCACGGCCGTGTATGTCGCACGCGGCAGCAGGTCATCGCCCTCGGCGTCGGCGCTGTACCACACGACCGGACAGCCCGAAAGACGCGCCAGCTGCGTTGCCATGGCATGGACAATCTGCTGCTGATCGGCGCACCGCTGCAGCATGCGGTTGGTCTCGAGCACCATATGCGTGCGGCGGTCGCTGGCGGCAGCCTGTGCCAAGGCGCGGCGCAGGGCTAACGCAATCGAGCTCGACACAAGCGAGACCACGAACATGATGAAGAACATGCCGGGATAGCCGCGGTCGATAAGCGACAACGAGTAGCGTGGGTCGACAAACAAGAAGTTGTAGAGCGCCACGGCGGCAGCCGAGCTCAGCAAGCAATACAGGCGACTCCAGGTAAAGAATGCGCACAGCTGAACGGCGAACACATAGACGATCATGATGCTCGGCGCGAGACCCGGATGGTCGAGCAGCGCGCCCACAATCGTCGCCGCGACCAGCAGCCCCACCGATACGCAGGCGTCATACAGAGGAGTGCGGCGCGCCAGCGTTGTGCGCCGCCACCAAAAGTTATCGGCAATATCGCCGTCCGTACGGACGTCCATCAGCGCCCCGCTCCTCTCTCAAAAACAAAAACCACCACAAAGGGACAGGCACCTTTGTGGTGGTTTCCCTTGTGGTGGTTCCAAGTGTATAGCCTTTGCAACCGGCGGTCGCTAGACAAACAGCACGTGCGCGAGCAGGGCACACACGCACACCGCTCCAAATACCAGTGCCACGATCGAAATTACGCGATCGGCCATATCCATGTTGGCACGGTTCGTCAAAAACCGATCTTCGGCGGCGTCAGCGCGTGCCTCACGTACCAGCTCGGCAACCACCTCGCGGCCATCAAACATCTTTGCATCCATGTTTGCCTCCCCGGTCTCAATCTTGTCCATCGAAAACCAACTCCGTGCAACCCGTCGGCGCCTACGGCCGCTCGTTGGGGGCCAGGCGCTGCATCTTGTTCACGGCCTTGAACTTGGTGAACAGCGGCACGTACTCAAAGCTCACGTTGGAGTTCTCCAGGCCGTACCAGCGTGCAGGCGTGCCGGCGGCGCGGCGGATGATGTACTTGAGCGTGATGGCCGTACGCTCGCTCGGCTCCACATCGCTTTCGGGCGCCAGAAGCTTACGGATCAGGACGAACTTGAACGTGCCGATGTTACCCGGATCCTTGTAGACCGAGTAGTCATGCGTCTGCGGCGGCAGCTCGCCGGTGGCGGCCAGGTCCTGAACGACCTGACGCAGATAGGCATTGACGCGCTGGTTAATCTTGTAGCCCAGGTACAGATGCACGCGGAACACGTAGTCGGTACCGAACGTCTCGACCGAATAGGCAAAGGTATGCGGCTCGTCCATGGTCTCGACGTTCACGAACCACCAGGCGTGAGCACGCTTGGGATGCTTGTCCAAGATCGAATAGACGATATCGCGGTCGATGTAGTCGGTATGGGTGTCCTTGGTCAGGTACACGACGTTGTCGCTCATGCGCTCATAGCGATCGTCGTCGCGCAGGCGCTTGAGCTGCGGCAGGTAGCTGCGCAGCGGCAGCAGCGTAAACTGGCGCTGCTCGACCGCCGTGCCGTTGTACCAGCACACCATAATGCCCATGATGAGTGCAGCCATGAGAATGGTGAAGTAGCCGCCGTGGAAGAACTTGGTGAGCGAGCTCACGAAGAAGAAGCCTTCGAGCAAAAGGAAGAAGGCCGCGAAGATCCACGGAGCAACCTTGAGCTTGCGCTCCTCGTGCAGGTAGAAGAAGAGCAGCAGCGTGGTGCACATCATAGTCAGCGTAATGGCAAGGCCGTAGGCGGCTTCCATATGCGCCGAGTTCTGGAACAGCAGCACCACGATGACGCAGCCGACAAGCATGACGTTGTTGACCATGGGGATGTAGAGCTGGCCCTTGGTCTCGGCAGGGTAGAAGACCTGCATGTGCGGCATGAGGTCCAGGCGGCTGGCCTCGGACACCAGCGAGAATGCGCCGGTGATGAGCGCCTGCGAGGCAATGATGGCCGCGACGGTGGAAAGGCCTACGGCAAACGGGCGCAGGCCCGGGGCGAGCATCTGGTAGAACGGGTTGAGATCGGCAATGCCCATGAGCTCGGGGTTGGCAGCGTTGTTCATAAGCCAAGCGCCCTGGCCCATATAGGAAAGCAGCAGGCAGCACTTAACGAACGGCCAGGTGGCGTAGATGTTGCCGCGGCCGACGTGGCCCATGTCGGAGTAGAGCGCCTCGGCACCGGTGGTGGCGAGGAAGCAGCTGCCCAGAATCATGATGCCCGCGTGGTTGTTGGGGCTCAGCAAAAAGGCGATGCCGCGCACCGGGTTGAGGCACAGCAGCACGGCGGGGTGCTGGAAGACAAAGAACAGACCCGTGCCGCCCAGGAACAGGAACCACAGCGTCATGATGGGGCCAAAGGCGTGACCGATCTTGGCCGTACCGATGCGCTGTACCAAGAAGAGCGCGATGATGATGGCGAGCGTAATGGCGACGACGCGGCCTTGGTCATCGCCCAGCACGGCATGGACCGCCGGGATGGTGCGCAGGCCCTCGATGGCCGTGGTAACGGTAACGGCCGGCGTCAGGATGCCGTCGGCGAGCAGCGCGGCGCCACCCAGCATGGCGGGGATGATAAGCCACTTGCCACAGCGCTTGACCAGGCTGTACAGGGCAAAGATGCCGCCCTCACCATGGTTATCGGCGCGCAGCGAGATGAGCACATACTTGATGGTGGTCAGCAGCGTGACCGTCCACACGACAAGGGAGAGCGCGCCAAGCACGAACTCCTCCGTCACGCTTCCGATGCCGCCGTTGCCGGCAACGAGCGCCTTGGTTACATACATAGGGCTGGTGCCGATATCGCCGTACACCACGCCCAGCGTGACGAGCATCGCCGAGATGCTCACAGGAATCGCAGCGTGCGAGGCTGCCTCCTTGGCCTTTTGTTCCATAAGCCGGTTTCCTCCCAACTTTAATGTTCGAAGGAATTATAGGTAATCGGCCCATGTTTGAATGGCACTGTTTTCCCAGCTAAATAAACATTTATACGGCCTTTAGGCCACCGCGGCGATATGAAATGTGACAAAGGGACGGTCCCTTTGTCACATTCGTCATTTTCCAAGCCAGTTTTTGAACCACCATTCCATGGATCGGCTCATCTCGGCCATAAAGGGACTCGTGTGCTTGCGGGTATAGATGTCCACGACGCGCTCCCCCACCTCGCGGGCATGCGGACGGAACATTGCGTCCATCTCGGCCACCTGCGCGTCCATGGTCGCGGCATCCGCGCGGCAGTAGCGCTCCTCGTGCACCAGGTTCACCACGGGATGCGCGATTGCCGGGCGCTCCTTACGGGGCGTGCCGATGATGAGCATCGATAGCGGCATGGTATAGGGCGGCAGATCGAGCAGCTCGGCGACTTCCTCGGCATTCTCGACGATATCGCCGATGTAGCAGCTCCCCAGCCCCAGGGCCTCGGCGGCAACCACGGCGTTTTGCGCGGCGATCACGGCATCCTGCGCCGCGATGGCAAAGTCGCCCAAACCCGGCGCGCGGCGGGGTGCCTTGCCCGTGCGCTCGACAAACTCGGGCTCAAAGCAGCCCACGTGCTCAAACAGATCGATCCACTTGGCATAATCGACCACAAATATTAGTGCCCAGGGCGCCTTGGCAATCATGGGTTGGTGGTCGCACAGGTCGGCCAGGCGGTCGAGCGTTGCCTGCTCGCGGATGCTCACGATGGAATACATCATCATGGCGCCCGCCGACGGCGCGCGACTCGCCGCATGCAAAATCGCCGCCCGCTGCTCGTCGGTCACCGCCACGGGGCGGTCGTCGTCATCACGCGCGAAGGCACGCGTGGAGGAACGGTGCTCCAACGTGTCCAGCACCGCATTACCCGTAGTCTCGACCGGATAGCCACACGTATCCACAGCCTTGGTGCAAACCTGCTCGTTCATCGCCTCATCCTCGCCAATTCTTTAAGAAGCCTTTACGTTTCCGTGTAATTCCCGTCCATTATCGCGCAGGTCGCCACTACATTGCGCCACACCGCCACACGTGCGCGTTAATATGGCTGGTTGTTGTGCGCAACCCGCAAATGCAGCGCATATTTAGGTAACAATCGGGTAAACCCCCGCTTTCGTACGTTTTAGTTTGTGAGGAGTCTCAGCATGTTCGCTGCCGCCATCTCGCTCGTCGGTCTTGCGGCGACCGTCTACCTTGTCTTGCGCGAGGCCAAGGCCATTCGCGCTCAGTCGGGCACCGTTGCCAAAAGCGCTCTTGGGTGGAGCGTCGCCTTCGGTCTTTTCCAGGTCTTTTTGACCATTTGGGGCGCCATTGGCCTCGTCGCCCAAAACGAGCCGCTCGCCTTTGTGATGCTCATCCTGACCAACGCCATCCTCACCGGCTGCGCTTGGACCAGCATCGCCCGCGGACGCATCGCCCCGCGCGTCTTTGCGTTCGCCGGGCCCGACGCCCCCGCCCCCACCGGCAAGCTCGCCCGCCTGCGCGGAGCCTTTGTGGGCAAACCGCTTGTCGCCGCCGTCTTGTGCCTGTTGCTCGCCGGCGTCTTTGCGCTGCTAGGCATGGAGGTATCGTCCAACCACGACTTTACCTGGGTCTACCCCCTGTGCATCCTGCTCGAGTGGGCCATCATCACCACGCTCATGGTCGGCCTGTTCTTCCTGTTCCAGCGCCACGGCGCAGCTCCCGCGGTCCTGGCCTTTGCCCTCTTTGTCCTGGGCATTGCCGAGTTCTTCGTCATCACGTTTAAATCCATGCCCATCCAGCCGGGCGACCTTTCGGCCATCTCCACCGCCGCCGCGGTCGCCGGCACCGGCTACACCTTCTCGATCTCACTGTTCTGCGTGCTGTCCATGGGCTTTACCGCCATCGCCATGCTGCTATGCGAGTACGCCGGCCTGGTCGCGCCGCATCGCCAGAAGGGCGCCGCCAACGCCAAGCGCATGCTGCTCACCAACCTGCTCGTCGCCGTGCTGTGCCTGGGCGGCGTGACCGCGCATGTTACGCTCATCGACTACTACAACACTCTCGGCATCACCGTCTACACCTGGCGCCCGCTCGAGAGCTACTGGCGCGAGGGCTACCTGCCCGCTTTCATTAGCGCAGCGCAGTCCATCAAGCCGCCCAAACCCGCCGACTACTCCGTCGACGATGCCAAGGCCACGCTCAAAAAGTACGCCAAGGCCTACGACAAGTCCGACGCGGCCAAGAGCGACGAGCGCGCCGCCGCAAAGGAGCAGTTCGATAGCGAGAAGCCCACGGTCATCGCCATCATGAACGAGACGTTCTCGGATCTGTCGATCTACCAGAACATGCGCGCCGGCTACGAGGGTCCGCAGTACTTTAAGAACCTGTCCGACTGCCTCAGCCGCGGCAAGCTCTATGTGAGCGCCTACGGCGGCGGTACCGCCAATACCGAGTTTGAGTTTATGACCGGCAACTCCATGGCCAACCTGGGCTCGGGCGTGTACCCCTACACCATCTACAACATGGAAACGACCGGGAACCTGGCAGAGCAGTTCAAGTCGCTCGGCTATTCCACCACGGCCATGCATCCCAACCACGCGACCAACTGGAACCGTGAGAACGTCTACAAGGACTTTGGCTTTGACCAGTTCCTGTCCATCAACGATTTCCAGGGCGCCGATACCCTGCGCGGCATGGTGACCGACCAGGCTACCTACGACAAGATTCTTGAGCTGCTCGACCAGAACGCCGATCCGCAGTTTATCTTCGACGTGACCATGCAGAACCACTCGGGCTACGATACGGGCCTGCTGCCGGTCGACAAGCAGATGCACCTGAACATCGACACGACCGACCTGGACGCCAAGACCGTCGAGGACGGCACGCTATCCGATGTCGATGAGTACGTCTCGTGCATCGAGCAGTCCGACCAGGCGCTGCGCTACTTCCTAAACGCCCTGAGCAAGCTCGACCGCAAGGTGGTCGTGGTGTTCTGGGGCGATCACCAGCCGTTCTTCCCGTCCAAGTTCAACGACAAGTGGTTTACCGACGAGGACGACGCCACGCATCAAGAGCGCCTGTGGCAGACCGACTACATCATTTGGGCCAACTACGACGTTGCCGGCTGCGACCAGACGAGCAAGGTCGACGACCTGTCCACCAACTACCTGTCCACCCAGCTTATGCAGCTGATCGGCGCGCCGCTGACCGACTACCAGAAGGCGCACATGACGCTGCGCGAGTCGCTGCCCGCTATCAACTCCGTGGGCTACGAGGACGCCAACCTGCGCTGGGCGCTCTCCTCCAACGTCACCGGTGACGACGCCGCTGCCGCAGCTGCCACCAAGGCACGCGAGGATTACGCCAAGATGCAGTACTACGAGATGTTCCGCGACGGCAAGAACGTGTACACCGAGCACTTCCAGACCGAGGCCAACGAGACCGACCCCAACTTGGCACCGGGTACGACCAAGATCAAGTAGCGACTAGCTGCGAGTTCATAACTGAAACGTCTGTCCGGGCGGAGGTATGTAAGGTTCCCTGCTCGGACAGTCCTGCGCAAGACGGGGGCCACATTAAGTGGCCCCCTTTGCGTGCGGAACTCGCGATGAACCTTATATGCCTCCGCCCGGACAGACGCCTTGTTGTTGGAGCGCGGCTTGTCTTAGGGGTATCCGCTGAACATATATAAGTCGAAGGCCATGTCTTGTGACCTTTTTTGCATCCGGAAACCGTGTCCCAGAATTCACGTCCGGAGTGGGATGCAGTTTCCGCTTGGGACCCGATTGGGAAAGTGTGTCCCACTATTCAGCTGGATTCCGGGATGTATTTTCCGGTTGAGGCTCGTTGGGAAAGTGCGTCCCACTTTGGGGGCTGATTCTGGGACGTGGTTTCCGGTTGGCTCTCATTGGGAAAGTTCATCCCATTTCTCGGCCTAATTATGGGACGCAGTTTCCCGTTGAGGACCCTTTGGGAAAGTGCGTCCCGGTCTGGGCGCTCAAACTGGGATGGATTTTCCGGATGAGGGCTTGACGGAAAATGTGTCCCGTTCCGGGCGCTAATTGTGGGATGCAGTTTCCGCTTGCGGAGTCTCCACTCAACAGAAAACCCGGGTGGCCTGTTTTTTGGCTACCCGGGTTTTTGGGTTGTCGATATGTTCGACTGGCTACTAGTGGGTCTTGCGGCGCTTGATCAGCATGATGAGGGCTATCACTACGAGCGTTGCTCCCGCTGCTGCTGCGGTGGCGACTAGGGCGAATGTTTGGTCGCCGGTGTTTGCGAGGTTCTTCGCTGTGGTCGTAGTCTTGACCTTGGTGTCGGTCTTAGCTCCGTTGTCGGACTTGGGCTTGTCCGGGTTCGTCGGGGTCTCAGGAGTCTCGGGGTCCTTTGAGCCTTCGGAATCGATTGGGCCGGCGGTGTTTACCAGCGTATGGTCCAGGAACTTCTTGGCGCCCGCACTTGCCTGTGAGAACAGGCGGCGCGTGCGGATCGGGGTGGCGTTCACCGTTGTGGGCGCCGTCTCCTCGGCCTCGATATTCACGAGCGTCGTGCCGGTGTCGAGGCCCACGTCGTTGTATCCCACGTGGCAGTAATACTGCGCACCGTCATCGTCTGCGGTCAGGTCAATCTCGAGCTTTGAGGCCGTTCCAGCCGCGAGGTTGCCATCGGCACCCACGAGCTTAAACTCTGTCTCGCCGCGGCCCTTGCGGTACCACATATAGGTCGGTGCCAGCCCTGTTTCGCTATCGTCGGCACCGAGTTGCTTCACATGGCCAATCGCCGAGAGCGTCAGGTGGCTTCCCGCCGCGCGCTCAACCGAAGAGTCGTATCCAAGATCCGACCCCTCCGCAGCATCCGCCGCAGGTCCGCTCACGGTCATCGTCATGCCATCGGGCATGGTCTTGACCGTGATGATTGCCGAGCGAATACCTGTTTCGGTCGTGGATCCATTCTTAACGGCGGCGATGGCGAATCGATACTCCGTATTGGGCTGCAGCCCATCCCACTTGAGCGAGGTCTGCGTGTTGTCGGCAATCTTCCAGCTATTGACGACCGCATCCGCCGCATTGCTCTGCAGCATGCCCACGCCGTAGCTAAAGCCACTCTTGTTTGCGAGTACATCGTCCCAGCTAAACGTAACGCTGGTCGAATCGACGGCGTTTGCCGTAAAGCCCGTCACGGCCGGCGCGTCGGGCATCTCGACGTCCTTAACGTCATAGCCCACGATCCAGAACTGGTCGGTGTCCTTGGTGCCGAGCTTGTCGCCCGAGTCTGCCTCGAACTTGTCGACATCCACCGCGTTGACGCCCAGACGCCACACAAAACCGTACTTGCCCTGCGCGGCCTCGGGCAGGTTGTCGACGGTGCCGCCGTATTCGGTCGATTCACTCGAGGAGTTACCCGTAGTAAAGCCGGCGTTGGCACCAAAGCACAGGCCGCCAAACAACTCGTGCTTTGCGAGCTTCGCGCCCATGACAACGCTGCCGTTCAGCGTCAAGCCGAGCTCGAGCTCCTGCTCCTTGCCCTCCTCGACTTCGATGGTCTGCTCAATGCTCGCCCCCGACTGCGCGGCGGCGCCGTTAAACCCATCGTGCGTGTAGGCGCGCGTTACGCCAGGCTTGCCCAGGCCAAAGGAATCCCCAACGGGAGTCTCGCCGTTGAGCGTCGTTTGATAGGTTCCGGGTTCTCCCGACCGGTTGGTCAAAAAGTAGCTGAGCGGCGTCATATTGTGCTGTTTGGCAATGCGGTCATAGGCCTCGACATTAACGACCGAGGTCTGCGCGCCGAGCGACACGGGCGCCGCCATCACGCCCTTGCCACCAGTTTCCTCATTTTCGATCTCATACTCGTAATAGACCATCGGAATCGTGTAGAGCACGGCCTTGTCACCCTCGCCGGCATGCGACTCATAGCTTACGCTTGCGCTGACCGTGCGCTCGCTCCGGTAGTCATAGCATCCCTCGGCGGCAAAATCGACTGAAGCATTCATCGCGACCAGGGGCGGACCGGTCTGCACCTCGACGGCAACGCCCAACTCGGCGCCAATGGTATAGCCCTGGGATGTCCCCGTGCCCTTTTCCTCTCCGTATGACGTGCCGCCCAACACCAGATAGCCGTATGCCTGCTCCAGATCCTCAACATAGGGCGCATCCTGCAGCACGGCAAGCACGCGCGGGTTGGTATAGACCTTGTAGCGGTCCTTGTACGTGATCTTGACGCTGTCGTTGTCGACATCGGGCAGCGCGAGCGAGATAAATGTGCCGTAGGTAGTGCCGCGACGGTTGCTCTCGCTAATCACCTGCTCCTCGCCGCGGCGCACCTTTCCGTTCTCGTCGAGCGAAAAATGCGAGGCGGTCATCCAATAGTAGTCATCGTTCTTGCGCAGGTCCTCGTCGCGGTGCTTGCCCACCACGGCGATAAAGCTCTCGTTATAGCGGTCCGAACCCGAGACGCTGCCCGCCTTGACGTCGCTGATCCACACCTGCTCTATACCCTTGTGGTCATGCTTGTTGCTGCTGTTGTATTGCTGACCGCTCATGCTCATGGTTCCGACCATGGACCCCAAGCCCTGAGCCCCGCTCTGTGCCGTGTTGCAGGCAAAGTCGCGGAACACATCGCCGCCCACGAGCACCTCGTCGACCGCCAGCTGCTCGGACAGGCCGTCAAGGTTGGCAGTGGCAAGGGCAATAGGCGCCAAGGTGCACGGATAGCGCTTATCCTGAGCGCTATCCTTCCATGCGCTGTTGGGCACATGCATCAGCCCATAGGAGGCGAGGAGCCCGTCTCTGTATTCCTTGCAATCGGAAAGCTTGAACTCGCCAGACTCCGAGTCAAAATACGCGTAGCGGTACAGCGCGCCGTACAGCCCCTTGCTGCCGTCAGAAGCGCCGTAATCAAAAGCGCTGCGTTGCCAGTCATAGCCCGCAAGAATAAGGCCCGTGACGGTTTCACCCGTCTTCTTTCCTTCTTCATCGTAGGCGGCAAACGTGCCGAACGTCGCATTCGCAGCGACCATGGTCTTGCCGTTCGCGGAGAGGGAGATTGCGCCCGCGTCGCCCAGAGCATCGACATGGACGAGCGCACCCTTGGATGCATCCCACGAAAACAGCTCGCAATGCGTCGACTTATCAATATTCTTCTTGCCGTAGGGTGCCGAGACCACGATGGCGAGGTCATCGCAAAAATCGCGATCGAGGTCGCCGGCCGCTAGCGAAACGACAGGAGCTGACTGAAGCTGCGTCCAGGAGTCGTTCCCGCCCTTGTTGTGCGTGGTGTAGTCCGCGGCGTTACCGGCATCGATCTTGACGACGCTTTGCTTCCAGTTGCCGCCCTCCAAGTCATACATGTCGACTACAGCCTTGCGCACGCCGTTCTCGTCGATATAGCAGCCCGCGTAGACAAAAAGCTCGTCGACGCCGTCGCCATCGACATCGCCCGCCTCGACATCAAAGACGGCGTCGTGCTCTTGCAGGTAACCGGCATCCAGGTACTTAAAACGGCCTTCGTACATCAAATTAGTGTTGACCGTCACCGGCAGGTGTGTGTCGAGAGTGCGCGTACGCCCGTTGCTAAACGAGTAGAGGACCAGCTCAACCTTTCCGGCGTATGACTTGCCGTCAATCGTCGTGGAGGAACTGTCGCCGTAGGCACGGAGCTCGGCAACGCGGCTCTTTTTGCCCGTGCTGGCGTCGCTGCAGAACTCAACACTCGTGGCGTGAATGCCCGAGAAACCGTTGTTGTCGTTGGCGAGTACTGTTGAGGACTCATTGTTGCTTAGGTACGACCAGGTGCCGCCACCGTAGTCGCTATGCTTGTAGAGATCGCTGTTCGTATCGAAGTTGTTGACGTTTTGCCAGAACTTTGCGGCGCCCCACACACTTCCATAGCCATCGGTGAGTTTGCTGCTGCCGCCAATGTCACCGCGCTCGACGTTCTCGAGCTTGTCGCGCAGAGTGTAGCGATTGCCATGGCTACCGTTAGCTGCCATATAGACCTCGCCGCGCGTGGCAAACGTCGTGGGGGTATCAGTGGAATAGGGGCCAACGGTATCGGTCGGAATGTCCTCGCTCGTGCCCAGACCCAGGGCTTGATAATCCTGCTCGGTCATATCGGTGATTGCGGGCGCGTCTGCCGCCTGGGCAACCTGGGGCGTGGCCGTGAAGCAGGCGACGCTCGTGGCGATCAACGCAGCAAGCGCCGCCGTCCCAACAAGCGGGATTTTCGACAGCCTACGGATACGGGGGTGTGGAACGTACATGAGGGACCTCGCTTTATTCGAGTGGAGTGGACTCATTTTTGCAAATGATACATCCGATGCCCGATATCACGTGTCTCATTTTCGCCAACGGCGTGTCTCATTTTTGAGAATCCGAGATGCCGCGGAAATCTTATCCCAGCTCAAAGGCCATTTCTGGGATGTATCTTCCGTCGAGTGCCTCATCGAGAAACTGCATCCCATTTCAAGCGTCGATTCTGGGACGCATTTCCCCTTAGACCCTCAACCGGAAACCGCATCCCACTTTGAGCGCAAATTCCGGGATGCATTTTCCGCTTGAGCCTCATTGGGAAACGGCGTCCCACTTTGAGGGCCAATTTCCCGTTGGAGCGCCTTTGGGAAAGTGTGTCCCACTTCGACCGCCCAGAGTGGGATGCACTTTCCGCAAAGCACCTCAACAGGAAACTACGTCCCATTCCAAAGGCAAATTCCGGGACGCATTTTTCGAAAGCCTGCCCATCCGGAAAGCCCGTCCCACTTTGGACGCATCCGGGCACGGAACCATCGACCTATCAGGCCTCCCATCAATAAAGAGGCGTCCTCCCGGACGGCGGGGCACGAAGTTCATCGCGAGTTCCGCACGCAAAGAAGGCCACTTAATGTGGCCTTCGTCTTGCGCAGGACTGTAGAGCAGGGAACTTCGTGCCCCGACGCCCGGGAGGACGTTTCATTTAGAAAGATGGACCGACCGCCGTCAGCGATGGGAGCTACTCCCCCAGCACGGCCTTTTTGGCGGCTGCAGCCATGTTGTCCAGATCTTCCTTGGTGGGGTGATCCTTTGCGGCGACCCAGTTATCGAGCAGCATCTTAAAGCGGACATTGTCGGGATCTTGCTCGAGCATGGCCTCGTAGCGCTGCTTGACCGCGGGACCCATCTTGCCCTGGCACATTGCCCAACCCACAAGCTCGGCATCCTCGGCCAAATTGGAGGTCACGCGATCGATAATCTGCTGGTAATAGCTCTGATCGGCACCAAAGCCGCAGGTACCAAACAGGAAGACGCGCTTGCCGTGCAGGGCAGAAAGCAACGCGGCGACCGAAGGCGTGCAGGCGCCCTTGTCGCACCAAAAACCGACAAGCACCGTGTCGGCTGCGCAGGCACCCTGCGCCTCGAGCGCAACTTGATCCGCATCCGCATCGTCGCTCAACGCCGCGGCGTGGATAAACTCAACGCCCGCAGCCTGCAGAGCGCGCTTGATCGCGCCCGAAACCATCCTGGTATTACCGCTCTTGCTGTTAACCACCAAAGAGCACGTCATAGTCACGTTGCCTCGTTTCCCCCAAAACTAAAGCCACTAATGCAATTTATTAGATGAATATCTTAGTACTAACGCGGCAGATGTAAACCACCGTCTGTCGATTAGCGACGCAGGCGACATCTTTGGACAGATTTCGGACAGTACGTACTTCGGATTGAAGCCGCCGCAGAGTGTTTCACGGACGGCAGGAAACCTGTTTCACAAAACGCCGTCAAATTGTTTCATATAGTATCGTCAATATGTTTCACGGAATACCGTTAAATTGTGTCACGTGTTTTCGTCAAAATGTTTCACGCGCTGGTAAAATGCTATATAACATAATGGCTCAATGATCGGCGGGGAGTTCTATGAATGGATATATGGATAGATGCATCGATCGCTCAATCGAACGCGATCTTGGCATTTTTGGTGCCGTGCTCATTCAGGGACCGAAGTGGTGCGGAAAGACGACTACGGCCCAGCGATTCGCCGAATCGTCGCTGTCTCTCTCCGACCCAACCGGAGACTTTGCCGCGCTGCAGCTTGCCAGGATCGACCCGGCTCAAGCGATAGTCGGCGCAACGCCGAGACTCATCGATGAGTGGCAGGAAGAGCCGAAACTGTGGGACGCAATACGTTTCGAATGCGATCGTAGGACCGGTGAGCCAGGGCAGTTTTTGCTTACGGGGTCAGCAACACCAAACGATGCCGACCAACCGATGCACAGCGGCATCGGGCGGATATCACGCTTGCGCATGGAGACAATGACTCTGGCCGAACTCGGGGTTTCCTCAGGGGCGGTCTCGCTCGAATCACTGCTAAACGAATGCCCCATCAAAGCGGCACTTGGATCCATCAACGGCATCGCCGGCATCGCCGATTTGCTATGTCGTGGCGGTTGGCCTCAGGCGGTTGGCAAGACGACTGCCGATGCAATGCGAATATCCGCTGCCTACATCGATGGCGTCTGCGAATCGGACGTTTCGAAAGTTGACGGCGTGAAGCGTGACCCGGAGAAAGTCAGGGCTCTTCTGTCTTCGCTTGCGCGCAACGAATCCACTCTTGCCGGCGAAAAGTCTCTTGAGAAAGACCTCGGCGGTGATGTATCGAGAAGTACGCTGAGGCGTTATACGGATGCCTTGCGCAGGATACATATCATTGACGATATCCCGGCTTGGCATCCGGCGCTCAGGTCGCCGGTAAAGCTGCGGCAAAGCGCAAAAAGGCACCTTGCCGACCCTTCGCTTGCCGTCGCGCTGCTCGGAGCAAATCCGGAGTCATTGGCATCCGACCCGAAGACGCTGGGACTGCTCTTCGAATCCCTCGTCCTGCACGACCTTAAGGTCTATGCCGCCGCAAATGACTCATCGGTGTCCCACTACCACGATGCCGACGACCTCGAGGTCGATGCCGTTCTACACAGGCGCGATGGGACTTGGATTGCCGTGGAAGTAAAACTCGGAAGCCCGCAGATCCCCGAGGCATCTGCAAACCTGCTTCGGCTCGAGCGAAAGCTGGTCGAACGCGGCGAGAGACCCCCTGCGGCCAAGCTCATCGTCATCGGATTCGGCATGCCGGTCCATACGACGCCCGAGGGCATCATCGTTGCCCCCGTTGACACGCTCGCGCCCTAGCGCTGCGTTACATGTCCCACGGACCTGCTTACTGGGCGAATTGGCTGCGGTAGAGCTCGGCGTAGAAGCCGCCTGCCGCCAGCAGTTCGTCGTGTGTGCCGCGCTCGATAATCTCGCCGTCGCGCATGACCAGAATGCAATCGGCGTTGCGGATCGTCGACAGGCGATGCGCCACGACAAAGCTCGTGCGGCCGGCCATGAGCTCGTCGAATGCCGCCTGTACCTGCAGCTCGGTGCGGGTATCGATGCTCGAGGTTGCTTCGTCCAGCAGCAAGATCGCCGGGTCGGTGAGCATGACGCGCGCGATGCACAGCAGCTGCTTTTGGCCCTGGCTAAACGTGCCGCCGTCCTCGCCGATCACCGTGTCGTAGCCTTTCGGCAGCTGCACGATAAACTTGTGCGCATGCGCGCGTTTGGCCGCCTCGATAACCTGTTCGCGTGTGGCATCGGGACAACCGTAAGCGATGTTTTCCGCCACCGTGCCCTCAAACAGCCAAGTGTCCTGCAGTACCATGCCAAAGGCACGGCGCAGGCTTGCGCGCGTGTAGTCACGCGAGGAACGGCCATCGACCGCGATGCGACCGGCATCGATATCGTAAAAACGCAGCAGCAAATTGATGAGCGTTGTCTTGCCACAGCCCGTGGGGCCGACGAGGGCAAAGCGCGTGCCGGGCTTGGCATCGATGCAGATATCCTGCAGCAGTTTGCGGTCGGGCACGTAGCTAAAGTCCACATGCTCAAAGGCAACCTCGCCCTGCGGGGCGGCAAGCTCTACGGCGTCCGACGCGTCGGGCTCCTGCTCGCGCGCATCGAGCAGCGCAAACATGCGGCGCGCCGAGGCGTACGCGGTCTGGATCTGCGTGATGACGTTGGTGACCTCGTTGAACGGCTTGGTGTACTGGTTGGCATAGGACAGGAAAATCTGCACGCCGCCCACCGTGAGTGCCGCGGGCACACCCGTGATTACGCCCGCGCAGCCGATCACGGCGACCACGGCGTAGATGATGTTATTGATAAAGCGCGTGCCGGGGTTAGAAAGCGAACCCATAAACTGCGCGCGCTCGCCCGCGGTGTAGAGCTCGGCATTGAGGGTATCGAAGCGCTGTTGAGCGTGCGGGCCGTAGGCAAAGGCGTCGACAAGCTTTTGCTCGCCTACGTACTCCTCGATATGGCCGCCGAGCTGCCCTTGAATACGCTGCTGTGCCGTAAAGCTTTTGTTGGAGAGCTTGGCAATAGCGCCGGCTGCAAAAATGGAAAGCGGCGTGACGAGCACCACCACGAGCGTCATGGTCAGGTTAATGGAGAGCATAAACGCGAGCGTGCCCACAATGGTGATGACGCCGGTGAAGAGCTGCGTGAAGCCCTGCAGCAGACCGTCGCCCACCTGGTCGACGTCGTTGACCACGCGGCTCATAAGGTCGCCGTGGGCATGGCTGTCGATAAAGCTGAGCGGCATGCGGCTGAGCTTATCGCTCGCCTCCACGCGCATGTCGCGCACCGTCTCGTAGGACAGGCGGTTGACGCAGTAGCCCTGCAGCCACTGGAAGGCCGCGGCACCTACCACGACGAGCGCGAGTTTGGTAACGAGCGGCAGCAGCGCGTCGAAGTCCACCTGCCCGGTGGCGACGATAAGGTCGATGCCCTCGCCGATGAGAATGGGCGTGTAGAGCTGCAGGATCACCGAGATAGCGGCGCTCACAAACGACGCCGCAAACGAGACGCGGTGCGGGCGAACATAGCCCAGCAGGCGGCGGGTCACCGCACCCACGGGATAGCGCTCGGGATCGCCGGGCTGGCGCGGACCGTCTCCCAGGTCGTTGAGGCTATCGTTGCCGGACACGTTGGCCGTCATCGTGGCGACCGAACCGGAAGAAGTATACGGATTCATCTAGCAGCCCTCCTTTGCGCAAGTGGATGCCGGGGCAGCCGGGGCGAACGCGGGACTTGGGACGGACGTGGGCGTCGCGCTCCCCTGCTGATCCTCGAGCTCCTCGCGGCGAAGCTGCGACTGGCAAATCTCGCGATAGAGTTGGCAGCTTGCGTACAGCTCGTCGTGCGTACCCAGTCCCGCGACCGAGCCGTGGTCGAGCACGCAGATCATGTCGGCATCGCGAACGGTCGAGACGCGCTGGCTCACGATCACCGTGGTCAGCGGGAGCCCGCCCGCGGCGGCACCGCGTACGCTGCGCTCGCGGATGGCGTGGCGAAGCGCCGCGTCGGTCTTAAAGTCGAGCGCCGAGGCGGAATCGTCCATGATCAGAATCTGCGGCGAGCCCACCAGAGCACGCGCAATGGTCAGGCGCTGGCGCTGACCGCCGCTGAAATTCTTGCCGCCCGCCTCGACCGGGGCGTCGAGCCCCTGTGGCTTGTTGCGCACGAACTCGCTGGCCTGTGCCATTTCGAGCGCCGCCCACAGTTCCCCATCGGTTGCCGACTCGTCGCGCCAGGTTAGGTTGCTGCGGATCGTGCCGCTCACGAGCGACGCGCGCTGCGGTACGGTCGCGACCACATGGCGCAGCTGATCGAGCGGCCAGGCGCGCACGTCGGCACCCATTACGCTCACGCGGCCGGTGCTCGCATCGTACAGGCGCGGGATGAGCGAGACGAGCGTCGACTTACCGCTGCCCGTGCCGCCGATAATGCCGAGCGTTTTGCCCAGCGGGAGCTCCAGGGTCACATCGTTGACGGCGTTGGCAGCGCCGGCGCCAAAAGAAAAGCTCGCATGGCTCAAGCTCAGCGCCGGGACCGGAACAGCGCCACCCGCCAGTTCGCCCGGCTCGGGCAGCGCAACCGGCTGGTTGCCCTCGTCGGTAATGCTCGGCACGCAACTGAGCACCTCGTTGAGACGCGACGCACTGGCGCTCGCCTTGGTAAAGACCACGACCAGGTTGGCGACATACACGATGGAGGTCAGGGTCTGCGTCATGTAGTTCACAAACGCCATGACCTGGCCCTGCGTGAGCTCACCCACATTGACCTGGATGCCGCCCACCCACAGGATGGCGCACACACCCAGGTTCATCACCAAAAACGTTACGGGATTAAGGACCGACGAGAGCTTGCCCACCGCAATGGCGGTATGGGCCTGGTCGTCGGCGGCTTGGGCAAAGCGCTCGCGCTCGTGGTCTTCGCGCACAAACGCCCGGACCACGCGAGCGCCCGAAAGTCCTTCGCGGCAAATAAGCGCGATGCGATCGAGCTTTGCCTGCAGCTGCTTGTAGTACGGGATGCAGCGCGCCATGACAAACCAAAACACCAGGCCGATAGCGGGCGTGCAAATCAAAAAGATCATGCCGAGCTTAAGGTCAATGGCAAGGGCCGCGACCATGGAGCCCACCGCCAGGAAAGGCCAGCGGATGAGCATGCGCACGCCCAGCGCCACGGCGAGCTGCACCTGGTTGACGTCGTTGGTAATGCGCGTGATGAGCGACGGCGTGCCAAAGCGATCGAGCTCGGCATAGCTCAGCTTGTTGATGTGCTGGTAGAGTGCGCCGCGAATGTCAGTACCCATGCCCTGCGAGGTGAGCGCCGCCATCTTTTGGCAAACGAGCGTAAACGAGATGCCGATCACGGCCATGGCGGCGAGCACCATGCCGTAGCGGACGACGGCACTCACGTCGTGCGCACCGATACCTTTATCGATCATCTGGGCAATCACCAGCGGCGTCAGCAGGTCAAAGATCACTTCAATCAACTTGCACGCAGGGCCAATCACCATATACCGGCGAAACTTACCACCAAAACGCCTGAGCAGCTCAATCATAAAAAGGCGCTCCCTATCATCATCTCAATTCAATCTGATTCATGATAGTACGGAGAACCCTGGAGATGCGTAAGCAACTCGTTACAGATGCAAGGGCAACGGTCACTAGCGCCCAAGGCCCGTAGCCGCCAATGCTTTGGCAAAGCCAGCGAGTTCCACAAAGCACGGGATTGAATTGTTCAGATAAACGCGCCCTTACGGGTGATTTTTGGACGACGGGGCCCGGCCGGCGGCGAGATGTTTGGTAGTCGAGCGATCCCGCAGGCGAAGCCGAGGACCAGCGAGACACCAAATACCTCGCCGCCGGCCGGGCCATGTCGCGACACCAAAAAGCGCCCGTGCGCTCGGTGGATTCGGATGCCCGACAGAGGCTCCTTATGGCTGCTTCCTTCCGGACCTGACCAGATTCGGAACATGTCGTCATCCGAACCCATCGAACGCGCTAGGCGCTCGATATATCTTACCCGCTCCCGCCCGATGGGGCAAGGTAGCTAATTTGGGACGGGGCTTTTTGACTACTTGGGCAATCAGATCGACAGGTAGTCAAATAAGCCCCGTCCCAAAAAGACTGGTCTGCTGCCGTGCCACAAAAGGGGCCTATCTACTACGTTTAGGCCGCAGGGGTCAACCATAGCCGGCTTTTTCGAAAATCGGCAAGCTTTCTACCTGCGGTTTTAATTTCACAAAATCCGGGATGGTCAAGGGTGCTCGGCTAAACGTAGTAGATGGCCGCATTTCATGGCGGACGGTCCGACCCAAGGCCCAAGGCGACCAGCCTCGGATAGCCATTCTCGAAGTTGCGGTGGAATAGTTCCTGTTTTTGCCGCCTGAGCCGCCAAACAGGAACTATTCCACCGCAACTTATAGGGAGTTGGGTTTTAGAGGCGGGCGAGGTCGTAGGCTTGGGCGGCGGCTTCACCGGCGCAGATGAGGTTGGTTGTGGCTTCCTGGGGATCGAGCGCCAGCTCAAGGCCCATGGGCTTGCGGCAGACCGGCAAAACCAGGTCGACGCCCTGCCCATACACCGCATCCAGGTTGTCGGCACGACCGCCCACGACGGCAACAACCGGCTTGCCATAGCGTTTCGCACGACGGGCCACGCCCACCGGCGCCTTACCGGCAGCGGATTGCTCGTCCATATTGCCCTCGCCCGTTATAACCAGGTCGGCATCGCGCACGCGCTCGTCAAACCCAATCAAATCAAGCACCGTCTCCACGCCCGAGCGTAGCTCCGCACCGAGCGCTAGCAGCGCGGCGCCCAGGCCGCCGGCGGCACCGGCGCCGGGCACGCCGAGCACCGAGCCAAATGTCCGCGTACCCTCGGGCACGCGCAACAACCCCTGAGCCCGCACCCCGGTAATCGCCGCATCGAGCAGGCGACCATAGCCGACCATCCAGCTGTCGTACCTGCGCAACACCTCGTCGTCATCCGTCGGCAAGCCCTTCTGCCCACCAAACACCGCCAGTGCGCCTCGACGCCCCACGAGCGGATTCTCGACATCGGAAAGCACCACGACGCGCGCGCCATTCAGCGCCCGAAGCGCTGGTGCCAAATCGATACTCGCCACGTGTTCAAGGCCTGCGAGACCGGGGGCGATATTGCAGCCACGCTTATCGACAACGTGCGCGCCCAGCGCCTGCAGCATGCCGGCGCCACCGTCGTTGGTGGCGCTGCCGCCCAAACCAATATAGATAGTCTTTGCCCCGCCACGAACCGCACGGAGCATCAGCTCACCCACGCCATAGGTCGAAGCCGCAAGCGCCGCCGATTCCGTGCAAGGCGAATACCCAATACCCGCCGCCTCGGCCATCTCAATTACAGCAGATTCGCGCTCGCCGTCCACCAGCATCCGGGCAGCCACGCGGTCGCCCAAGGGGCCTGCGACTTCACATGCCACGACCTCACCGCCGCACGTGGCAACGGCATCGAGCGTTCCCTCGCCGCCATCCGCCAGCGGCAGCGCGCTTACCTGGGCATCGGGCCAAACGCGGCGTACGCCTTCGGCAACCGCCGCCTCCGCCTGCGCGCTCGAAACGCTGCCCTTAAAGGAGTCAATCGCCAGCAGCACACGGCGGGGTCGGCGGCACGCGGCACCAAAATCGACCGCCTCAACGGCAGTATCTTCGACACACGCGAGCGCCTCGGCATGAGCGGCATGTGCCTCAAGATCGGCCCCACAACCGCAGCCAGCACCATCGGCGCCACGCAGCCCACTAAAATAGCCGCTCAACACCTCACGACACTCATCCGCCAGCACGCCGGCATGTACGTTAAACCGATGATTCAGGCGCGAATCGGCATTCAGGTCGTATAGCGACCCCAGCGCACCCGCTTTGGCATCGGTCGCGCCATACACGCAACGCCCCACGCGCGCGTTAACCATAAGCCCCGCGCACATGCAGCAGGGCTCGAGCGTCACGTAGACCGTGCAATCGGAAAGACGCCAGCGTCCAAGCGACTGAGCGGCGGCGCACAGGGCCGCAAACTCGGCATGCGCCGAAGGATCCTGGTCGAGTTCGCGGCGATTATGCGCCCTCGCGACGATCTCACCCGCGCGCACCACCACGGCACCAATCGGTACCTCGCCCACCGCCGCGGCGGCACGCGCCTCCGTCAGCGCCTCGCACATGAACTTCTCATCGATTCCGGTGCTCGTCATCGTTCGCCTCCCCTGTTGCAAATCCAAAACGATGCTATCATTACGACTCACGGAGAGATGGCAGAGCGGTTGAATGCGGCGGTCTTGAAAACCGTTGAGCGCGAGAGCGTTCCGGGGGTTCGAATCCCCCTCTCTCCGCCACTTCTAGTGACCCACCGGCGTCATGGTCCGCTCGAACAGCGCATCGACCACGTCGGCGATTTCGGATCGGCGCTCTAGTACGTGGCCCGATTCCCACCACATGGTAAAGAGCCGAATAATGCCGCCGGCGACAAACTCAGACGTTGTCTCGAGCGATACGGGCGCGAGCGCGTCCTCGTCAAGCGCGCTCATCACGCGCCCGCGTATGGAGCGCGCGATGCGGTCGCAAATCATGCTGGTCAGCATACCCGACATACTGCTCGCCAAAATGTTATCCATGAGCTGCTCATGCGCCAGAATCAGATCCATGGCATCGGCGAACACTTCGTGGCGAAGCGCGCGCACGTCCTCGGCGCCCTCCGCGCCATCCGCATCGGCCCGCTTTTGCGGCAGGCCCGACATGAGTTCATCGATATAGAAGGCAAAGTAAGCGTTTTTGTCGCGAAAGTGCTTGTAGAACGTCGTGCGACGAATCATGGCACGCTCGCACAGCATAGCAACCGTCACGTCCTCAAACCGATGCTCTTCGAGCAGCTCGGTAAAGGCCTCGAACAGGGCCCGATAGGTTTTCTTGATGCGAAGGTCCATACGTATCGCCCTCCTCCAGGAAAAGACAGCGCTCACTAATCTGTCGCATATCTTACACCTGTATCGCCCACCCCCCTGGCGATTGGCCTCACCTTGGTGGAAACATAACGCTTACCGGAAAGTTCGGTATCGCCAAAGGTTGCGGGTATACTAGTAGCGTTACACCAACGGCAGCCGGCGGAAGACGCCGCGGCCATTCGAAACGGAGACACCATGATTCCCGTCATCATCGGTATCGTTGTTGTCGTTGTGATTGTCTGCGCCATCGCCGGCATCTACAACAACATGGTCACCAAGCGCAATCGCATCGATAACGCCTGGCAGAACATCGACACGCAGCTGCAGCGCCGCAACGACCTGATCCCTAACCTGGTCGAGACCGTCAAGGGCTACGCCAAACACGAGCAGGACACGCTTGCCGCCGTGGTCAACGCGCGCAACGCCGCCGTGAGCGCCACCACGCCCGAAGCCAAGATGGAAGCCGACAACGTGCTGACCGGCGCCCTGCGCCAGCTCTTCGCCGTGGCCGAGGCTTACCCCGATCTTAAGGCGAACACCAACTTTATGCAGCTCCAGGCCACGCTCGAGGACACCGAGAACAAGGTGAGCTACGCGCGCCAGAGCTACAACGACTGCGTGCTTAGCTACAACAACGCCATCCAGACCTTCCCGGCCGTCATCTTTGCCGGCATCTTCCAGTTTAAGGAGCGCCAGGGCTTCGAGGCCGCCGAAGCTGCCCGCCAGGCACCGACCGTCAAGTTCTAACAGATCCGCAGCGTATCCTTAATCGGGTATATGCATAAACCGCCCCGTCGAATGCATACTTCGACGGGGCGGTTTCCTTTTTCGCAAAGGTCCCCCTCAAGGTGCCGTGCATTTTTGGGAGTATTCAACATGCCCGACAGCTTCGAGCGCCGCAGCAGAGACGTTAGATCGCGAATACCCCTGCAAATCAAACGTTGTCAGCCCATAACCCCGCCCATCATTCGTAGAAAACATCGAGAAATCCCGATTTTTCGCCCGAGATCGGTATGCAGGGGCCTTCGATTGCAGAATACTCGCAAAAATGCACGTCGCCACCACCCCCACATGGCGCGAACCAAAACAAAAGCGCGGCCAAAAGGCCGCGCGCCATCTTTATTCAGATTAATTATTGCCCGTTGTGGCAACGCCGAGCCCGCAGGGCGGAGAGCAAGTCCCCTCCCGGCGCATTCCGCAGGACGCAAGAAGCCCTCGCCGCACGAAGTGCGCAGCGAGGGCTTCTTGCATGTCCGAGGACGCGCCGGGAGGGGACTTGCTCTCCGCCCGGGCAGGTAAGACGAATTACGCGACGGTGTAAACCCAGTTGTGCTTATCCTCAACAGCACCAGACTGGATGCCCGTCAGAGTCTCGCGGAGCTTCTTCATCACGGGACCGATCTCGGTGTAGCCAGCCGGGAAGGTCACAGTCTCGTCGGCACCGTAGACCTTGTTGTCGATCTCGCCGACCGGGGAGATAACGGCAGCGGTGCCGCACAGACCGCACTCAACAAAGGTGCCGGCCTTGACCTCGGCCCACTCGACGGGACGCTGGTCGACGGTCATGCCCAGGTCCTCAGCGACCTGAACGAGCGAACGACGGGTGATAGAGGGCAGGATGGAGTCGGTGTGCGACTGCGGGACGACGAGCGTGCCGTCCTCCTTCACGAACAGGACGTTGGCACCACCGGTCTCCTCGACATAGGTGCGGGACTCGGAGTCGAGATACAGGTTCTCGGCATAGCCCTCGCGGTGAGCCTCCATCGTGGGCTTCAGGGACATGGCGTAGTTGAGGCCGGCCTTGATGTTGCCGGTGCCATGCGGTGCGGCGCGGTCGTACTCGGAAACGCGCAACTTGACGGGCTTGAGGCCACCCTTAAAGTACGGACCGACCGGGGTCACGAGAATGCGGAACGTGTACTCAGGAGCGGGAGCCACGCCGATCACGTCACCGGAGCCGATCATAAACGGGCGCACATACAGGGTTGCGCCAGAGCCGAAGGGCGGAACCCAGGCGGCGTTGGCAGAAACAACCTGCTTGACGGCCTCGACAAACTTGTCCTTGGGGAACGGGGGCATCTCCAGACGCTGGGCGGAATTGTACATGCGCTCGGCGTTCATATCGGGACGGAAGCAGACGATGCTGCCGTCCTCGGCGGTGTAGGCTTTCAGGCCCTCAAAGACCTCCTGGCAGTAATGGAAGATGCCGCCGCACTCGGAGACATGCAGGGTGTGATCGGTGGTCAGGCCGCCCTCGTCCCACTCACCATCCTTCCAATGAGCCTCGTAGCTGTAATCGGTCTTCATGTAGCCAAAGCCGAGGCTACCCCAATCGATATCCTTCTTCTCGACAGTCATATGTCGCTCCTTACATACACGGTTGCATACTCGCGAACCCGCACGCAAGGACCGAAGCCGGCCGCGTCGCAACGTCGCATACCCGGAGCGTAGAGCCGGGCAGGACACGCGGGCAGCATCATAGCCGATGGCGCGTCGATTCGCATGCAGGTGATTGTACTCCCCGCACGCCTTGGATAAAACGTTTTTCTTTAACTAAGTAAAGTATTTTCATTTGCCTTCAACACAAAAGGCCCGCCATCGAATCCGATGACGGGCCTTGGAATTAACGTCCGAAAACAAGCTCGGACTAGGCGTTCTTTTTACCGAGCTTGGCCTTAACCAGACCGACCACGGTCGGGATGATCGACACGGCGACGATGCCGACGATCAGCAGCTCAAAGTGCTCCTGCACAAACGGAATGCCACCAAAGAAGTAACCCAGCAGCGTAAAGACCGTCGACCAGGTAATGCCACCCAGCACGTTAAAGATGACAAAGTTGCGCCAGTGCATGCCGCCCATGCCGGCGATAAAAGGCACAAAGGTGCGGATGAACGGGAAGAAGCGACCGAGGAAGATGGCCAGATGGCCCCACTTATCCAGGAAATCCTCGGACTTTTTAATGCGCTCGGGCGTCATAGCCTTTACCTTGCCCGAGGCGATGATCTTGCGGCCAAAGAAGTGGCCAATCATAAAGTTGCACTGATCGCCCAGGATGGCTGCGGCCCATGCGGTTGCCAGAAGCGCCACGATGTTAAAGCCGCCATTATGGGCAAAGAAGCCCGAGGCAAACAGCAGCGAGTCGCCGGGAAGGAACGGGAAGAACACCACGCCCGTCTCGATAAAGATGATTAGGAACACGCAGCCGTAGGCCATGAGCGGGCCGGCGGCGATCCAGCTGGCGATCGCAGTGCGCGGGTCCTTAAGCAGCTCGGCGATAAAATTGATGAAACCCATGAAGTAAAACCTCTCAGTTGTGGGCGCGGACACGTCCAAGTTGACCAGTATACGGTTGCGATGCGAGCGCGGGCCAAACCCCTCAAAAGTCTTACTTCATTACCAGCAAGTTTGCATAACTGACACTTGTCGCCCAAAGCAAAGCAAGATCGCCCTTCCTAATCCCTAGCGAATCGCTATACTTTATTGAATCGCATTGTCACGGCGCTAAGGGAGGGCGGCCGGTGAGCTTTATCAATACCATTCGCGAGGACATCAAGACCGTCCAGGCGCAGGACCCTGCCGCGCAAAGTGCCCTGGTCATCTTCCTTTCCTATCCTGGCCTGCACGCCAAGTGGAACCACGTGCCCGAGCACTGGCTGTGGGAGCACGGTCATCGCTCGCTCGCCCGCGTGCTCTCGCAAATCACCCGCCACATCACCGGCGTCGAGATTCATCCCGCTGCACAGATCGGCAAACATTTCTTTATCGACCACGCCATGGGCGTCGTTATCGGCGAGACCACCATTGTGGGCGACAACTGCGTGCTCTACCAGGGCGTCACGCTCGGCGGTACCGGCAACGAAACCGGCAAGCGCCACCCCACCCTGGGCAACAATGTCACGGTGGGCACGGGCGCCAAGGTGCTTGGCAACATCCACATTGGCAACAACGTCAAGATCGGCGGCAATTCGGTTGTCGTCAAGGACGTGCCCGACAACTGCACCGTCGTTGGCGTGCCGGGACGCATCATCAAGCGCAACGGCTGCCGCGTGTTCGAAGAAAGCTTCGACGCCAAGCAGCATCGCGAGTACATGCCCGACGATGCCGCCGAGCAGAGTGCCCTCAACCGTCAGGGCATCACCGAGAACGCCCGCCGCGTCAAGGAACTCGAACGAGAGGTGGCCGAGCTCAAAGCCCTCGTCGCCAAGCTCGTGGACGAGCGCTAGGGCCGCGGGCAACCGCCACAGCATGAACGCCAACACAAAAGGCACGCCAGGGAATCCGCCCCCGGCGTGCCTTCTTTTCGATGTGACATGCGGGACTGCCCCTTTGTCACCTTATGCGAACTGGCTTAGGTAGAGGTCGGCATAAGCGCCCTCGGCAGCCAGCAGTTCCTTGTGCGTACCCTGCTCGATGATATTGCCGTGATCCATGACCAGGATGAGATCGGCATCGACGATCGTCGACAGACGGTGCGCGATCACAAAGCTCGTGCGCCCACGCATGAGCGCATCCATGGCACGGCCGATGGCGAGCTCGGTGCGCGTGTCCACGCTCGACGTCGCCTCGTCCAGGATGAGAATCGCCGGGTTGTTGAGCAGCACGCGCGCGATGGTCAGCAGCTGACGTTGGCCCTGGCTGATGCTCTCGGCATCGTTAGCCACACGCGTGTCGTAGCCCTGCGGCATAGTGCGCACAAAGAAGTCGACCTGAGCGGCACGCGCGGCCGCGACAATCTCCTCGCGCGTCGCCTCGGGACAGCCATAGGCGATGTTCTCGGCAATGGTGCCATCGAACAGCCAGGCGTCCTGCAACACCATGCCAAACTGCTGGCGCAGCTCGCCGCGGTCCATGCGGCTCGTGTCCACGCCGTCGAGGGTAATGCGGCCACCGTCGATCTCGTAGAAGCGCATGAGCAGATTGATGAGCGTGGTCTTGCCCGCGCCCGTGGTTCCCACCACCGCGATCTTTTGGCCCGGCTCGGCGGCAAACGACACGTCGCGCATGAGCGGCTTGTCGGGCGCATAGCCAAAACGCACGTGTTCAAAGGCAACACGGCCCTCCACCTTGCCCGGCAGCTTGGCGGCGGCCGCCGGCAACGGATCGGCCTCCATCTCGGTCTCGTCGAGCAGGTCGAACACGCGCTCGGCGCTCGCCAGCGCGCTCTGCAGCGAGTTAAAGGTGAACGACAACTGCGTCATGGGTTCGGACGCCTCGTAAATAAACTGGAAGAACGCCTGGAACACGCCGACGGTCATGTGACCGGCAACCAGCATGCCGCAGCCCACCAGTGCAATCACGATCTGCGCCAAGCGGCCGATAAAGCGCACCGCGGGACCGACGGCGTTAATCATAAAATCGGCCTTGGTGCTCACGCGCGCCAGCTCCTTCGAAGCCTCGTGTACCTCGGCAGAGCTCTGGCGCTCGCGGTTAAACGCACGGATCACCAGACGGCCCGAGTAGCCTTCCTCGACCGCGCTCGTAATCTTGGACACCCACTCCTGGCGCTCGCCCGTCACATCGTGCGTGCGGCGCGAAACGACCTTCGTCACCAGCAGCGAAAGCGCCGTAAAGAACAAAAAGACGAGCGTGAGCGGCACGCTAAACACGAACATCACGCTCACGGCGCCCACCACGGTACCGATCGACACCAGAAGCTGCAGCAAGCCGCGCTGCATGCTCTCGGACATCTTGTCCAAGTCGTTGGTCGCACGGCTGACGACCTCGCCGGGACGATGCGCGTCAAAGTAGGCAAGCGGCAGACGGTTGAGCTTTTGAGCGATGCGGTTGCGTAGGCGCAGGTTGAGGCGCTCGGCAACGCTCGACATCAAAAAGCTCTGGAGTGCGTAGAACGAGGCGGCGGCGGTCCAGATCATAAAGTAGATGAAGATGGTCCTGCCGCAGTTCTCCCAGGTAATGCTGAAGGTAGCGTTGTTGGCAAACGCCAGCTTCATGTGCCCCCACAGCTCATCGATCACGCGGGCGCTGTAAGCCGGTGCCGCGGTGTTAAAGATGACATAGAACACGATGCTCGCGAACACGATATAGAAGCGCCAATGGTCGCCGGCGGCCTCACTCCACAGGCGGCGCACCGTCGCCCAGGTGTCGCGGGGCGTCTCGTCCTCGTCCTCGTCGTCAACGTCGCGCATGCGCTCCGCCTCGGCGCGGGCGCGCTCGTCCTCGGCGCGCTCATTTTCCTCATAGAGTGCCTGGCGGCGAGCCTCGCGCTCCGCCGCTGCCTTGGCGGCTTCGTCCAGGTCGGGCGCGACGCCCGTCTCCTCAACTGTCTCTGCAACTGCGGCATCATCGGCGATGCCCTGCTTCTTGAGCTCCTCGGTCATGCTACTCACCTCCCTTCATCTGCGATTCCGCGATAGCGCGGTATACCTCGCAGGTTTCCATGAGCTCGTCGTGCGTGCCCAGGCCCACGATCTCGCCGTCTTTAAGTACCACGATCTGATCGGCATGCAAAATAGTCGAGATGCGCTGGGCGATGATGAGCACCGCGGCATCGCGCGTCTCGTCCTGCAGCGCACGGCGCAGGGCGGCATCGGTTTTAAAGTCCAGGGCCGAAAAACTGTCATCGAAGATATATAGATCGGCATGCTTCATGAGTGCGCGGGCGATCGCCAGGCGCTGACGCTGACCGCCCGAGAAGTTCGTACCGCCCTGGGCCACCGGCGTATCGAGCCCCTGGGGCTGGTCGAGCACAAAGGTGCTCTGGGCAACCTCCAGCGCATGGAGCATGTCAGCCTCGGTCGCCTCCTCGTTACCAAAGCGCAGGTTGCTCGCCACCGTACCCGAGAACAGCCACGCCTTCTGCGGCACGTAAGCGATATGCCCGCGAATCTCACCTTGCGAAAGGTCGCGCAGATCGACGCCGTTCAGGCGAATGGCGCCCTTCGTGGCATCATGGAAACGCAACAAGAGCTTGGCTACCGTCGATTTGCCCGATCCCGTCGAACCCACGATCGCGGTCGTCTGGCCACGGCGACAGGCAAAGCTCAGGTCGCACAGGGTGTCCTCGTCGGCATCGTCAAAACGGAACGACATATGGTCGAACACGGCCACCGCGTCGGCCCCATCTGCGGACTCAGGCGCCCCGTCGCCCAGCGTAGCTTTGCCGTCCACAATGCTCGGCTCGATTTCGAGCACCTGCTGCGCACGGTTGAGGCACGCCGCGGCGCGCGGAAGCGTTAGAATCACCATCTGCGCCATCATCACAAAGAAAAGGATCAGGATCGCGTACTCCAGCACGGCCGAGATGCTGCCGATTTGCATGGCATGGGCGCCCACGCGGTTGCCGCCCACCCACAGCACCGCCACCTCGGCGATGTTCATCAAAAAGAAGCTGGAGCTGTCGAGACCCACAAACAGGTGGTTGACCTTGATGGCGTTGGCCGCGTAATCGCTAAACACCTCGTCCAGGCGCTGCTCCTCGTGGCGCTCCTTGTTAAATGCGCGGATAACGCGCACGCCCACGATATTTTCGCGCAGCACCACGTTCATACGGTCGATAAAGCTCTGCAGGCGCATAAAGATCGGCGCGGCGTTTGCCACGGTAAAGACCGCCGCCACCAGCACGATCGCAACGACCACGCCCAGCAGCGTGCCCATGGCAGGATCGATAAACCAGGCAAAAATGATGCCCGCCACGGCCAAGAACGGTACCGGCAGCACCAACTGAATCGTCTGAAGGACAGCCTGCTGAATCACGTTGATGTCGTTGAGCGAGCGCGTGATCATCGAACCCGTGCCAAAGCGCTCAAAGTCGCTGGCGGACAGCTCGAGCGACTTGTCGTACACGGCATTGCGGATATCGCAGGCCACGTTGGCGGCCAGGCGCGCCGAAAGATAGCAGCCCAACACCGTGCCGCCGCTGGCCATGCCGGTCGCGATAAGCATGTACAGGCCGTTGCGTAAAATATAGTCGACATCGCCCGTGGTAATACCGGTGTTGACCATGTTCGCCAGCATCGTGGGAACCAACAGCGTACCGACGTTATCTATCAGCACCGCAAACAGCGTCACCGCAACCAGACCGCGGTACGGCCTCATAAACCTCATTAAGAGTCGCATGTGTCCCCCTCGCCCTTATCGTCAGCCTCGTTCTCGGCGGCCACTTGCCGTTTAAATGCCTCGCACTCTTCGTTCAGAACATGGGAGAATTTACCGACCAGGCGCATGATCTCGCGCTGTTCCCACGGCTCGAGCGCTTCGAATGCCTGCTGCTCGGCTTTTTGCGCCGGCAACGCGTAGCGCTTGGCAAACCGCACGCCTTCTTCGGTCAGTCGCACAACCTTGTTCTTACGACTGCCCTCGGCAAACTCCAACGTCGCAAGCCCTCGCGCCGTCAGAGTTTTAATTGCCGAGTTAATGGTCTGCTTGCTATAGAACCATTCGCTTGTCAGGCGACTCACGGCGATGCTACCGCCCGCCGTGCTGGTGTCGACGAGCATCCAGTAGGCGCAGTCCGAAAGACCGCAAGTGCGCGAGAACTCCGAATAGATATGGTCCAGTCCATTGAGCATCCGGTCGAAATCGACCAGCGTAACCGCACTATTCATCTATCCCACCATTCGATTGTCCGAGTTTTGACCAATTTGTATCTCTACATTAGTCCGAGTTTTGACTATCGTCAATATGCTGGTTATATATGGTCGGCCTACATTGCATATCGACAAAAAAGACCGCCGGCGCGGGGGCGGCGCCGGCGGTTGCGAGAGAATATCGATTGTTGGCTGTTAGGCAGCGACGGCCTCGTAGACCGTGGCGCCCGAGAAGCTGTCGTGCAGGCTCTTGCCGCAGATCCACGGCAGTTCGACGACCTCGCAGACCGTGTTGACCAGCTCGGAGCAGTCAGTAAAGTGGCCCTTATCGTTGAGGGCCTCGCAATCCTGAACACGCCAATAGCCATCGGTGTGCGTGATGTAGTACTCGTGATCGTTAATCGACACGAAAGCGCGCGTCTTGGAACGCAGCAGCTTCAGAAATCCTTCGAAGTCGGTCTCGACGACATCTCCAGCCTGGAACATGATGTTACCTCCTGGCCCGGCGCCACTATGGCGCGTTGATAAACGTTGATACTCCTTTAGTAAAACCTTTATCAGAGCTTATGCGCGCATCATTTAGGCAAGTGGTAAAAAACCGCAGGGTAGACGGGATAAAACGTTTAACCATCCCACCGGTTTGTCACATTCTGGCTGAAGTTTTATGCAAACCGACTTTTCCACTTGGTAGCTTGCATTGTTTGGGGCCGACTGCGCGATTACGGTTTTGGTTCGGCGGGTAAGAACGAGGCATCGAAACCAACGTCAGGAGGACCCATGGAGACCATCGAGGCACTCATCCACCGCCGCAGTTGCCGTAACTATAGCGATCGCCCCGTCGAAGCCGAAAAGCTCGCACGCATTATCGAGGCAGGCCAGTACGCGCCGAGCGGCATGGGACGCCAACCGGTCACGTTCGTCGCCGTTACCGACCCCGCAACCGTCGAGCGCCTCTCGCAACTCAACGCACAAGTTATGGGCAGCGAGGGAGATCCCTTCTACGGCGCCAAGACCGTTGTGGTGGTGCTCGTCGACCGCAGCGTGCCCACACACCTGGAAGACGGCTCGCTCGCCATGGGCAACCTGCTCAACGCAGCCTATGCGCTGGGCGTCGATTCGTGTTGGATTCACCGCGCGCACGAGGTCTTCGACTCACCTGAGGGACTGGAACTGCTGGCCAGCTGGGGCCTGCCCGCCGACGGCAGTCTGCGCGGTGTCGGTAACTGCATTCTTGGCTACGCCGAGGACACGCTACCCGAGCCCAAACCCCGCCGCGACAACATCATCTACGTAAGGTAACCCAGGAGCGTCAGCGGGGTGGCTAATTTGGGACGGGGCTATTTTAGCTACCCCACTCGCAACTTATCCCGCCGATGGAGTTGTTGCCGTTTCGCTCGTCTGATTCGCATCGGCGTCGTCGCCTTGCTTGTCTTCGTCCTTTTGCGCATCGGCGATGGTGGAGGCCGCCGCGACGATGCCGCGCTGGGGCGCGACGCCCGTCTGGGCCTGAGCGCCCTCGACAACTTCTGTACCTACATGCGCGAGCTCGGGCGATTTAAACATTGCGTCCAAGTTGGCGCCACCGCCGGCGTAGCCAAGCGCAGCGAGTGCGATGACGATCACTGCAACGGCGGCCACGATCGGCACGTAGCGATGCCAGCCGGCGGGATTGAGCCCGCTGCGGCGAGCCGCCCCGCGGCTGATGTAGCCGAGCGTTCCGTCGTGCTTGAGCTTTGAGCCCACCACGCGTTTGCGGCCCCACAGCGAGGACTCTGCCTGCATTGCCAAGCGGGCGCTTGCCGAAGGATAGCCGTATTTAGTGCGCTTGAACGAGCCATCAAACCCCGAGGCGTGTTTGCCCCACGTCACCGATGTCGTGCGTCGGTTAACCGGCGCGGCGCTCCGCCTTCTGCGGCTCGGTTTTGAAGTCTCAGCCATATGCCCTCGCACGCCGTAACCAAATCGAAACAATAACGCTTTGGACTGTAGCACACGCGTCGCGCGCGGTCACGGGCGCCTCGCTCAACGGTCATCGTCCTTCAGCAAGCGCCACAGCGTTGTACGGCTTATGCCCAGCACCTCCGCCGCACGGGTTCGGTTGCCGTGGAGATGGTCTACAACCAGACGCGCGATATCTCGCTCGGTATCGGCCAGCGGTCGTAGGATATACAGGTCACTTTCGAGTGTCGGGGCGCCAAAGGTTGCGGTCTTAATCACGTCCTCTTGGGCGAGCACTTCCTCCGCTATAGCGCTGTACACCGTGCCCGCCCCCACCAATATATACAGTCGTTCCGAGACCTCGCGAAGCTGCAGATAATTGCGCGGCCAGCGGTAAGCATCGAGCGTCTTCGTCGCCGCGGCAGACAGCGTGGGTGCTGCTGTCTCAAATGCATCAGCGAGATATTCCAAATAGCGCGCAACCTTCGTCGACGCGGCTCCCTGCTCGGCGATTGCCGGCGCCACGCTCACCGCGCAGGCGAAGCGCTCGGTCACAAACGCGGCTTGATCACTTTCGCCGCCGCCCGGCATGTCATTCGCTGTCAGCACCACATGGCAGCGCGTCGCCAACGCGGTGTCGGTCATCGTGGAGACCAGCTCGCGGAGGCGCTGGGGGCCAACCGCGTTCCAGCCCTCAATGCAAAGGGTCAGCCCCGTTTGGAACAACGGCGATTCGGCGCTTTTGAGCACATAGCGCCAACCGCGCTCGGTGAGCTCATCGAGCGCAACGGAAACAAAGGGCTGACCGGCAAAAGGACCGTCCAGATAGAGGCGCTTGGCGATCTCGACCTGACCCGCTCCCAGCTCGCCCTCGAGCATAAGGGGCACACCGCGCGCGTAACTCTCTGCAACCGGCGCAGCCACCGAGGCCGCCCCCTCAACGATGCCGTACGCGCTCGATTCGTAGCGGGCCTCAACCTCGTCGGCGTTGAGCCACTCGATGCCCGCGTGCGCCGCGGCGCCGCGCACCTCGCGGACCACGACGACCCAAAGGCCCCCGCCCTCTTTGTCGGTGGGGCGAACGGTCAGGTTCAGGCGCGCACCCGCACGTCCCATAACCAGACGCGCGCCGTCTCCTATACGGTCGAGGCGCTCAGCGACAAAAGCCGCCACATCCCGCTCGAGCGCCGCGTCATTCATGGTCGAGATCGCGACGTCCCCACGCGCATCGATTGCCAATGCCGAGGCCCCGGCAGCAGCCAGGGCCTCGGTCAAGATGTTCAGCTTGGCATCGCTATCCATGATTTGCCCCTGTCCGCGGCGACATGCAGCCGCCGACGGTCGCACGACCGAGTGTTTCAAAATTGAACGATATTGCTCACCAAACACTATAGGGCAGAAAGCGCCGTCCTGCGAGTATAGGTGTTGCCCCGCATCGCCATCCTGGCGGGGCGATAAGAGCTCTTCGGGACCTATCAACCTGCGGACAAGCCATACCCGCAAGAGCTCCTATCGCTCCACCGTGAGAATGCGCTCACCAGCAACCAGTACGCAAATAAGCTACTTCTCTACCAGATTCCCAGCACGTGCTGCATTCCTAAACTCATGCACGCAATGCCAATCCAGCAGCAAAAGCCCAATGCGATGGGCTTGCCGCCTTTTTTGACCAGCTCGACGATATCGGTATTAAAACCAATAGCCGCCATGGCCATCACAATAAAGAACTTCGACAGCTCCTTGATGGGCGCCGTAAAGGACGCGGGAAGCTGAAGCACCGTGGTGATCACGCTCGCCAGCACAAAGAACAGCACAAACATGGGAAACGCGCGTTTAAGCGAGAACGTGCTTTTGGCGTCGCCTCCGGCCTTGCGTGCCAGATGCATCTGCCAGCATGCGAGGGCCAACGTGATGGGAATAATGGCCAGCGTCCTGGTGAGCTTGACCACCGTGGCGCTCTCGAGCACATTGGCGCCGGGATGCATGCTGTCCCAAGCGCTCGCCGCAGCCGTTACGGACGAGGTGTCGTTGATGGCGGTGCCGGCAAACAGGCCAAAGCCCTCGTTGGTCAGCCCGAGCATGCCGCCGAGCGTCGGAAACACGAGCGCCGCGATAACGTTAAACAGGAAGATGACCGAAATGGCCTGGGCAATCTCACGATCGTCGGCATCGATGACGGGCGCGGTCGCGGCGATGGCAGAGCCGCCGCAAATCGACGAACCCACACCTATAAGTGTCGCGATCTTGCCCGGCACGTTCATGACGTGGCAGAGCACAAAGGCGATGACAAGCGAGGTCGAGATCGTCGCCACAATAATCGGCAGCGACTGGGCGCCCTTGGACAAAATCTGGGAGAGGTTCATGCCAAAGCCAAGCAGGATAACCGCGTACTGCAAGACTTTTTTGGACGTATAGGTGACGCCGGCGGCGAGCTGTTCGCGACGATTCTTGGGAAAGACGAGCGCCAGGACCATGCCAAAGAGGATGGCAAACACCGGACCGCCGACCACTTCAATTTGTTTGCCGAGCAACGTCGCGGGAATGGCGATGATTAGGCAGAACAAGACGCCTTTCCAGCGCTCGCGTACGATATTTGCCAGTTGCATATGGGATTCCTTCTTTCTATTTCACGTTTGCGACGGCTTATGATACGGCAACATTGAGCACAGCCTTGCGCAAACACAGACTAAGATGCCGCAATAGTTCTCAGGCAACAGCCGAATTACCCACCGCGGAGAGCTGATTCGCGGCATAATTAACAACTGACATATGAGTTTGATAGAACAGTTGCGAGGCGCTATGGAAGAATCGATGCACGTCGGCGAGCAGGAAACGAGCCTACAGGACCAGTCCTACCACACCATTCGACGCAAAATCGTCTACCTGGACTACAAGCCGGGCGAAAAGCTGGGCGTCAAGCAACTTTGCGATGACCTGGATATGGGGCGCACGCCCGTGCGCGAGGCTTTGGTTCGCTTGGCGCAGGAAGGCCTGGTGCGCACCGTGCCCCAAAGCGGCACCTACGTCTCACCCATCAACCTCACCCTTGCCGAGAGTGCCTGCTACATTCGCGAGCATCTGGAAAAGCAGGTGATCGTGGAGTGCTGTGCGCGCGCCACGTCGGCCGGCATCGAGCAGCTCGACCGCGCCATCGTGCTGCAGGAAAAGGCCATGGCCGAGGAGGATCGCATCGGCTTCTTTTTGAGCGACAACCTCATGCATCACATGATTTTTAGCATCGCATGTCGCAGCACCGTGTGGTCGTGGCTCGAAGAGACCAATGCCGACCTGGAGCGCTTCCGCTGGCTGCGCGCCGCCACGCAGGTTCTCGACAATCAGGACATCGTGAACGAGCACAAGCAGATTCGCCGCGCTATCGCCGGTCGCGACCCCATCGAAGCGAGCTTTTTGGTCAGCAAGCACCTGCACATGATGTTCCGCAACCAAACCGAGGTTCTGGACCAGTTCCCCGAGTACTTCGAGACCAGCAAGCTCCGCTAACCTGCCAAAAAGGGACAGGTTCATTTTGCAGATTTTATCTGGGCAAATGCAACAAGGCCCGGCTCCGTCTTTGATGCGGAGCCGGGCTTTAGTCGCTAGAACGGCGGAACCAACTACTCTACCGTGACGCTCTTGGCCAGGTTACGGGGTTGGTCGACGTCGCAGCCGCGCAGGATGGCGACCTCGCGGGCGAGCAGCTGCAGCGGGACACTCGCCGTGATGGGGCTGAACACGTCGCGGACTGCTGGCACGCGGATAATGCAGTCGGCGATCTTGTTGATCTCCTCGTCGCCCTCGGTGGCAACGACGATGACCTTGGCGCCGCGCGCCTTGCACTCCATGAGGTTCGACACGGTCTTGTCGTAGGTGGCACTCTTGGTGGCCACAGCGATGACGGGGAAGCCCGGATCGATCAGGGCGATGGGACCGTGCTTCATCTCGCCGGCGGCGTAGGCCTCGGCGTGCAGGTAGCTGACCTCTTTGAGCTTGAGCGCGCCCTCGTAGGAAATAGCGGCACCCATGCCACGGCCCACGAACAGCGCCGACTGCGCGTCCTTGCACAGCAGGGCGGCCTCATGAACGGCCTCGGTCTGGGTATCCAAAATCCACTGGATCTGCTCGGCCGTATCGGAAAGCTCGCGGAACAGCATGCGTGCCTGCTTGGTGGTCAGGCGGTACTTGACCTGCGCCAGCAGCAGAGCCAAAAGCGTGAGGCTCACGACCTGGCCGATAAAGCTCTTGGTCGAGGCGACCGCGATCTCCTTGTTGGCCTTGGTGTAGATGACGCCGTCGCTCTCACGCGCCACGGGGCTACCCACCACGTTGGTGATGCCGAAGACCTTGGCACCCTTGATGCGCGCGTCGCGAATGGCAGCAAGGGTATCGGCCGTCTCGCCCGACTGGGACACGGCAACGACGAGCGTCGTCGGCGTAATGATGGGGTTGCGATAACGGAACTCGCTGGCCGCCTCAACCTCAGTGGGGATGCGAGCCCAGCCCTCGATAAGGTTCTTGGCAATGAGACCGGCGTGGTAGCTGGTGCCGCAGGCGATCACGTAGACGCGGTCGATATCGTTGAGCTCCTCGAGCGAAAGGCCCAGCTCGTCAATATCGAGCTCGCCAGCAGGCGTCATGCGGCCCACCAGGGTATCGCGTACGACACGAGGCTGCTCATGAATCTCCTTGAGCATAAAGTCGGGGTAGCCACCCTTTTCGGCCATGTCCAGATCCCAGTCGATATGGGTGACCTTGGGCTCAATCACATTACCGGTCTCGTCGGTGTACTCGACGCCTGCGGGCATGAGCTTTGCAAACTGACCGTCCTCGAGCACCACGACATCGCGGGTGGCGTCGATAAGCGCGATGACATCGGAAGCAACATAGGAGCCGGTCTCGCCCGCGCCGACCACGATCGGGGAATCCTTGCGGGCCACGGCGATCACGCCGGGCTCGTCAGCGCACACGGCGGCCAGACCATAGGCACCGACCACGTGGGTGCACGCCTCGCGCACGGAGGCCATCAGGTCGTGCGTCTCGGCATAAGCCTCTTCGATCAGATGCGCGAAGACCTCGGTATCGGTCTCGCTCTTAAAGTGGTGGCCGCGACCCTCCAGCTCTTCGCGCAGCTCGGCGAAGTTCTCGATGATGCCGTTGTGGACGATGGCGATACGACCGTCGCAGCTGGTGTGGGGGTGAGCGTTAACGACGGAGGGCTTGCCGTGGGTGGCCCAACGGGTGTGGCCGATACCGCAGGTAGCGTCGCTGTCGATGTTGGAAAGCTCGCTCTCCAAGCCCGCGACCTTGCCCACGCGGCGGATGACGTCGAGGTGCGCCGCGGCGCCCTCGCCCACCTCGAGCGCGACGCCCGAGGAGTCATAGCCGCGATACTCCATACGCTTGAGGCCCGTGACCAGGATGTTCTTTGCAATATCAGAGCCGGTGTAGCCGACGATTCCGCACATAAGATAAATCCCTTCGTTCGCGTGACTGCAAGACGTCCACGCACAAAGGGCGCTGAGACGTACAACGTTCGAGTATTGTACTCACGCAAACGCAAGCTGATATACCAGAAGTGGTATCTCAACTTAGATACCACTCGATGCACACACGTCCAGCCGGTCCAAACCACCACAAAGGTACCTGCCCCCTTCGTGGTGGTCGCGCTGGCAACAGCGTTTCCCCAGATAAAACCTGCCAAAATAAACCTGTCCCTTTTTGGAAGGTTTGGGATGCTACAATCTGGCTTGTACTTGAAACGCATCAAAGGGGCCGCTATGGCAAAGGTAAAAATCAGCGACGTCGCGCGCGAGGCCGGGGTTTCGTTGGGCACGGTTTCCAACGCGCTCAACCACCCCGAAAAGCTGCGCCCCGAGACCCTCAAGCTCATCAACGAGACCATCAATCGCCTTGGCTACCTGCCCAACCAAAGCGCCCGTCAGCTCGCGGGCGGCGCCACCAAGTCCTTTGGCCTGGTGCTCCCCCGTCTCGATCACGGCTTTTCGCTCCAAATCGCCAGCGGCGCCCACAACGAGGCCCGCAAGCACGGCTACGACTTGCTCATCGCCAACGCCGATAACGACGATATTCTCGAGGACCATTACCTGCGCTACTTTATGGGCACCCAGATGTCCGGCGTCATGGTTCAGCCCATGGCATCCCCCGACTGGCACCCCGCCATGACCAAGATGCCCGTGCCGATCGTCCATCTGGACATCCATTGCTCCGAGCCCGGCTACTACGTAGCGGCCGACAACGAGGCCCAGGGTCGCATCATTGCCGAACTTGCTATCGCCCGCGGCGCGCACCATATCACCGTTGTGGGCAGAGCGGCATTCATGCAGCTCACCCTGCGCGTGCTTGGCATTCACAAGGCCCTTGCCCTGCACCCCGATATCAAAATCGAAGTCATCGACGCCGGCGAATGGAATACCGCTGCCGACGGCTACAGCATTGGCGCTCAGATTGCCGGGCGCCCTGCCGACGAACGTCCCGATTTTGTCGTCGGCCTGACCGACGTGTTGGCCTCGGGCGTTATTTCAGCATTGGTCGACAAAGGCATCTCCGTCCCCGAGCAGATTCGCGTGGCCGGATGCGACGGCAACCCGCTTGCATGGAGTGGGTCGGTCCCCCTCACCACGGTGGCACCCCCGGGCTACGAAATTGGCCGCAAGGGTGTCCAACTGCTGATGGAGCAAATCGAGAACAAGGTCCCGACAAAGACCAAACATATCCGCGTCGGCTCTGCCGCGCGCCCCGTCACCGCGGTCACGGCCACCGAGGACATCAACCGCCAAGAACTCGTACGGCCGTTCCTCCTCGAGCGCGCCAGCACCCAGGCAAGCAACCACGCCGAAGCCACCGCCATCAATCTCGGCGCCTACCTGTAGCAAAAAGCGCCGCAGCGGAATCAGCCCCGCTGCGGCGCTTTTTACTGGCCCCACGCCCATTAGCCAAGGCTACAGCTACGGATATTTATGGAATGCAATCCATATTTTCATGAGTTATTTTGATAAAATGGATTCGGTTCCATATTTTTTGTATTTTCATATAAATATTGATTTTGTTCCAACGTTTTCAGACCCAGGGAGAGGCTTTATGGATTTGATTGACCGCAAACAGTACCTCGACTGGCTCATTTCGTGGAAAGACTCGCATGTTATCAAGGTCGTTTCGGGCGTGCGTAGGTCTGGCAAATCAAAGCTATTCGAGATTTACCGTGGTCATTTGCGCGACCATGGAACCACAGATGCCCAGGTTATATCCCTCAACTTTGAAGATCTGGAGTTCGAGTCTCTTACGTCGTATAGAGCACTCTACGACTACGTTTCCGCCAGACTCGTCCCCGATAAGATGAACTACGTTTTTCTGGACGAGATACAGCATGTCGAGCACTTCGAAAAAGCCGTCGACAGCCTATTTATCAGGGATAATGTCGATCTCTACATAACCGGTTCCAACGCCTATCTGCTCTCGAGCGAGCTGGCAACCTTACTATCCGGTCGCTACGTAGAGCTCAAGATGCTGCCCCTCTCCTTTAAAGAGTTTTGCTCGGCAAAAACCAATGGCGGAAAGGCTCCTACCCAGTTGTTTGACGAGTACATCACCCGGGGCTCCTTTCCCTTTATCGCCGAAACGGGTATCCAGGGCCCCCAGGCGCGTGATTACCTTATGAGTCTCTACGACACCATAGTCATACGCGACGTTATCGAACGCTTGAAGGTCTCGGACGTCTCGACCCTGCGCGATATCACCAAGTTCCTACTCCATAACATCGGAAGCCGAACCTCGGTTAAAAAAATCTCCGACACGCTCTCGTCCAACGGCAACAAAACCGATCAGAAGACCGTCGCCAAGTACCTCAAAGGCTTAACAGACAGTCTCGTACTGTATTCAGCGCCGCGCTACAACGTACGCGGTCGACAACTTCTAACAACAAACGGAAAATACTACGCCGTTGACCTTGGACTTAGAGGCGCTCTCGTCAAAACTCAGAGCAGCGACATCGGTCATATTCTCGAAAATGTCGTCTATCTCGAGCTTCTACGCCGCGGATACGACGTCTACGTGGGCGATATCGATGGTGGGGAGATCGATTTTGTTGCCCTAGGCTCAGACGAGACAGCCTATTTTCAGGTTTCAGCCACCACGCTCGACGAAACCACCCTCAACCGCGAGTTGGCCCCCTTTAAGAAAGTCCGAGACAACTATCCCAAGACGCTTCTTACGCTCGACACGCTATTTGCTGACGCAAACTACGAAGGAGTTCGCAAGCGCAACGTAATCGACTGGCTCTTGGAGTAACTCGTAACGTCAAAAGCCCCGCCAACCCCTTGCCAAGGCGGCTGCCTCGATTATTTAAAGCACAAAGCCCCTCTTATCGGCCAAAACTGCAGTCTTGGTGAGATAAGAGGGGCTGGCCGTATCAGCGCTTCCGCGCGGGCGCCGCTGTCGTCACCGCTAGCGGCAGACAACGCCCACGGGCGCATTCGGGATCTTGGATATAGATGCGGACACCCAGCTAAGCGGTTGGCCGCATCTTTAAAATGCTATTGAAATGGCTCAGGTGCAGAGTCTAGCGCACGGCCTTGACCGCCGCCGTCAGATCGAACAGCGTATCGAGCACGGCCTCGCAGCCGTCCGCCACGTCCTGCGGCAGCGGCACGATATCGGGGACGGCAAAGACGTGGCAGCCGGCCGTGATGCCCGAGACGCAGCCGTTGCGCGAATCCTCGACCACGGCGCATTCCTCGGGGACAAAGCCCGCGCGCTCGCAGGCGAGCAGATACATCTCGGGGTCGGGCTTGCCGTGCACGACGTCCTCGCCACACGTTACCGTTTCAAACCTGTCAAAGAGACCGACCATCTTAAGGTTGTGCTCGGCCGTGGCATAACGCGATGACGTCGCAAGGCCCACGTGATAGCCCGCGGCCAGCAGCTCGTCCAGGCACTCGGCGGCACCGGCCTTAAGTTCCAGTTCGGTCTTGACCATCTCGTCGCGAATCTCCTTGTGGCGATGATAGATCGCCTCAGCGGTTTCTCTGCTGCCGTAATGCGCCTCAAGGATGTCCATAACATCGGGCAGCGTGCGACCGATAAACTGATGAATCAGCGCATCATCAATCGCGAGCCCCAGCTCAGCAGCGGGCGCTTTCCATGCCTTGATGCCCAGACGCTCGGTATCGACCAGCGTTCCGTCCATGTCAAAAATAACAGCCTTGATCATATCGGTCCCCCATCGACTCTCGCTGTCGCATTGCCGCAACTCTACCGCATTTGACAACTTGTATATAACGTATATACCATATTGCGCTTTCATTACATAGGTAGAAATCTTATGACAAGCAGCTCGGTAGGATTATAGTTTTCGACCGAGTACATATTGGTAAGGAATGTTTCATGCTTTCAGACACCACCGCACCTGCAGAGGAGCTTCAGGACAAACTCGCAGCGCTCGAACAGCTGCTTTTGGCATACGGACGCGTCGCCATCGGCTTTTCCGGTGGCGTCGACAGCAGCTTTTTAGCCGCGGTCTGCGCCCGCATCATGCCGGCCAGCACGCTTCTCGTTCACCTCACCACGCCGCTCATCGGCACGCCTGAACAGGCTTCGTTTGAGCGGTCCGTTGACGGGCAAGCCAATGAGGAGCCGCATTTTAAGCTCCCTGTGCTCAATCTTTCGGTTGATCAGTTGCAGCTCCCCCAAGTAGCCTGCAACGATGCCAATCGCTGCTACCACTGTAAGCAGGCCGGCTTTACCGTCATCGTCAACCACGCCAAGTCGCTCGGCTTTTCCACCGTCATCGATGGCAGCAATGCAAGCGATCGCGGTGACTACCGCCCTGGCATGCGCGCCGCAGAAGAGCTCGGCGTACGCTCCCCTCTTATGGAGGTCGGCTTTACCAAGGACGAAGAGCGTGAGCTGTTGCGCGCATGGGGCTATCCCGTTTGGAACCTGCCGGCGGGAGCCTGTCTTGCCACGCGCGTCCCCACGGGCGAGGAGCTTACGCGCGAGAAGGTCTCCCTGATTCGCGCCTGCGAGGACTACCTGCACGATCTCGATCTGGCGCAGGTACGCGCGCGCTTGGTCGGCGGCTGCATGCATATCGAGGCCGCGCCCGCAGATGTCGCCAAGATCGCCACCCTCGGCGGTGCTGCCGTCGACGGCGAGGGCAAGACCCCGTTGCCCGCCGCCATCGAGTCCGCGTTGCGCGAGCTGGGCTGCGCCCACATCTCCCCCGAGGTCACCCCCTACATCCACGGCAACATGAACCAGTAGCGTATCCCGATAAGTTGCGGTGGAATAGTTCCTGTTTTGCGGCCCATCGGGCCCAAACAGGAACTATTCCACCGCAACTTCGTTTGGCGGGCATGGACCCGCAGACCTTCCAAAAAGGGACAGGTTTATTTTGGCAGGTTTTATCTGGGGAAACGTCGCGAGGCAGTCGCCCCTCTAGCACCCGTCCAACTTCGAGAGACACTAGAGGGGCGACCCGGCCGCATCTACTTCTTCCGATATCGGCGGTTACGGCTCGTCGATGAACCCATTACTTCGATGAGTCCTTTATCCGCCATTTTTGGCAGATGGTAACGGACAGACGAAATTCTGACCCCCGATGCAACCGCAATTTCTCGCGCCGTCATATCCACTTCGGCGCTGAGAGCCTCCAGGATCCTATCCGCCGTCGAAGCTGACGATTCTCTGTTCATATCGATAATTTCAAACGTGTCTTTGCCGCATTTTGACAGGACATGTTTATCCACAAGGTCCCCGCAGATCAGGCGAATGTCATCCGAATCCCACTTCAGGGCCTCTCGTATTTTTTGAACATCGCATACGCACCCATGCTCCCGCATAAACATGAGCAGTGTTTCCTCGCGATCCGTCAGCTCGGTGCCCACATGGCTCTGAATCCACGTGCGGTTTTCAGCTAGCTCCGCCCCGTGCCGGGAAAGCAGCACCGTAAACGAATCGGCCTTAACGATAAATTTCGGCCTGCCAAGCGAACGAGACTCCATCTCGCGAATCATAGCCGGGATACCAGATCCTTGGCTTTCCGCAACGGCCCCCTCGGCATGCTCTAACGGCGTCGCCCCCATTAGGCTCATGAGCTTTGGGTTTCGGCAGCGCGATTCCCCGTCTGCAAGATTGTCCACCGTCTTTCCGCCCCAAAGCCCGCCAGGGTTTTTGATCTCTATTCTGTCTGGATAGATATCGACACTCACGGCCTGCCCCACAAACATGGGTGAATATTCTCGATGGATGCAGGCATTTGCCAAGGCCTCGCGCAAAACCTCCTGGGGAACTTCCCAATCATCCCTTCTGCCAGCGCCTTGCACTATCGCCGCTTTGCGCAAGTTTCGTCCAATCGCGGCAAGGGCATCTTCGATGCAAGCTGGAATCGGTCCATCGCACAACTGGCGGTCAATAAACCGGGGCTGCCCGGGTGCAGATTTTTCCACATCGGAATGAACGGCGACATCGATCATCAGTTTGGGATAGAACTGCTGGGGGTAAATTCCCGCCGAAAGAAGCCCCGCGAGCTTCACGGCACCATCCTTTGTAGTGATATTGAGTCTGACCAGCTGCTTTTCCAGCGTATCGGCCCCGCGCAAAACGCGCGGGGTCTGCAGCCGGCGATTTGCGATAATAGACCGCACGACATCTGGATCCAAATCCTCGACCGTTGCCTCCGAAACCACCGTGCCGTCTGCATCGCTCGGAAGCAACGCACTCTGCAGTTCATATAGCTCAGCGGGTGACATCTTGATATCTTTATCATCCACGCGCTTGTAGCTACCGTTCTGCACGCCGCGCGCGCCGATATAGCAAGGCTTCGCTTTAAGCTCAAGTTCAAAGATGCGCACCAGAAGCACCTGGAGCCCGTCGACCTCACCTCGATCAAGCTCGTACCGCGGCGCATGGGTCACCACTGCCGCTGAGCCTCCGTCTCCGATACCCGAAACAAACTGATCGCGCACCCTATCGATAGCAAAGTTAGCCGAAGGAACAAATCCTTCGGCTTCGTTCAGGCCCAAAATAATGAGCCCACCCGCAGTGTTCGCAAAAGCGCTCACTGTCTCCCATACGTCTGCGCTCAATTTATTCGTGCAGGCTTTAACTTCTACCGATGCGTCATCAGTCCCTCGCCTGCGAAGGCGCTCAACGATAAGGCCAAGAGGTTCATCCAGCAGCATTGGCATTCCGTCTCTCTAAAACGATAGATTTATCTCTCTAAAGTATAGTATATCTCTCTAACTTTAGAGAGATAAGCACCTTATTTTAGAGAGACATTTAGAGAGATGTATCGAATTCGCTGTTAGATTACCCAATGTTATCTCTTTAACTGACTTTCTCTTTAGAGAGACATTTAGAGAGACGAGCGCAACCTCTCTAATCATGGGCCCTGCTCTTTAAGGTGCACACCTCCTAACCGTGCCCTAAGTTGCGGTGAAATAGTCCCCCGATTAACCTGCCAAAAAGGGACAGGTTTATTTTGGCAGGTTTTATCTGGAGAAACGCAAACGGGGCCGCGACACCTTTATGGCGTCGCGGCCCTTTTCCTTGGAGAAGGATCGATTGATTGAACGGGATGACCGTTCTAGTCTTCGAGTCCGCTATTGATGAGCTCCGCAATCTCAACGGGATCGGTGCTCGCGCGCACCTTGTCACGGAAGCCGGCGTCCATCAGCATCACGGCAGCCTTGGAGAGCAGACGCAGGTGCGTGGTTCCAGCCTCGCCGGCGGGCACGTACAGCGCGAGCGCAACATCGACGGGTACGCCATCAAAGCTCGGCCACTCAACAGGCTCGGACAGTTTGAGCACGGCCACACCCGGCGTATGAATCGCATCGCTCTTGGCATGCGGAACGGCAAACCCGGCGACGAGGCCAGTCTCGGCCTCGTTTTCGCGAGCAATGAACGCGGCTTCAACAGCGGACGCGTCATCGGCAAAGCCAAGCTCAACAGCCTGCTCGGACAAATAATGCAGAGCGTCCTCGCGCGAGGCGGCGGTATACCCGATCGTCACTTGGTTGGCAGATACAAATCCCATGGAAACCTTCCTTACAACACAGACCTGACCGCAGCTTCGATGCCGTCGGCGTCCAAACCGTACTTGTGCAGCAAATCGACCGCAGGGCCGGACTCGCCGTACACATCGCGCACGCCGACGCGACGCATCGGCACTGGATGCTGCTCCGCGAGCACCGAGGCAACGGCCTCGCCAAGACCGCCGATAATCGAATGCTCCTCGGCAGTGACCACGCGACCGGTCTTCTTGGCACTGGCTACAACCAGGCGTTCATCAAGCGGCTTGATCGTGTGCATGTTGATGACCTCGGCGTCGATGCCATCGGCAGCGAGCGCCTCGGCTGCCTCGAGCGCCTCGGCGACCATAAGGCCACAAGCGATGATGGTCGCATCGGACCCCTCGCGCACGACCACGCCGCGACCAATCTTGAACTCATAGTCCTCGCGGTCGTTGATGACCGGCGTTGCCAGACGGCCGAAGCGCATGTAGACCGGCCCCTCAAACTCATAGGCGGCGCGCACACAGGCACGGGCCTCGACGTCGTCGGCGGGAACGACCACCGTCATACCCGGAATCGTGCGCATGAGTGCGATATCCTCGCAGCACTGGTGCGTGGCGCCGTCCTCGCCCACCGAAATGCCGGCATGGGTAGCGCCTATCTTGACGTTGAGGTGCGGGTAGCCGATGGAATTGCGGACCTGCTCGTAGGCGCGACCGGCGGCAAACATCGCAAAGGTGCTCGCAAAAGCAACGCGGCCCGTGGTCGCGATGCCGGCGGCAAGACCCATCAGGTTGCTCTCGGCAATGCCGGCGTCGTAGAAGCGCTCAGGGTGCGCAGCCTTAAACTTACCGGTCTGCGTGGCGGCGGCCAGGTCGGCATCGAGAACCACAAAGTCATCGCGCTCATTGCCCAGCTCGACAAGCGCCTCGCCATAGCTAACGCGCGTGGCGACTTTCTTGACGTCTGCCATTAGAGCTCCTCCCCTGCTGCTGCGAGCTCGGCCATGGCCTGCTCAAGCTGTTCATCGTTGGGTGCCTTGCCGTGCCAGCCCACCTGGTTTTCCATAAAGGAGACGCCCTTGCCCTTCACCGTCTCGGCGATAATGGCCACGGGCGAGTCGCTCACTTTGCGAGCCTCGGCAAAGGCGGCGGCAATCTGCGCCATGTCGTTACCGTCGGCGAGCTCGATCACATGCCACTTAAAGGCACGGAACTTGTCGGCAAGCGGCATAGCCGAGTTAACTTCGTCGATACTGCCGTCAATCTGCAAGCCGTTGTGGTCGACGACGGCAACAAGATTGTCGAGCGCATGGTTGCCGGCGAACATGGCCGCCTCCCACACCTGGCCTTCCTCGCACTCACCGTCGCCCAGCAACGTGTAGACACGGTAGCCGTCGCCCCAGTGCTTAGCGGCAAGCGCCATTCCAACTGCAGCAGAGATGCCCTGACCGAGCGATCCGGTGGACATATCGATACCAGGGGCGTCGTTCATGTTGGGATGGCCCTGCAGTCGGCTGCCAATATGACGGAGCGTCTCGAGCTCTTCGACGGGAAAATAGCCGCGATTTGCCAACACCGAATACAGGCCCGGCGCCGCGTGACCCTTGGAGAGCACAAAGCGATCGCGATCGGCCTTGTGAGGGTCGGCAGGATCGATATTCATTTCCTCAAAGTACAGATACGTCATGATGTCGGCAGCACCGAGCGATCCACCCGGGTGTCCCGACTTGGCCGCGTGAACCGCAGTCACGACACCCTTCCTGACCTCATTGGCGACCTTCGCCAGCTCCTGGTTGGTCATACGAATTCCTCTCTTGAGAACAACCCCGGCACCGGATGACGCGATGCCGGGGCAATCCACTCGTTAAGCCTGAGCGACGACCTTCTGCCAGTCAGCCTCAAAAGAGGCGAGGCCCTGGTCGGTCAGCGGATGATGCAGGCACTTCTTGAGAGCGGCCATGGGCACGGTCGCAATATCGGCACCGAGTAGCGCGGCCTGGGTCACGTGGTTGGGCGTACGAACCGAGGCGGTGATGATCTCGACGGTGTCGTCGACGTTCTTGCCCGTCCAGTCGTAGTTCTTAATGCAGGTCACGACGTTGTCGAGCTGCGAGATACCGTCCTCGGCGATGTCATCGAAACGACCGACAAACGGGCTGATGTAGCGAGCACCGGCATTGGCGGCCATAAGGGCCTGCGTCGGCGAGAAGACGAGCGTCATGTTGACGCGCACGCCAGCATCGGCCAGTGCACGGCAGGCGGCAAGGCCGGCCTCGCACACGGGAAGCTTGACCACGATGTTGGGGGCGAGGGCGGCAAGGCGCTTGCCCTCCTCGATCATACCCTCGGCAGTGGTAGCGGTAGACTCGGCGGAAACGGGCAGGCCCTCGCAGAGCTCGGCAATCTTGAGCATATGCGGCTCAAAGTCGGCAAGCTTGCCGCCGGTCTTGGCGTACAGGGACGGGTTGGTGGTAACACCGGCCAGGCAGCCCCAGCTCTTGGCCTCGGCGATCTCGTCCAGATTGGCGGTATCGATAAAGAACTTCATGGTGCAAACTCCTTCGAAGGAATCCAAAACTCAAAAAATAGGACAAAGGGGATGTCCCTTTGTCCTGTGTGCCGGGCCTGCGGCTGGGACATGCCCCAGGCCCGGCGTCGTGTAGGAAAAGCTACTTAGTCCTCGAGAGCCTTCTCGATGCGGCTCGTGACGCCCTTGAGGTTAAGACCGACGACGTACTGCTTGATCGGGCGCTTGATGTGCTCGATCACAAAGCGCTTGCCGTCGATGTCCTGGGCAGCGAGGTTGCGATAGAGCTTCTCGACCTGCTCCTTGACCTCGGGATCGTTGAACGCATAGTGGCCGGAGACATCCAGGATCTTCAGGCTGAGCTCATCGTCGGCAAGGATGTCATCGACCTGCAGGTTGACGTCGTCGCCAGTCATCCACTTGCGCCAGCGCTCGGTCTTGATAGCCTTGACCAGCAGCGTGTGATACAGGTCGGAGGGGTCATCGCACAGACCGTTGTCGACCAGGATCTGCTCGGTGGCGCAGAGCTTGAGGTAAGCGCGGGTCTCCTCGGTGCCATACTGCGGAGCGACGTTGGAGGCGGTCACGTGTGCCGGGATGTGCTCGAGCAGCGTCGCGTCGTCCAGATAGTCGGCGTTGTGCTCCTTCAGGCCCACGCCATAGCGCTTGGCCATATCGGCAAGCTCGCGGGCGTTCTTGAAGTTGTAGTGACCGACCTGCTCCGTCCAGCGGGTAAGGGTGCCGGTCTGGCCGACGATAAAGGTGGGCATGGGGCAGCCGCGCTTCTCGAGCTCGGGCTGCAGCTGAGAAATGAACTCCTCGTACTTATCGGTAGAGGTCAAGCCGCCATTGGTCTCCTCGGTACCGACCTCATAGGCGACCTCGGGCAGGTTATGCTCGCGACGGTACTGCTCAAGGTAGTCGATAAGATCGATCGTGCGGCGAAGCACCACGTCGAGCGGAATAACCTTGCCGATCTGATAGGGGTCCTTGGTGGGGTCGACCATCAGCAGGTCAAAGCCCGCCTCCATGTCGGCGACGAAGGACTTGCGGGCGAGCTCCATGGCCTCGTCCTCGGGCAGGTGGGCGTTACGCTCCTCGTCGCGCTGCCACGGACCGCCGTGATCTCGGCACAGGTAGTACGGACCGGTGTAACCCACCTCGTCGGCGACCTTCTTGATGTCGGCGGCAAAGCGCGTCTGGTCCCAACCGTTGACGTAGCCGGCGCCCATCTCGTCCATATCGACCTGGTTGCGGCTGGCGATAAACATGGGCGGGAAATCCTCGTCCTTGGCAAGCTCGAACACGGCCTGAATCAGGTTGGGGCTCATGGGGCCAATGCCGACCATGGTTGCGTGATCGCCGCTATCCTGCAGTTTGAGCATGCCCTGAACGGCCTGGCGGATGGTGAGGTTGGACATTTTGTTCTCCTTCTCCAGAGGATTTTTGACAAAAGTTCCCTGGGACCCAGATGTGGGCCCTATCAGTACGGATGGATTTTGTTGTGTAGGGGCGGTTGTGCGGAGTCAAATCCATCCCTCCGCACAACCGGAGTCCTTAAAGGTTTACTTGGCCTGCTTGTCGAGCGTGGGCTTCATGGCAATCAGGATTGCAGCGGCGACCACGGCGCCAATCACGATGTCCAGGCAGAACAGCGCGACGTTGTTGGTGGCAAGGGCGACGATAAAGCCACCGTGCGGGACGTAGCAGTCGATACCCTGGAAGGCGGCGAGCGCCGCGCCCACGGCAGAGCCGATGCAGATGCCGGGCAGGGTGTGGCCAAGGTCCTTGACCGCGAAGGGGATAGCGCCCTCGGTAATGCCGATGCAGCCCATGAACAGTGCGGAGATACCCATCTGGCGATCGGCGTCATCGAACTTGTTCTTGGCGATGAGCGCAGCAAGGCCGCAGGCAATCGGGGGAATGGCGACGGCGACGCGGAACATGCCGTTGGGGCCATAGATGCCGGAGGCCATGATGGCCATGGTGAAGGTCGAGGCGGTCTTGTTGATGGGGCCGCCCATATCGAAGGCGGTCATAACGCCAATGACCAGACCCAGGACAACTGCGGAACCGCCCTGCAGGCTGCCGAGCACGCCGGTGAGCCAGTCCATCACAAAGCCAAGCGGCGTGGCCAGGATGTAGATATAGGCCATGCCCAGGACAAGCGAGGTCAGAATCGGGATGATCAGGATGGGCATGATGGTCTGGATGGTGTTGTTGACCTTCCAGGTCTTCATCCAGCGGACAAAGTAGCCGCAGATGACCGCCATGATCATGGCGCCCAAGAAGCCGGTCGAAACGCTGTTGCCGTTAGGGGTAACGACTGCGTTGTTGACCAGGTAGCCCAGGACAAAACCGGGGGCGAGCGCGGGCTTGCCGGCCATCGAGTAGGAGATGTATGCCGCAAGCACCGGGATCATCATGGAGATGCCGGCCATGCCGATGGTGTTAAGGCTCACCATCAGCGGGTTCGTAACCTCCATGCCGTTGGCGCCGGCGGTACCGGATGCCAGCGAGAAGGCAAGAAACACGCCGCCGATAACGACGATGGGGATAAAATAGGAAACGCCGGTATTGAATGCATTGAGCAGCGTCTTGCCAGGATCGGCAAAGATAGACTGCTTGGACGCCGGTGTCGGGGCCTGCGGGGCAGCGGAGACGGCCTTCTTCTCTGCCTTGGCCTCGGCCTTGGGCGCGTCAACGGCGCCACCCGTCGCCTTGATGATCTCAATGGCCTGGTCGATGATCTTTACCGGATCGGCGATTACATCAGAGGTGCCGACCTTCAGGAACTTGCCCTCGGCCATCTTCTGCTCAAAACGGTCCTCGTTCTCGACACCCACGTCGACGGACTCCAGGACCAGGTCGGCGGAGTCCACGTCTTCCTGCGTGAGCTCATTCTCGATACCCAGGCCACCCTGAGCCTCGACCTTGCACTCGATGCCACGGGCGGCGCATTCATCCTGAATCGCCTTCTGGGCCATATACGTGTGGGCGATACCCACAGTACAGGCGGCAACGCCTACGATCTTCATTGCTTCCCTCTTTTCATAGAGTTGCGTGCGCAAGACACCGTTTGCGGAGGCCTCCGGAGCATCCCCTGCCGTTTGGACTTGCTGTCTTTTCGACAAGAACAATATAGGTGCTCGTTTTTCTTAATGCCAGCTTATTTCGGTAAACGCGCAGGTCAGAGCGTTGGTTATGCGATTTAGTTATGCGTTTAACCAAAAATGAATCCTGCGATTTTGCCCTCGATTTCAAAAGTCAAGAAGTATTTGATTTTCTCGGTAGACGGCAGATGCGCATGCCGGTCACAAATTTCGACCCCACCCGTATGCCGCATTTGTTGCATACTCATATGAAAGGAAAAAGCCGCTCACCGAAGCGTATCCTTCACCAAGACTCAAAGTCATCATGTTGGAAAATGCTCATCTGTCGGAAGGAGTCGCTGTGGCAAAACAGCGCGTTACGATCGCAGACGTCGCTCGAGAGGCGGGAACCTCGACGGCAAGCGTCTCGTATTACCTCAACGACAAACGAGAAAAGCTTAGCGAGAAGACGCAGGCAAAGATTGCGCGCGTCATCAAGGAACTCGGATACGTTCCCAACGCCCAAGCGCAAACGCTCACCGGCAAGCAGACCCACGTCATTGCCATCATCATTTTGGATAACACCAACAAGTGGGCGGGCCTCGTCCTCAACGGCATGGAGCAGGTCATGCTCCCCGCAGGCTACCAGACGGTCGTTTGCACCAGCAATTTCGACCCCGAGACCGAGCTCATGTATGTCGACAAAATGCTCTCGCTGGGCGTCGATGGCTTTATCATCCAGCCCACGGCAAACTTCAAAGCCGTGCACGACCGCATTAGACGCGCCGGCAAGCCGGTCGTCTTTTTCGATGCGGCCATCTATAGCCCAGGTACCAGCTGGATCAAAACCAACCTTTACGACGGTGTGTACAACGCCACGCAGGCGCTTCTCGATGCCGGCTACGAGGACTTTTTCTCCATTGCCGCCAATATGACCGAAATGCGCACCCGCATGGAGCGTTTTCAGGGATATGCCGAGGCACTGGCAGCGAACGGACAGCTCTACAAAGCGATTCCCATCGACCACAACAAGCCGTCGGTCAGTGAGCTTACCGAGTACTTCAAATACAAGCTCAACCCCGCCAAGCGAACCCTTATCTTCGTGCAAAATCAGTGGGCACTTCCCCGTGTCTACAAGGCTCTCCAGCCCATGGCCCATCTACTTCCGCAGCAAATCGGTCTTTTGGGACTCAACTGCGAAGACTGGACCAACCTCACCACGCCGACCGTCTCCACCATCATCGAGCCCGTCGACCAGGAAGGCAGGGAGGCGGCCGAGATGCTCCTCGCGCTACTCGATGGCAGCAGCACGCCCGGTGAGCAGCGCATTCTCGAATGTAAACTCAATTGGCTCGGCTCCACCTCAATCTAGCCATAAGCCCAACATGGGGGCAAATGGATCCGTAGCGTTTGTCCCAAATCTTAAGTATTTGTTCGACAGAACGGCCCCCGTCGGCTCCTGCTAGACTGGTAGATTCCCAGCCGTCCATCCAGGAGCCTCCATGTCGCGCAAGTCCGCCTACAAGCAAGTACTTTCCATCGGCACCGCCGTGGTGCTTGGGTTTGCGCTGTTCACAGGATCGCTCGACGAGGCGCCCAAGCTGCTGTCGCCGCAAAGTGATGAGCAGGCAGCGGCCCTGGCCGAAAAGCAAAACGAGAGCCCCAGCCGCACCGACGACGAGGCGGACCTAGTCGCCCGGCTCGAATCGGGAACAGCGAGCTCCTCGGACTCTCAAAATAGCCAAGACTCTGGCGATGGCTCCGAATCCACCGCGACCAACACCAACGGCAACGTTGCCTCCGCGGATAGCGCCGCCACCCCCATCGACGAGGTGGAAAACCCCGACCTCAACCGCGCCCGCGGCGTATACCTCAGCAGCGTTCCCGACTACGCGGGTAACCCCTATGTTGCCCTGCGCGCCGACAGCACGCACCCGCTCGGCACACCATCATTCACGCTCGATGAATACGAGCGCGCTACAGAAGAGGGCTGCTTTAAGAAATTCTCCAAGCTCGACAGCCTGGGCCGCACCCGCAAGGCACTCGCCTGCGTGGGTCCCGAATCGCTCGGCCAAGGCGAGCGCGGCGATATCTCGCGCATCCACCCCGCCGGATGGCACCAGCAACGCTACGACTTTATTCCGGGCCAGAGCCTCTACAACCGCTGCCACCTTATCGCCTGGTCGCTCTGCGGCGAAAACGCCAACCGCAAGAACCTCCTCACCGGCACGCGCTACCTCAACGAAACGGGCATGTTGCCGTTTGAGGAACAAATTCTCGACTATATCCGCGACACGGGTAACCACGTACTCTATCGCGTCACACCCATGTATAACGAAGAGGAGCTCGTCTGCCGCGGCGTGCGCCTTGAGGCGCAATCGGTCGAGGACCACGGCAAGACCCTCTGCTTCCACGCATATTGCTACAACCTGCAGCCGCACGTGCAGATCGACTACGCCACCGGCCGCAATCAAGCCTCGGGAGACTAGGACCGACCAAGCTGCCCGAAAACCTAACATGATCCGTTTTCCTCCGTCCCCCAGGGATCAAAAAGGGCCGCCCCGGATTGCCCAGAGCGGCCCTTGCATCGGCGCGTATGTTACAGGCAACGCCCCACGCTACTTGGCGCGGCCCTCCTCATAGCGCTCGACCAGCTTGGCCTGAACGTCATAAGGCACCTGCTCGTAGCCGGCGGGCTTCATGGTAAAGTCGCCCGTGCCGCGCGTGATAGAGCGCAGACGCGTCGAGTAATCCGTCAGCTCGGCCAGCGGCGCCTGCGCGATAACCACGGTATCGCCGCGCTCATCGGTCTCCATGCCCGTCACGCGACCGCGCGAGGCCGAGATGTCGCCCATCACGGCGCCGGCGTAGCTCTCGGGGATCGTCACCGTGATTTCCTCGATGGGCTCCAGCACCACCGGGTCGGCATCGGCACATGCCTTGCGCAGGCCGATGCGAGCTGCCGCGCGGAACGCCATCTCGTTGGAGTCGACGCTGTGATACGAGCCGTCGTACACAGCCACGCGAATGCCCGTGAGCGGGTAGCCGGCAATGATGCCGTCCTTCATGGTCTCCTGGACGCCCTTGTCCACGGCGGGGATCAGCGAGCGCGGAATGCGGCCGCCCACGACCTCGTCCACAAACTCATAGCCATCGCTCGTGCCGTCGGGCCCGATGAGCGGCTCAACGCGCAGCCAGCAGTCGCCATACTGACCGGCACCGCCAGTCTGCTTCTTGTGGCGGCCCTGAGCACTTGCCGTGCGGCGGATGGTCTCGCGATACGGAATGCGGATCGGCACGCTCTTGGCCACGACCTTGGTACGGTCCTCAAGGCGATTGAGCAGCACCGAAACCTGCGCCTCGCCCACGGCGGAGATGATAGTCTGGCCCGTCTCCTCGTCACGATCGATACTCATGGTCGGATCAGCCTTGCACGCCTTCTCGATAAACGTGTAGAGCTTCTCTTCGTCGCCGCGGTTCTCGGCCTCGATGGCAATGCGGTATTGCGAGTTGGGGAACTTAAACGCCGCCGCCTCGACCTTACCGGTAATGGAGAGCGTGTCACCCGTCTCTGCCGCCAACTTGGGCGCCACGATAATGTCGCCGGCATAGGCGTGACCGACCTCGGTCATGTCGCGGCCGCACATCACATACAGGTGAGCCAGACGATCGCTCTTGCGGGTACGTGCATTGACCAGCTCAAGACCCGGCTCAAGCGTACCCGTCAGCACCTTGATAAAGCTGATGCGGCCCTGCTGCGGATCGGCCAGCGTCTTAAACACAAACGCCACCGGGCGGTCATCGTCGCTCGAGATCTTAAGCGAATCACCGTCGATGAGCGGCATCTCGCCGTAGTCCGTCGGCGCTGGGAAGTATGTGGCGATGTCGTCCATCAGTGAGTTGACGCCCTGCTCCTTAATGCAATCGCCCGCAAAGACCGGCACAAAGATGCGCTCGGCGATCGCCTTTGACAGCAGGCCTTCAAGCTCCTCCTGCGTCAGCGTCTCCTCGCCTTCCAGGTACTTCATCATCAGCTCATCGTCGGCCTCGGCAACGAGCTCGCACAGATGGTCATGGGCCTCCTCGGCCTGGGCACGATACTCCTCGGGAATCTCCGACTCAACGGCCTCGGTGCCGTTGCAATGGCGCGCCTTCATGCGCACGAGGTCGATGATGCCGTCAAAGTCCTCGCCCTCGCCCCAGCCCAGGGTCACGGCGCCCAAGCGTGTACCAAAGCGCTCCTGCAGCAGGTCCATGGTGGTCGTAAAGCTGGCCTCGGAGCGCGACAGGCGGTTCACGAACACCGCACGCGCCAGGCGCAGGTCCTCCGCCGCATACCAGAGCTTAACCGTCGTAGGCTGCGGGCCGGCCTCGGCGTCGACCACAAACAGAGCCGTCTCGCAGACGCTCATCGCGGCAAAGGCGTCGCCGATAAAATCGGGGTAGCACGGGGCATCGAGCACGTTGATGCGCGCGCCCTTCCAGTCGATCGGCGCAATGGTCGTCGAGATGGAGAACGAACGCTTGACCTCTTCGGGGTCATAGTCGAGCGTGGGCTTGGTGCCGTCGTGGCCGCCCAGGCGGGCGGTCTTACCGGAAAGGTGGAGCATGGCCTCGGCGAGTGAAGTCTTGCCCACCCCGCCTTGGCCTACGAGCACCACGTTCCTTACGTTACCGGTCTTGGGAGCACCCATGATGACCTCCTTGCAGGGCCGCGCGCAATGCGCGACGCCAACGGGGAGAGTTCGCGGTCGGTGCCGTCCCGGGAGCAGCATGGTCGGCAGCCGAGCCGACTCACCCTCCAAATGTCCTATGCCATCACCCTACCCTCACGGGCGACTGTCCATGCACACCTTTCGGCGCACGTATGGATACAGGCGGCGAGAGGAAGGAGAACGCATGCGAGGCGATTATTGAACCCCGCGGATGCAAAAAACCGCCACAGATCATAAGACCTGCGGCGGTTTCACCTCAATAAATAGTTGAGCAAATAGCTGAGCCTATCCCTCGATACGGCTCAAGAACTCGCGTGTACGCTGCTCGCGCGGATGATCGATAACCTGCTCGGCAGGACCCTCCTCGACAATACGACCGCCATCCATAAAGACCACGCGGTCGGCAACGTCGCGGGCAAACTGCATCGCGTGCGTCACGATCACCATCGTCATATTCTGCGCGGCCAAATCCTTGATGACGCGCAGCACCTCAGCCGTCAGCTCTGGATCGAGCGCCGAGGTCGGCTCATCAAAGAACAAGATTTCCGGGTCGAGCGCCAGGGCGCGGGCAATACTCACGCGCTGCTGCTGACCGCCCGAAAGCTCGCAGGGTACCTTGTTCTCGTTACCCGTAAGCCCCATCTGTGCAATAAGCTCGTGTGCGCGGGCCTCCGCCTGCTCGCGCGGACGCCTAAGCACGCGGATCGGTGCATCGGTGATGTTTTTCATCACGGTATAGTGCGGGAACAGATTGTAGTTCTGAAACACCAGACCGAACCGCGAGCGCGCCTGTTTAGGTACATCGCCCTTTGCGTACATCGCGCCCGAACCCGCATCCGTCGCGACGGCAAGGTCGCCAAACGAGAGCGAGCCGCCGTCGAGCGTCTCGAGCAGCGTGGCACAGCGCAGCAGCGTGGACTTACCGCCGCCCGAAGGCCCGATAATCGCCACGACCTCACCGCGCTTGACCTCGAGTGAGATATCCTTGAGCACCTCATTGCCGCCAAACGCCTTGCGCGCGCTTTCGATTTTCATCACTGAGTTAGTCATGATAATAGTCCAGCTTCTTTTCGGCGGCGCCCAGCAGCATCTCGACCACAAAGTTAAAGACCCAGTAAATCAGCGCCGCGATTGCAAACGGCACCATGCTCACCTGCGAGGCGACCAGTGCCTTGGCCGTCGAGAACATCTCCCCCACGCCAATGGCAAACGCCAGCGACGTGTCTTTGACCAGTGTGATGATCTCGTTGCCCATCGCCGGCAAAATGCGCTTGGCGACCTGCGGCATCACGATATACAGAAACGTCTGCATGCGCGAGTAGCCCAGCACCTCGGCAGCCTCGTATTGACCGCGCGGAATGGACTGCAAGCCCGAGCGATAGATCTCGGCAAAGTAACCGGCGTAGTTGATGATGAACGCCACGACGCACGCCGTCCACTTGGAATCGGGCGTGAGCGAAATGCCAAACACGTAGTACGGGGCAAAGTAGATGGCAAACATCTGCAACATGAGCGGCGTACCGCGCATGACCGAAATGTAGATGCGCGCAATCCAGCGGAGCGGCGCAATTTTGCTCATGCGCATAAACGCCACGGGGATTCCCAGCGGAATCGACCCCAGCAGCGTCAGCACAAACAGCTGCAAGCTGACCAAGAACCCCTGGCCAAGCATCTGCATCATGACCTGAATAGACAACCCAAGCTCTCTTTCACAGTAACGGAACAGCGAACCCAATGCTAAAGCGGGTTTTCCAGGTGCCCGAGTTTGCCGTGAAAGAGGAGCGCCGCGTACTAAATGTACGCAAGCGACGGTTTGAACGGCAAAATCGGGTGCCTGGGAAAGCCGCTATTTGAGCACCCAGTTGTCGAAGGATAGACCGTAATCTGCATATTTATCACAGAGGTCCTTGACCGTGCCATCCTCGTAGAGTGCCTTGAGCGACTCGGTCACGGCATCGGCGGACTTGGTGTCGCCCTTCTTGAAGCCAACGGCGTAGTGCTCGCTGGACAGCGGCTTGTCGAGCTGCGTATAGGCATCGGGCTTGGCGGCAAGCTGATACTGAGCGATCGAGAGGTCACAGGCAACGGCATCGACTGCACCACTCTCGAGCTGCATAAACGCCGTGTTGTACTCGCCGATGGTATCGAGCGTGGCAAACGTCGCGGCCAGATCCTTCTGGTCGCCCTCGAGCACATCCTGCGCAGCGGAATCAGTCTGGGTAATCACGGTCTTGCCGGCAAGATCGTCCCAGCTCTTGATACCCGCGTCCTTCTTGACCACGAGCACCTGCTCGTTGAGCATGTAAGGCTCGGAGAACGTGTAGTCGTCCTCGCGGCCCTCCATGGTAAAGCCATTCCAGATGCAGTTGATGGCGCCGGAGTTGAGCAGCGTGTCCTTGGCATCCCAATCGATGGCCTCGTAATCGACATCCCAGCCCTGCTTATCGGCAACGGCCTTAGCCAGATCGAGGTCAAAACCGGCGTACTCGCCATCGTCGCCCACAAAGCCGTACGGAGGGTAGGACTTGTCAAAGCCCACCACGAGCTTCTTGGACTCCGCAGCGCCCTTCACATCCTTGGCCGCGGCAGAGCCAGCAGCGGAGCCCTTGCCGGCACCACCGCCGCAGCCTACCAGGCCGAGGCCAAGCACCGTGGCAAGCGAACCGGCTAGACCAACAAATTGACGACGAGACATATCGGTATTCATGGTATTCCCCCTTGATGGCACTTTAGTTAGGTAAAGTGAGTCATGTAACGTTCAGAATCATACACTTTAGTGAGATGGAGTACAAGGGAGGGCTTGCCCGCCGGGTGCCGGGGCAGGGGTTAAGTTTGCTGCTCTACAGTCCTGCTCACGACGGAGAGCACATTAAGTGCTCTCCTGTTCGTGCGGAACTCGCGACAAACTTAACCCCTGCCCCGGCACCCGGCGGGCAAACGTCGTTGGGCTTATCACTAACACGAATAAACCGCTTGCATATCGTCTGCTGGCTTGGAACGGTACAATACTTGCAGCTTAAATTCATGAATTAGTGGAGTTATTGATGGCAGAATCTCGTGCGGAGCGTAAGGCTCGTCGTGCTTTGATCGAGGCGGCTGAGGGGTCGGAGGAGAAAAAATCTTCTAAGAAATCCAAGCCATCTCAGGATGCGAAGGGTAAGTCGGCCAAAGGCAAGGTTAAGACCAAGCGTTCTGGCTCTCGTCACGGCGGGGATAAAGCGTCTCACGTTCGTTCCAAGGACTCACGCAAGGATTCGGCTCAGCCTGCGCGAAAGATCGTGGATCCCAAGTCGCCTTGTTCCATCGTGCGGGCTTGTGGTGGGTGCACGGCGCTCAATCGTCCTTATAAGAAGCAGCTCGCCGCCAAGCAGGCTGCTATGGAGGAGCTTTTTGCCGCTCTTTGTGAGCGCGAGGGCATCGCCGTCGACCCCATTCGCGGTATGGGTGTTACCTTGGGCGACCCGGGCAAGTATCCTGCGCCGCGTGGTTTTCGTCATAAGGCTGCCACTCCGTTTGCTCCCGGCAAAGAGGGCGCTGTCCGCTGCGGCTTTTTTGAACGTGGGACACACAGAATCGTTGCTGTTCCTGAATGCCCTGTCGAGGCGCCGGGCGCTCGTCAGATTCTCAACGGCATCGCTCGCGAGGCCGAACGTCTGCATATTCCCGCCTTTAACGAAGACAAGCATCTGGGGCTGCTTCGCTATGCCGTCGTTCGCTGCGGCTGGCGCACCGACCAGATTATGGTCACCCTCGTGACCGCTCAGCGCGACCTGCCGCATGCGCAGGAGTTCTTTGAAGCCGTCGCGGCGCTTGATCCGCATATCGTCACCGTCGCTCAGAACATCAACGGTCGCCCCGGCAATGCCATCTTGGGTGAGGAGACTCGTATCGTCTATGGCGCCGAATGCATGCGCGACCAGCTGCTCGGCTGCGAGTTCGATATCTCCCCCACCGCGTTCTACCAGACCAATCCGCAGCAGACCGAGTTGCTCTATCAGCTCGCGATTGACGGCATGGACCTGCAGCAGGGTGACATTCTTATGGACGCTTACTGTGGTAGCGGCACCATCGGTCTGTGCGCCGCGAAGGATGCCCAGGACAAGGGCATCGGCATTATGCTGCTCGGCGTGGAGCGCAACCCGGCGGGCATTGCCGACGCACGTCGCAATGCCGAGCTCAACGGCCTCACCCGCAGCGCTTGGTTTATGGCCGACGACGCCACCGATTACATCCTGGACGCCGCCGACAACAACGAGCGGATCGATGTCCTTTCCATCGACCCGCCGCGCGCCGGCTCCACCCCCGAGCTCCTCGAAGCCGCCTGCGCACTCAAGCCGCGCCGCATCACCTATATCAGCTGCAACCCTGTGACCCAAGAGCGCGACCTGCACCAGCTCCTCGACGGAGGCTATCGCCTGCTCAAGATCACGCCCGTCGACATGTTCCCCCATACCGACCACACCGAAACCGTAGCGGTCCTCGAGCGCCGCTAATCCACCCCGGTAGATTTTCGAGACAAGAAAGGGGGCGGCCCGTCTGGACCGCCCCCTTCGCTTGGTTTATGAACTCCGCTACATCCCCTTGCGCAGGTCACACACGCCGGCTGCCGCCATCTCGCGCAGCAGCGTCTCGCGGTCGCGCGTCACGATCAAATCCAGCGGGAAGTGAATCTCGTCGAGCATCTTGCGCGCGTGATCGAGCTTGCCAATGGCCATGCCAATGTGGGCATCGGTCGACACGCCAATACCCACGCCCAGCTCGGCGCAGCGCTCGGCGATCTTGCGGCATACGGCCCAATGCTCAGTGTCGACACCGTGTTCAAGACTATGGTTGTTGATCTCGATAATCTTGTGCTTGGCCTTAGCTGCCAACAGCACCTCGTCGATATCGAACGGCACGCCCGAACGCCCCGTGTGACCCAGCATGAACACCTTGGGGTACTCCAGGGCATTGATATACATCTGGGTCGTTTGGGCGAGCGTCGCGCCTTCGGCAAACTGCGGGTTATGCACGCTTGCCACCAAATAATCCAAATTACGCGTCACCAAATCGAACAGCGAATGCTCACGACTATACGAATCGCCGGCGATATCGAGCGAAACGGGAATGTCTTCGCCAAACAAGCTGCCGTCCAGCGAAACGATATCAGCCTCGGCACCACGCAGCACCAGCACGCCGCTCCAAATGCGCGGCCAGATATCCTGGTTAATAAAGAATTGGAAACTGCGCAGGTCATTGGGACAAGGCGTAACCATCGAGCTTAAATGATCGGCGGAACCGAGCACCTGAAGGCCGCGCTCCGCCGCCCAATAGATGTTCTCCTCGATGGTTGAGTACGCATGCGCAGAGAACATCGTATGAGTATGAATATCACAAGAAAGAAGGTAGGGCATCGGGTCTCCTTGTCCAGTATGGCCGTCGCGTATATTCATTGTACGCATAGCTTTCGGCAGTCGTAAAACTGCTTCATCCCAATCACACAACGGCATAGACAACGGGGTCTGGCTTAAAACCAAACCCCGTTTCACGTAAAACATTGTAAGCAGAGCGCTTTACTTTCGACGATATTCGTCGGCCAGCTGCTTCCAGGCAGGCAGAGAGTTGACGATTGTCTCATAGCTCACGCAGTAGCCCAGGCGGAACCAGCCCGGCATGCCAAAGCTATCCGAAGGCACCGCGAGCAGCTCATGCTTCTTCGCGCGCTCACAGAACGCATTCGCATCGGACTCCAGCGCTTTCACCCATAGGTAGAACGCGCCATCCGGCTCAACATAGGTGTAGCCGTACTCCGCTAGTGCATCGGTAAGCGCGGTGCGGTTGCGCGCATAGGCCTCGACATCGCTCGGTTCATCAATGCAGTCGATGATTACACGCTGGAAGAGGGCCGGTGCGCACACGAAGCCCAGCGTGCGGGCGGCACCGGCAACGGCGGGCATTAGACGAGCTGCCTGAGGATTCGTATTGGGAACCAGGATCCACCCGACGCGCTCGCCCGGTAGCGAAAGCGACTTGGAATACGAGTAGCACACGATGGTGCGCTCGTAGATCGAAGGCACCCAAGGCACCTCGGCGCCATAGACAATCTCGCGATACGGCTCATCAGAGATGAGCATAATCGGATTCTCGGGATCGCGCTGAGCGTTGGCCTCGCGCAGAACATTGGCCAGTCGCGTCAGCGTGTCGCGTGTATATACGGCACCGGTCGGATTGTTGGGCGAGTCGATGATGACGGCAGCCGTCTTATCGGTAATCGCCTTGAGCACGTTACTCACGCTCAGCTGGAACGTATCTTCATCGGCGAGCGCCTCAACACACGTGCAGCCGGCCTTCTCAATCCACACGCGATACTCCGGGAAGTACGGAGCGATAACGATGACCTCGTCGCCCGGATTGGTAATCGCGTTGAGCGTGCAGGTGAGCGAAGCCGCGGCACCCACCGTCATAAAGACGTCCTTGCCCTCATAGCTCGTGCCAAAGCGACGGTTGAGCGAGTCGGCGACGGCTGCTCGACATTGCGGCAGACCCGGCGCAGGCGTGTATCCATGCAGCTGGTCGCTCGGCAGCTCCAAGGCCTTCTTAATGGACTCAGCCACGGCGGCAGGTGCCGGAACGCTCGGGTTACCCAGCGAAAAATCGAATACGTTCTCCGCGCCGATCTGTGCCTTGCGCTCAAGGCCATAGCTAAAGATCTCACGGATGATGGAGCTTTCCGCACCGCGAGCATACATAGTTTCGTTGATCATCTGTTCCCCTTTCGCATAGGCGCTATTGTACGCTTTAGCTGAGCAAAGTGCCGCAGCAATGTTGATTGGGGACAGACTTAAATGCGTGAAAACGCTCATTTAAGTCTGTCCCCAATCAACATATCGCTCAAAAGAAAGAGCCTCCACAGGTTTCCCCGCAGAGGCTTTCGCTACAAGAACTATTTGTCGGCGTCGGTGTTGCCGTCAGCGTTGACAGCATTGCCATCACCGGCATCATCGGATGCGGCTTCGGCATCCTCCTGCATGGCCGCCTGCGCAAAGGCCGCAGCATCAGCCGCCAGCTCCTCCTCGCTCATGCGAGGCGAGCGCTTCTTGGTCGGCATGCCGGCCGCCTTGGCGTTGCGCTCCTCCTTGGCCGCCAGGATATCGCCCTCGCGCTCAAGGTAAGCATCCCACTCGTTGTCGAGTAGGGCGTTCACGGCGTCGCCTTCGACGGTCTCGCGCTCAAGCAGCACCTTCGCCATCAGATCGAGCTGATCGCGACGGGCATCCAAAATCTCGACCGCACGGCGATGGGCCTCACGCATAATGCGCTGGACCTCGATGTCGATGCGACGCGCCGTCTCCTCGGAGTAATCCTGGTGATCGGCATAGTCGCGACCCAGGAACACCTGATGTTGCGCCTCGCCAAACACTTGCGTGCCCAACTCCTCGCTCATGCCCAAGCGCGTGACCATCTCGCGCGCCATCTTAGTCGCGCGCTCCAGATCGTTGCTCGCGCCCGACGTGATGTCGTCGCACATGAGCTCCTCGGCAACGCGACCGCCCAAGAACACGGCGAGCTCGTCGAGCATCTCGTTCTTGGTCTTGAGGAAGTGATCCTCCTGCGGAAGCTGCAGTGTGTAGCCCAGGGCCTGACCGCGGCTGACGATCGAGATCTTATGAACCGGATCGGAGTGCTCCAGGATGTGGCCCACCAGGGCGTGGCCGCTCTCATGGTAGGCAATCGTGGTGCGCTCGGCTTCGGTCATCACGCGACCCTTGCGTTGCGGTCCGGCAATCACGCGCTCCATCGACTCCTCGACCTCGTCCATCGAGATCACGGAACGATGGCGGCGGGCAGCCAGCAGCGCAGACTCGTTGAGCAGATTTGCCAGATCGGCGCCGGTGAAGCCAACGGTCATCTGGGCGAGCTTCTCAAACTTCACGTCCTCGTCCATCGGCTTGTTCTCGGCATGCACGCGCAAGATCTGCTCGCGGCCCTTCACATCCGGACGGTCGACCGTAACCTGACGGTCAAAACGACCGGGACGCAGCAATGCCGGATCCAGGATGTCAGGACGGTTGGTCGCGGCGATCAGGATGACCGACTCGCTTTCCTCAAAACCTTCCATCTCGACCAGCAGCTGGTTGAGCGTCTGCTCGCGCTCGTCGTGACCGCCGCCCAAGCCAGCTCCGCGCTGACGCCCCACGGCATCGATCTCGTCGATAAAGATGATCGACGGGGCCTGGGACTTGGCCTCCTTAAAGAGGTCACGCACGCGGCTGGCGCCGACACCCACGAACATCTCGACAAAGTCAGAACCCGAGATGCTAAAGAACGGCACGCCCGCCTCGCCGGCAACGGCCTTGGCCAGCAGCGTTTTACCGGTGCCCGGAGGGCCCACCAGCAACACGCCACGCGGGATCTTGGCGCCCAGCTTGCGATAGCGATCCGGATCGCTCAAAAAGTCACGGATCTCCTCGAGCTCCTCGACTGCCTCGTCCACGCCGGCAACGTCCTCGAACTTAACCTTGGGGCGCGTGGCCTCGTTGGTCTTGGCGTTGGTCTTGCCAAACTGCATGTTCCTGTTGTTGGCACCCATCATCTGGCGCATAAAGTAGAACATGATGGCAATCAGGGCGATCGTCGGCAGCACACTCATCGCCAAGTCGCCCCAAAAATCGGGGTCATTGGTGTTGACGATGTACTTGGTATCGGGGTGCTCCGCCATAAGCTCGGCAAGCGAATCGGAGCCGACATAGGTCGAGGAGAAGCTCTTGAGCTCGCTCGTGTCGCCCTTGTCCTTTTTCGTCTTCCAGTAATGACCCGCCACGCTTCCGTCTTGAACCGTATAGGTCAAATCTTCGACGCGATCCTGCTTAATGGCGTTGACCATCTCGCTCGTCGCGAGCTTTACGGTATTGCTGGAATTGGCAAAGCCGGAGCCCATGTTAAAGAAGGCGTAGCCCAGAAGCGCGCAAGCCAAAATAAAATACAGCCAGCCCGTACGCGTGGGCTTCTTGCCTCCGGGCATCCCCGGGATCTTAGGCTCCCGGGGAGTCTGGGAATTGTTATCGTTACGGTCGTCGGGCATCTTACGAATAAACCTCCGGTTTCAAAATGCCCAGATACGGAAGGTTACGATAGCGCTCGGCATAGTCGAGGCCGTAGCCCACCACAAAGGCATCGGGGCAATGGGTTCCAACATACTTGGGCGTGACGGCCGAGGTACGGTCCTCAACGTCCTTCCACAGGAAGGCGGCAACCTCCAGCGAGGCGGGCTTGCGGCTCTCGAGGTTCTTCATCAGATACTTGAGCGTCAGGCCCGAGTCCAGAATGTCCTCGACGATCAGCACGTCGCGACCGCGGATGTCGATATCCAAGTCCTTAATGATACGCACGATGCCCGAGGACTTCACACCGTCGCCATAGCTCGAAACAGCCATGAAATCGATGTTGGTCGGCAGCTCGATCTTGCGCATCAGGTCGCCCATAAAGACCACGGCGCCGCGCAGGACCGCAATCAGCACCAGATCCTTACCCGCGTAGTCGCGAGTAATCTGCTCGCCTAGGCGAGAGACGATACCGTCGATATCCTCCTGCGTAAACAGAACCTTCTCGATATCCGGATGTTGAGAAGCCATGACAACCCTTTCTTGTGCTTATCGCCCACGCACCGCCGCATGGACGCGAACTACACATTCTAGCAGCGCACGGGGTATATTTACCAGCACGTGCGCCATCAGCGCGGGAATACCGTCAACGTCGCACAGAATAGCTGGCGCGAAGCGCTATTCCGCATCGACCACGCGAAGCAGATAGGCCACGCGCGTCGCCGCCGTGCACTTAAAACGTTCGTCCGCGCGAACGCCCGCGACCCATACTACGGCACCTCCCGGAGCCGTTCTTACCACGGGTACGCCAGAGCGGTCTGAAACAGGAATGCGCGCCTCGTTCAACAGGTCTGACACTTTCTTGCTACGACCGCTCATCCCCAACGGGCACATCACGTCTCCCGGCACAGGGCTATCCACCCACAGGCGCGCCAATCGCGCCTCGGCGGGAATCTCCCCGCGCGAGCCGGCTAGCATCCGCTCGCTATCGCGGTCGGCGAACCCCAGGGCCGCCGCATCCACCAAGGCCGCAACCTCTCCGGCAGCAGCAAGCTCGCGGGCACGGTGCACGATATCGCACCCCGGCTCCACAGCCATCGGCTCTGCTGTCAGCATACGCCCCGTCCCCAGCGGCAGACGACCGGGAACGGAGATCCAGTCGGCCACTAAGCCCTCGCGCGCCGCCGGGGCCTTGAGCGCCAGCATGCCAAACTCCACACGGGCATCAATTCCCGCAGGAAGCGTAACCGAGCCCGAGCCCGCAGCGACGCAGGCAAGTACCCGTTCTACATGCCGCATCTCCGGTCGCGCGTCGGGATCGATACGCTTAATCGCCAACCGCACGATACGCCGTGCAATCACAACCTCAGCGGCGGCAAGACGGCGCGCATCGAGCACCAGTGCGCCCGCCGCCTCCTTGCGCAGGCAGCTTCGAAACGCCTGTGCCGAAAGCTGAGAAAGAAAGGCATCTTCGTCGCCCAGAATTTCGCAAGCGGCGCCAATCGTCTTACAGACGTTCGCGTTGCGCTGCGCCACCACCGGCATCACCCGATGGCGCACATAGTTGCGCAGGTACGAAACGTCCTCGTTGCTTTCATCTTCCCGCCACGGCTGACCGTGCACCTGCAGATAGCTCACGAGCTCATCATGCGTGAGGTCGAGCAAGGGGCGCACCACAATGTTCCGACGGCGTGGAATGCTTGATAGACCCGCGGGACCCGACCCTTTAATGGCATTCATCAAAAATGTTTCCGCGCGGTCCGACGAGGTATGCGCGGTACAGATACGAGCCGCCGTCCGCGGTGCGCCCGATTCGGCACAAAGTTCGCGAACATATCTCCGTGCCGCGGCATAGCGCACCTCGCGGGCCGCAGCCTCGATATTGCCCGATTCGTCATCAAAATAGGCATGCTCAACGCACAGCGGCAAGCCGTATTGCACGCACAAATCACGTACAAAGGCCTCGTCGCCATCGGATGCCTCCCCGCGCAGATGATGGTTCACATGCAGCACGTGCAAACGCTCGCGTGCAATGGAAGCGATGCCGCGCCCGTCCTGGATATCCAGCTTTGATGTGCAAGCCATAAGGAGCAGCGCCGTCGAGTCCGCACCGCCTGATACCATGAGCACTACGGGGGCAGCGGTCTGCCGCGTTGCCAGAACGTTCTTATCCGTCCTCGGCGCGGCATGATGTCCATAGTGCTGAGATACCGTTGGCATTCGCTTCCTCCTCTATTCGTCCGCACTCATTGTATCCTTTGGAATCTTATGTCTCGCCTGCACCTTCATATCCTCGGCAGCGGCTCAAAAGGCAACTGCGCACTCGTCGAGGGGCCTCAGGGGCTCATCATGATCGACAACGGCCTGTCCCGCCGCGAGACACTTAAACGCATGGCGGAGCTTGGCCTCTCGGCAGACGACGTCGCCGCTCTAGTAATCACCCATGAGCATGGTGACCATATCAAGGGGCTCGATGTATGGTGCAAGCACTGGCATGGTCCCCTCTTTGCCAGCAGGGACACCCTTTCATGCAAAGAAAACCTCGCGCACCTGCCCGTAGAGGAATTTGACCCCGGCGACACGCTCCCCATTGCCGGCATCCACGTGCAAACCTACTCAACATCGCACGATGTCATCAATCCTGTCGGCTATCGATTTAATGCTCTCGATGATTCCATTGGGTTTGCCACCGACACCGGAGAGCTATCGAGCAAGGCCATAGGCATCCTCAAAGACTGTCGAGTTCTCGCGCTCGAAAGTAACCACGATGTAACTATGTTACGCGAAGGACCGTACCCACGCTTTCTTCAGGAGCGCATCCTGTCCACAAAGGGGCATCTCTCCAACAACCAGGCCGCCGAAGCCGCGCGCGAACTTGTTACCGATCGCACCGAACAGCTCATCGCCATGCATATCAGCCAGGACAATAATCGTCCAAGCCTTACCGTCAAAAGCTATGCCAACGCGCTTGATGCAAGTCTCGATGATGAACTCGGCAGTTCTGCCACCCGTCTTCAAGGGCCACGGAAGCTCTCGATACGCCCTGCAAGTCAGTATCAACCGACAACTATTCAATAGCCCCTCAAGACAACAAAAGGGGGCTGGGAATCACTTCCCAGCCCCCTTAACTCATACTCTCGATTGAAGCAGAGCCATCGTTAGTCGATGGAGATCTTCGTGACGTTCTTCTTCTCGACGATCTTAGGAACCGTAACGGTCAGGATGCCGTCAGCATACTTTGCAGAGAGGCCCTCGCTCGAAGCGTCCTTCAGATATACGCCACGCGTCGCGCTGTACGAGCTAAACTCCTTCTGGAGGAAGTTCTTACCCTCGTTTTCGGCGCTCTCCTCGACGTTCACGCTGATGGACAGGCGACCCTCATTGAGCTCAACGTCGATGTCATCCTTGGCGACACCGGTCAGATACGCCTTGACCTCGTAGCCATCGCCCTTGTCCTCAACGTCAACGGGAAACGCCTTGGAGGCAATCGAGTTGTTTGCAAGGTCGGTCATATCATCAAACAGATCGAACAGCGAGCTAGCAGAAGGACGAACGCCAAAAACCGAACGATAAGGAACCATGCTTGCCATGTTTACCACTCCTTTTAAGGACTGCCGAGCCATCTTCTAGGTGACTGGGACTTCTTTTGACGCTCTTATATATGCCCACCCAGTGCCCATATATACATCGACTATAAAGTTTTTTGAGTCCAGTACTATAAGCATATCTAAGTGTGTATGACTCAGGTTTTAGTAAGGTTAAGGTTCTTTGAACCAGAGCTTAAATAACAAGTATGTTCGCAGCTACAAATAACAAGGGGCTTACAATGAGCGCGTACACGTTGTTGGTAACGAGCTAAAGGGCATCATGGACGACCAAAACCAGAACAATATGTTTATGCCGACGCAGGGCGAAGATACTTCTACGCAGCCGCCACGGTTCCATCGCCCCCACATCTCGCAAGAGCCCATCAATGACCCAGAGCCCGATTATGTGACGAGAAACCGATATCAAACGCTCGAGGATGCCCAAACGGGACGTAAACATATGGGCGTCGCCTCGGGAGACCCTGTATATCTGAAAGATGCACCGTTATCAAAAAACAGCTCAATCAGTGACGACCCGACGAAAACGCCCGCAACTCGGCAGCAAAGAGGTCCTCGACCTAAGCAAACCTTAACGCATTCGGCTCGTTATCTCGAGACGCCAAAACAAGGGAAAACGATCTTCGTTTCATCAAGTAAACGACGTAAGCAGCATCGACTCCATTTCCTGCTTTTGATCATTGTGGTCATAGCAGTTGCCCTTGTGATTCGATTTATTGTCTTTAAATAAAAGCTCATTACCCATAAGCCCAATCGGGTTACAGGTGAAATGCAACTCATTTGTGAAGTGTTAACGCAAAAAAGGGGGAGGCCGCGAGGCCTCCCCCTTCTTCAAGTCAAGCGTACGGCTCGGTGCCGTCCACCGGTCA